>JABCTJ010000112.1 GCA_018238375.1 Candidatus Thorarchaeota archaeon
CACAACCGAGCGCAATCCCAAGCACACCCACTTCTTCAACAGCCAGCATTTCAGAAACCCAACCCAGATCTCGGCCGCCATACTTCTTAGGAAATCTGAGCCCAAGAAGATTCTCCTTTCCAGCTGCCTTTACAAATTCAGAGGGGTACTCTTTTTCCTTACTGTCCATTTTGAGGATGAGCGTGCGATCGACCTTATCGCGAACAAAGGCTCGCACTTCGTCACGGACCTTCTTCTCTTCCTTGCTGAGCAGAACATCAAACAACAGTCAAACCTCGCAGGTAGTAGACTTGTGCACCGTACCATAAGAGTATGCTGCTGACAAGAATCGAGGAGTTGAAAACATTACTCAAGCAATGATTTCAGAGTGTCCTCGGACCCCCCCGCTCTTGTGATGCTGATGGCATCTGTTGGACAGATCATCTCACAGACCAAACATAGTATACATTCGCTTTCGCGCACAGGATCTACTACATCGCGACCAGCACTGTCGATCCATGCAGTGAATACATCTGTTGGACATGCTGTGATACACTTCATGCATCCAACGCACGACTCCATGTGTACTCCAACAGTTGTGCCGTGAATCACTCCATCCCCACGACTGTGTGTAGTCCATACAGCGTGTCCATTGTGCTCTTCGGTGACTTTCCAAGAGCCGCGGTAGTCCTTTTCGATAGGCACAGGAGTTGAGATGAGGCGCGTCCTTATAGAGAATCCGACACCTCAAATGGGACGCCAGATGTCACCCTACTTAAAATCGGCTAGTCTGCTCTCGCCTTTGATCTTCTGAAGTGGGGTTAGGTTCAATGATGCTTCGAGCGTGCCCAAGTACTTACCCTCGCTGTCACGCATGGCGAAGTATCTTATGAGTATCTTTCGTGTGGTTTCTCCATCTGGCAGATCTATCCAGAAGGCGACGTGATCACCCTTGCCACTCTTCAAGTATTTGATAACGTTTTCCACCTTGTCAAGGCTGCCTTTTGGATGACACATACGTACGTTTCTGCCAATTACACCTGGTCCTCGCTTGAATATGCGAGTGCCATGTTGATTCCAAAAGAGAACATTGTCATCTGCATCGACTACTGAGAACTCAATCGGTAGCGTATCAAGCATTACCGATAGGACCTCGGGGGACATAGCCTTCAAGGCATTCATGAGAGGTTCAATTGTCATTTCCAATATAGTCTCCATTCTTCATTATGCATAAGGCAAATTGCCTTAGTAACGAGTGCGAGGCGGTCACTTCATGCATTAAGGTTTTCCGCATGGTACCATTGAGTCTAGCGTTTCCGGAGTATGGGGATGGCGATAACAACAACGACCAATCCTACGATAAGTCCTATTGCTAGACTAGTTGGAAACACCGTAATTGTGACGTTAGCTGAGGCTGAACGGTTAGCCCAATCGAAGACAACTACAATCACTGAATGTGCGCCCGCAGCCAAAGCAGAAATTGTGCCAGTTGTGTCTGGGGACTGCACAGTGAGCTGCAATGTGTCGTCGACCCAAATCTCCACCTTTTGATAGCCAGACCCCTCATCGCTTGCCAGCCATGTGACAACAAAATCAGACCAGGTGAGAGCACCTTCCAGCGGATTCGTGATGCTCACTATGGGATTGGTAAGGTCGACCTGAACTGCAATTTCTGCACTTGCCAAGTTCCCCGCGGCATCAAAGACTGTAACATTGATTGTATGACTACCTTCGCTTAGAGCGGTCAGCTCAATACTTAGAGCTGAACCGTCATAGATGACAGCTGAGGAGTTATCCACCCATACTTTCGATTTAACGCAGCCGCTGCATGTGTCAATGGCACTCCATGCAAGATCCAAGGAATCAGCAGAGCTGTTATGGAAATCTGAAGGGGTTTCGATTGCAACTGAGGGGGCTGTTTGGTCGATATTGATTCGATAATGGGCTGCAGTAGTCCCAGTATTGCCAACTGAATCTGTAGCTACTACATGAAGATACCAAGTCCCGTCATCCAAATCAACACTGACCTGAGTACCGTTCATCGCTGTGTAGGTGCCCGTGGTAGCAGCTGGAACTGTGGAAGCATTTCGGTCAATGACATAGAAGTAGCCTGAAATTGCGTTTACGTCGGGCGGGACAGTCCAGTTCAGTTGAGGACGTGGATTCGTGTACCACTGGTTGGAGATGGGATGGGTTGACGAGGAAACGATTGGTGCGAGTACCGTACAATCATACTGTAATGTGAGAAGAGGGTCGCCAATGATATCCATGCCGTAATACCATTCGAGATACAGGGACCCCGCAGAGCTACTGGTGGTTAAGGAGTTCGAGAACCACTGGGCAAGGCTGTCACCTATGGTCATGTTCAAACCTAGGGGTTCGTAGAAGTAGTTGCAATCCATCATGCTGCCAGTTTTTGTACTCCCCACAGATGCCAGACTGTAGTTACCACTGAATGCATAGGTGACACCCAAGTTATCAGCGACCGTCCACTTGGTTCCAGAACAGGCAAACAGATTGTAGAAGTTAAATGCAGGAGGAACCCCTCGGATCTGAGTATTGGTCGCGATTCCTTCCCCGGAACCTCCAGGTCCGAAGTGATGCGCAATGGGAGAGCTATGCACACAGACATGTCCCATTTGATAGTCCTGAGAGAGTCTGTTTAACCAATCGCTTGCCCGCGTCAACTCATCGGTCTGCTCAAAGGTGCGATTCGAGTATGCGAGTCCGACGTCATTATCCCAACGAGACCCCCAATATCCCGACCAGTCGTCGTCAACATATACCAGAGCACGACCTTGTCTCTGCACACCCCCCGTTCTGTAGCTATGGATTCTTGAAAGGTATGTGTTCACGTGACTTGCAGTCCCGGATCCCCATGACAAACAACTCGGGTCAATTCGCCCCACGAATATCTCTGGATAAATATCTGAGCCAGCCATGAAGGGGTAGTGGTCGTCATAGATGCCGTCCTTCGGATTTGTATCTGACCAAGTACCGTCGAGGTCCATGAGGTACAAGTCACAGATGAAGGTTTCAGCGTCGAAGTCACCAGCAGGGTGGTAGAACTGTGCATAAGGAAGTCGACCGATGAGGACGGCACCAAGCAGGTCTTCTGATTCATACCAATGCGTGAGATTGTCCTTGAGCTCCTGGTGTGTGTCGATTGGCTGTGTGTAGAGAATCGTGTTATAGCCGGAGTTATTGAGGTCTTGCCGATATTGAGTCACCGCTACTGAAACAGCAGGAGATAGAGTGGCTTCTACGATTATCGCAATCGTTCCCAAACTTGGGGGGTCAGGTGGCGAGGGCCCCAGTTGCAAGGCAAGAGAGCCCCGCACGCATGCTTCAGAGGTTTCCGGTTCCACACGCCCTTCAAATTCTAGAGAAGACGCCCGAACTTGAAGAGATCTGACCGACACAGGGCTGATGTTCAGAACTAGATAGAGTAGGCAGAAGGTGGTAAGTAGAACCAATGACTGACGGCGTGGCATGGCTTCCATTCAACTCCGCGTATTTAGTTTCAACTGTGTATTTCACTCCTCTGCTTGATTCCCATGTGATATCAAAACTAACCCTTAAGTGGTAGGATTTTCTATACTTGAAGAACAGTCCAGTGAGCGTGGATTCAGATTGACCGCGTTGCACGCTTGAGGGAGGCGTCCGGAAATGGACGAGATTGTCATCCAATACATGACCACAACAGGTCTGCACAAGTACGAGAGCTTTGATGTCAACTCCAAGGAGATCTTCCTTGATTTACGCGATATTGCAGTGATAGACCTCACGTCACTCATCTGGTGTTTGAAGCTTGAAGAGCTGAACCTTCGAAACAACAAGATCCAAAGCATCGATCTAAGCCCTCTCAGGAAATGCCTTGGTCTTCAGGCCCTCCGGCTCGATCGGAACCTCCTTTACGAGATGGATCTGTCCCCTCTAAATCATTGCATCGATCTCGAGGAAATATACCTCACCCATAATCTGTTCAAGCAGGTTGACCTCTCACCATTGTTCTTTTGTCCAAGGCTCAAGGTCTTGGAGCTTGAAACCTCAGTTGTACTCAGCGCAGACATTCAACTCAGGTCCAATGGGACCTGGCCAAAGGTACTGCTAGACAAATTCCATAGAATTCAATGGCAGGTTGATGATGCAGCCTAGAAGCACAGCAATCTATTGCAGGAATCTTCTGTATTTCACATTAGCGTACCATTGCTAACATTTATAGGTACTTCAGATATGTGTAGCTTTGCTACATATCCAGATGGTATATACTGGAGGTCACTTACAAATGGCAGAACTAATACTACTGGGATTGGTAAGCTTCCTACACGACCTTTTCACTGTGATGTGGATTGGCGGAATGCTTGTCCTCGGGTTTGTTATACTACCGACCATAAAGAAGACACTAGGACTAGGTCCTGAAACAAAGAAACTGATTGAGGCCATCAGAAAGCGGCTAAGCATGCTATCATACCTATCAATGATTGGTCTGTTAATTACAGGCATATTGCTCAGCAGAATCTCTCCCCTGTACCTAGGACCCCTCAGCTTTGGCAATGAATTCTCGACTTGGTTGGCCATCAAGCATCTCATGATTGCTTTGATGGTGACTATCTCAATCGTTAGAAGCATAGTAATTCCTAAGAGAGCTATGCCTGAACCCAAGAAAATGAAGGTGAACGGATCACTGCTGATGTTGAACATCGTTCTTGGGATTGGAGTTCTATTGTTGAGCGGATTCATCGCTGCTGCTAATGTGGTGTTCTTGAGTACGCCTTGAAGGAAACTACGATGAGCGGATGCTCCAGACGAAAGAGGGACAGAATCAAATGGTGCTTTGAGGAGCCCCATTACTGAGGAGGATAACGCATTGTCCAGCGATAACTCCCACCGCCCACTGGAGCCTCTGCCTATTGTCAGAGCACTCTTTCTCACCTTTATTCAGGCTCACCCACAATCGACAGGATACAATCTGATGAAGGTCATATCGAGTTTCACTGACGGCAGAGTAAAGCTGAAGTCAGGCACGGTCTATACAGAGTTGCGTCGCCTGGAGAAACAGGGCTTCGTTAGGTCAATACAAGAAGAAGTGGGAAGGAAGCGTCGAGGCTACGAAATAACACAAGCAGGGGAAACGGAGCTGCTACAGCTTGCTTATCAAATGCGATTTAGAATTAATCGTGTTCTGAACCCGTTGCTTGCTCTTATGGACTCGCTCAATGGTAAATCGCCCTGATGGAGGAGGAATGACATGGATCTCGGCCTGAAGGACAAACATGTTTTGATAACTGGAGCTTCTGGAGGCATCGGTCTTGAATTGGTACGGGCTTTTTTGATAGAAGATGCGAAAGTCACCGCTACCTACAATCATTCACGGGATGCGCTTGACGGGATTCAGGAGAACTCACAGAAACAGCTTGCAGTTGTCAAGGTCGATGTGCGAGAAGAGTCAGAAGTGAAATCACTTTTCGAACAATCACAGAATACATTCGGACGAATTGACATAATGGTGGCGAATGCAGGGATAGCCAATCATGCGCCAGCTCCCATCCACGAGATGAGCCTGAAACAGTGGCAAAGAACAATGGCAGTCAATCTCACAGGCGTATTTCTTTGTTCAAAATACTTCGTTGAGAACCTAGCCAATCATCATGGGAATCACGCATCCCTCATTCTGATTGGTTCAACGGCAGGATTGTTTGGAGAAGCCTGGTTCGCAGATTATGCCACATCAAAGGCGGCTCTACATGGACTCATGATGAGTATCAAGAACGAGATTGTGCATGTCGCAAAGAAGGGAAGGGTCAATCTGGTGAATCCTGGTTGGACACTAACACCCATGTCTAAAGAGGTTCTCACTGACAGCGAGAAGGCAACTCGAATCTTGCAGACGATACCATTGCGAAAGACTGCCGTACCTGAGGATATTGCAGGTGCAATTCTATATCTTGCTTCAGACAAGCTATCGGGTCATATCAGTGGGCAGACGCTCACCGTTGCGGGAGGAATGGAAGGTCGTGTGCTTTACTCGCGCGAGGATCTAGAATCAGATGTAGATGAGATGATACAACGATGAGTTCGTTTGACAACCTTAGTCTTGTATACGATCGGTCCATCAACTGGGATGCAAGACTTGGACGTGAATTGCCTTTCATTCTGAATGCACTCTCAGAATCAGGCGGCAATAGAATTCTGGACATGGCTTGCGGGAGTGGAAGACACTCTGTTGCACTGGCTCTCAAGGGCGCAGATGTTGTTGGTTTCGATAGTAGCACTGCCATGATTCAGGCCGCCAAGGAACTCGCAGCTGAAAACGGAGTGGAAATACGATTCATGGTTGCAGACATGACGAATCTGGAAACCATCCTGAAGGAAAAGTTTGATCTCATCATCTGTCTCGGAAATTCTCTAGCCCTAGTGCCCGCGCTACAAGAGGCAAAGAATCTTCTCTCAGCAGTACACTCCCGGCTGAACTCCGATGGTGTTTTTGTAGCCCAAGTCCTCAACTTTGAGCAAATCAAGAAAACCAAGTCTAGGTTCTTTCAGCCGAAAGGAGGGGTCACTAGCGAGGGAAACTTAGTTATCTTTGCCCGGTTCTTCAATCACCTTGAGCCCGAGGAATCAACCACGCTCGTATTGACCTCATTTGTCAAGAGTTCTGAGGGGTGGTCAACCATAATATCTTCGCAGAGCGTCCTTCAACTCGATCAAGAAGTCCTTACCCAAGCCGTACGTGCAGCGGGCTTTGGTCAGTTTGAGGCGTACTCAGACTACGGGGGTAATCCATTCGCAAGCACAGAACACAGAAACCTCGTTATTAAGGCACGAAAATAGGTTTTCAAGGAAACGGTAGTTCTTCTCTTTGGAAAAATGGGACTGAACCCGTCGACTTCAATGACGATACGCGA
>JABCTJ010000193.1 GCA_018238375.1 Candidatus Thorarchaeota archaeon
GTATGGCCGCCCCTGCCATTAGCTGCACAGTTT
The DNA here is from genome assembly GCA_018238375.1 of Candidatus Thorarchaeota archaeon. Lineage (GTDB taxonomy): Archaea > Asgardarchaeota > Thorarchaeia > Thorarchaeales > Thorarchaeaceae > WTCK01. The sequence continues at coordinate 34 of JABCTJ010000193.1, forward strand.
CAGTCTTCAAACACAGTCACTGGACCGCTCCTCCGCCATCAGTCTTTTTAACAGTCTGGTACGGTTGTTGAAGTGGAGAGCAGTTTGAGGTCATAGCAAAAGCAATTATCTCTCCTTCCTAATACCAAAAAGGGACGGTATGTAAAGTGGTTTCAGCCAGAACCAAGTTCATAGTCATCACTCTGGATGAGTTAGCGTTAGTACCGATTGCTGTTGTGCTTGCGCATTTCTTCGCACCAGAGTATACGGTATTAGTCGCTGTCGTGGGAATCATTATTGCAGCAATCTTTGTGCCTATCAAGTACTACTTGGTGTATCCTACACTCAAACAAACGGAGTCACATCAAATTTACAATCTAGTTGGAATGACCGCTGTTGTGATTAGCACTGTGACGAGCACATCAGGAAAGGTACGGCTTGGTTCCGAGATATGGGACGCTTACTGTGATGAAGGAACTGATTTTCCAACTGGATCAAAGGTACGGATAGTTTCGAGAGAGAGCCTTAAGGTCCACGTTGGTCCAACTGAGGATATGCCCGAGAACACTGAATCTAATTCGTGAAATCGCTTGGCGTTGCTCAACAGGATACGCCATAGGTGTTGCAACGGGTCTTGGCATAATACTTTAGAGTCGCTCTATTGACGAGCAACATTGCTTGGGTGTTTAGCGATGATCATAACTGTAACAACAGTTGTTGTGCTCGTTCTTGGCGTGCTCTCTCTTGGACTGGCAATGTATGGGGGCTACGTTTCATTATCTATCACGGAGGGACTGGAGGGAAATCAGGAGGAGCGCCATGCTGCCGAGCAGCGGTATTACCTATTGGGTATGATAGGAATCATTGTGTTGACTACTAGACTACTCAACGTTCCCATCTTCTTCTGGATGTTACAGTCTTTGGTGCCTCACTGTCCAGGTGCTATGTGTGCCTATGGTGTGGTCAATGTTGGCGCCCCCTACTCCACGATATCTATTATCTTGAAGATGTTTCTTCCGTTTGTATATGGCTTATGGCTTGTTGTGGAGTTCGCCAACCGTAACCAACCAGAGCAGCCATTCACACGATATCCGGCGCGTTCCTTCCTATTGGCCCTATTCCCTTTGGTTCTTTTAGATAGTGCTTTGGACGTGGGCTTAGTGGCCATGATCCGCCCCATCTACGCTCCATGTTGCTCCAGTGCCTATGACGTTAATCCGCCATTCTCCCCATCTTCGATCTTCGGTCCAGAGTTTGGACTACTCGTGATTGCTATTACGGTCACTGTGGCTCTTGTCCTTATCGTCGTCCAGTGGTTCGAGGGATATTCAGTCAAAGTTCCTCTCCTTACTGGCCTCCTGTGTTGTGTTGTGGCCCTGCTGTATCTTGTAGCAATTCACGATACCTACGCACCGCTTGTCCTAGGACTACCTACACATCACTGCCCCTACTGTCTCTTTCAAGAGTTTCCTGATACTGCATTCTTCTCAGGCCTATTCTGGGTTGGCATCGCGGCTGCGGGTTGGCGCATCATACTAGAGGCCGCTTGGAAATGGAAGGGTTTGCCATTGGACAGCATAAGGCCTCTAAGTGGTTTCCTACTCAAGGTGTCTTCAGTGGCGATACTCTTCAGCATGGTGAGTATGGTTTCTCATCTAATCTTGGTGCTGTAGTGGAAACACATTCTCTGAAATCCTACATGAATCACGATAGCAGCAACGCCCGCAATCAGGAACCGATTCTGCTTATTGGGTCATTATCTCTCCGTTTCGCATGGTGTACAAACGATCACACCATCCCAAGACCAATGGGTCATGAGAGGCAACAATCACAGTGAGTTCATCTCTATCTACCATATCTCTGAGCGTAGCAAGGAGGTCTTTGGTGAGCGCCTCCTCAATGGAGCTGCTTGGCTCATCTGCGATAAGAATCTCGGGCGAATTCATCAATGACCTTGCGATGCTCACCCGCTGCTGCTCTCCTCCGCTGAGCTCGGCAACTCTGAAGTCCAGTCTGTGGCCCAGTCCGAGACCTGAGAGTTTCTCTCTTGCTAGACGCTCTGCCTCTCCCCGAGAGGTGTCTGTACAGAGCTTTGGGATCGCAACATTCTCGGTGGCGGTAAGCTGAGGGATTAGGTATTGTGCCTGAAATATGAAGCCAATACGTTCGCGTCTGAACCTCGTCCTGAATACTTCAGAGAGGGCAGATAACTCCTTATCCTCGATGAAGACCTTACCTTTGGAGGGCTTTGTTAGCAGCCCTATGAGGCTTAGCAGAGTTGTTTTTCCGGAACCGCTGGGGCCACCAATCCCCGTGATAACTCCCTTTGGTATCTCGATGGATGCTCCTTTCACAGCGTCTACCTGTCTCGGGCTTCCTAGACTATAGGTTTTCCAGACATCTTCAGTCCGAATCACTGTTGTCATCTCACACACCTCGCAGGACTATGTCGGGCTCTGTGATTGCATTGCGCCATGCAGGCACCACTGTTGCCACCAGTATAGGCACCAGTGCCACGGCATAGACAGTAAAGATAGTTGGAATAGAGATAACGAGTGGAATTCCGCCATTAAGAAGAACCAAGCTCCACCCAAGTATGTATCCTGCCAAACCCGGTGCTCCCATGTAGAAGTCATAGATTATAGCAAGGGAGATTCCTAGACTGGCACCGAGGAGGCCGATGGAAACACTCTCGAACATCCTGATTTCAAGGATGTCGACAGTGTCGAAACCCAAGGCTTTCAGAAGTCCCACCTCTCGTCTGGCTTCATCGGAACCCGCTGTCGATGCGGTGAAGGCGAGTAGGACCACCGACATCAGAACCACACTCCAGAGAAGTGCGACAATGCCCGCTCTATCTCCATAAGTCTTCATCATTATGTCCCGTATAGCATCTCGCGTTAGGACCCTGGACTGAGGTATCTCATTATCTATCTGCAGAGCCACCGCGTTCACGTTTGAGCCGTGTTCTGCCCAGATTGCCAGGTCGGTGCATGTTGAATTATCGTAACCTAGAACCGCAGCTGCACTGTTGATGTCGGTCAGAACCATGTCATAACTGTAGATTTTCGAGTCGCTACTGAACACGCCAACAACTTCGAATTCTATCAATTCACCATCGTAGGTGATCAATGACAGTCGCGCTCCAACTCCTACATGTCGCGGACTTCCAGCGGCAGCCATCACATCAACTATTCCCTGTCCCACCACCATCTTTCTTGTATCAGATTCCTCGAGGAACCTCCCAACGCCTACGATATCCGTGCCAATCGAATCCAGTATACTACCGTATTCAGTAGCATTGACGCCCATTATTGTGAGGAGCTTCCCGTTGCCGATGTCAGTATATCCCCATGTTCTTGGAGTGGCCAAACGAACACCGGAGAATAAACTCACATTCTCCTTCCAGTCGATTGGAATTGATGTCTGGCGGCCGCCCACGAGCTTTTGCACCACAATGTCTGGCCCCTCGTCAAGGGACGCAGTCAGGTCAACCATCAAGCCCTCTCTGATGAATTCAGTGGAACATAGCAGAGTAGTGGCGAATACTAGTCCGATTAGAATCGCTGCACTCCTTGTGCGGTACTTGAGCACGTTGCCCAGGGCATAGCTGGCCAGATTACTGTGTTTTCGTACTCCCATAGCTTTTCCTCCCAATGATTGCAAGCAAGCATAGTGGCACAAGTGCAAACGCCACCGCTATAACCAGAAACTCAAGACTTGAGCTTGAACTGGGCATGATCCACGGGCCTGGACTGCTTACCCACTCCTCCAGTGAGTCTTGTGGACTGGCTTGGACAGGGTTTCCTGAATAGAGCGAATACCCTCCAGGAATATCCCCTATCATTCCAAAGGGTGATTCAAGAGCGGGCGCACGCCCAAGATACGAGTCTTGTAGTATGGCAGGTCCCAGATCCGAGAATGGCCACCCTGTCATATGGCCCGCACCAGTTTGTGACTGGATTGACCATATGATGAACAGCAGTAATCCAATGGTGGCAATGGGTATCAGTTGTCTCTTGTGCATAAGCATCACCGCTAGGAAGGCCAAACATAGGGATTGGAAATAATCGCTCCTCCGTATGCATCGAGGAAGTGCCCCTCACAGAGATCCACTTCATCAGCATTTTCACAAACGACCACAATTGTGGGCTCACCGGTGGTGGGACAGAGATACTCTGGTTGGTATATCCAGACATTCATTGAATCGTCCCAGTCCATGAGCATGCCGCACATGGCGCATCTAACTTGGATATTCTCCAGCTGTTCAATCTCCCCTGTGATTACTAATTCATCAAATGCACGAAGTGAAACATTGATGCAACTGTAGTAATTCCGTGTGCCATTGTGGAAGATGAAAGTAACCTCGTGTCCGTATCGTTCTTCGATAAGAAGGCCTGTCCAATCGCAATAGTGGTACACTTGCGAGGTGGCAATGGTGTAGGTGTATATTCCAAAACATCCCACAATAACTAAGACTACCTGCAACATCTTGCGTTGTTCTGCGTTCACACCAAAACCTCCCACAGGGCTTCAAATTATTCCATACTCTTGTACATCCCCAGCAATGCCACGACCGAAATCGCCGCGCCAAGGACAGTCATCACATCACGTGTGAAATAACAACGCATTTCAGTCATGCAGACTGGTGCAAAGGTCCACGGTGCGATTGCAGTCACGATTCCTAAAATCATGATAATCAGGTAAAGGATAACTTCTATTTTCATTTCATATCACCGACTCTAAGCCTCTATTACCATCTCGTAGACTTGCGTTTCAGCAGCGTTTTCGAAAGGGGAGTTATCAAAAGCTGTCACAAAGAACTTACCGCTATCACCTTCATTCAACGGACCGAAAGCTGCAGTCCATCTTCCTCCCGCCAGACACAGGCAAGCGTAGAACTTCATGACCTCTACGACCCACTCCTCATCGTTGACCGAGCTTGAGAGTTGGGCTCCCGAAACACCTGAGGAGTCGATACAGTAGATGATGACAGCTATCATATCTCCTGCCTTGGGTGACACAGGAAGAATGTCCACTTGATAGATCAATGGACCCTCAACATCATCAATCAGGGCCATGACAATGATTGAGCTTAAGAGCACCATGAAGACTGCACCGAGGGCTATGAGCTTGGTCTGAGCTCTCATTATTCAGGTCTAACTCCGGGATAGTGCTTGTTGTCGAAATGTCACACTTCCAGTTGCATCTAATCAACCTTTCCAAAAATGAATCATCAAGACACAGGATAGATGCGAGTTATTCCTGCTTTGTATAGTTCTCCGATTACCGTTCATTGTTAGTTATACAAAGTTGGACACCGAAGTCTAGTACGTCCAGAAAACGGCACTGGACTACTCCGTGAGGATCCTTCACAGGTGTGTCATATTCCTCAGCGACCAATGTCGTATTGGTCTATATAAAGTCCACAATGGAGTTGTCCAGATATGTCCAGCTTTGCACCAGCCGTTTATTACCCGCGCATACATAGCTTGGATAGACTTGTACTGTATGGCATTCGAAGACATCCTGCTCGGACTTGCTGTAGGACTGCTCCTCACACTGATTGTCTATCTTGCTATGAGTGCGCGTCTCAGGCATCGCATCTCATTAGTCGAGGCTGAGTTCAGACAGCTCTGGGCTGAACAGGAGAAAGGGATTAGGAAAGACGCTGCAGATCGTAGCCGCTATGTGCTCAAAGGAAAGATTGCTGAACACATGGTCCCTCTCTTGAGTGACGTTTTCAAGTACGACCCATCAGATGCAAGGTTCATCGGAGCGCCGATAGACTACCTAATCTTTGATGGTTACACAGCAGTGAAGGACCTGAACTCAAACGAACCGATTACCGTGATTCTGGCAGATGTAAAGACAGGCAATGCCAGACTCAGCAAGACTGAACGTAGGATCAAGGAAGCCGTGGAAGCAGGACGGGTTCGCTGGGAAACAATTCACCTTGATTTCTAGGCATCCCAAGTGTCTGCTTCGTCTATCTCTGCAATGGACATGATGTATGACTGAGAATCACGGGCCAACAGTAAAAGATGGTTTCTCACTGGGTGCTTCTTTGATTGGATCTGGTTGCTGCCATCTTGGTTCAATAATCCGTTCTCGAAGAAGCCTTCCAGCAAAGCCACCAATGGCTCCTATTCCTATACTAATCGCATACATAATTGGCGTGACGATTAGCAGAATGACGACCATCGTGATGGCCTCCACTAAGGACATATCTTCGTCTGGGAACATATTCCTAAGTGAATACATGGGGACGAACAGGAGTACGCCTAACAGGGTTGTTTCCGGATTCCACAATTCAGGATACAGGTATTGAAAGAAGGCAACAGATAATATCACGCCTCCTACCAATGCCACGAAGGCGCTCAGGAGCCCACCGCCAATGTCTGTTGCCAGCATTCCGACAACAAAAGCAATTACAAACAACCCAGGAATAGTTCCCAGATACATGGAAAGCCAACTGAACTTCAGATCTGTGATGAACATGGCTATTCCAACGATGCTGGCAACCAACACCTCTTTCTGACGCATCGACCTAACCACCGAACTGACTATGTAATCTGTACGGGGCTAAGTTGCTTATGAATTGATTAGATGATAGGAATACAATCAGATTAGCAGCTTGCGACCCACAAGAGCACCGAACTCTGTTGCTCTCGGAATTTCCTCGTTGGCGAGTGGTCCTCTTCTATCTTCAACTAGTGCAGAAAATCCGTTGGCTACCAACTCCATACCCGATAGCTTCTCTCGGATTATGGTTTCCAATTTGGCAACTGCGATACCAATGTTGCCGCCCGTGTATGTGTCAAAGGCAGCACCAATCTTTCCATTCAGGTCTACTATTGTCGCTCGATCAATAAATCTCAGTATGTTTCGTGCAGGCTCTTGATTATGATTGGGACCACCAAACAGAATCGCATCATACCTCAGCAGGTCATTTGTGTGGATTTCGCTGGTCTTTTTGATTGAGCACTCAACGTTCCCAACCTTTTCCATACCATCCTTGATTGCTTGGGCGACGCGCTTCGTGTTTCCGTAAAGGCTTTCGTAGACAATGATAGCTTTCTTCATCTATTCTCGCCGTGTCATATTCTATCGAGTTCCACTTATCTGCGTTACTGGGGACCTGCCAGAATTGATGTCAGTGCACGGTTTGCCAATATGAATTAGATTAAAGGGGTTGACTTCTTGGATTTAGCAAGGCGCCGTCGTTTTGGGGTGGATTCTCAGTATCCCCTCATGAAGGCACAATAAAGATTGCCATCCGATGGAATTCGCCCTGTAAGGCAGAGGCAGTCATCTTGAATCGTAGAACAGCATTCCTTGTCATAGTAGTGATCTGTCTGGTGGTTTCGGTTGCATTTGTGCTTCTTGTGTACAATAATCAACTAGCTCGGGATGATGTGCCCCCGGTAGTGACGATTACCACACCAAGTCCCAGTGAGGTGCTTGCAGGTTCAGTCATCGTCACTTTCAATGCGACAGATGAGAATCCAATTGATATGTACGAGATTTACATTGATGACCAGCTGGAATCAACAACGCAGTCATATACATGGGATACCACTACTGAGAGTAACACAGTGCACTCAGTGAGATGCCGTGCTAGGGACACATCTGAGAATTGGGGTGAGGACACGATTTCCGTGTCTATAGATAATGGTGACAGCAACAGCGCCCCTCGAATCTCGCTCGACAATCCTCGTGATGGTCGAGTTGTATCTAACATAACCACAATCAGTGTTTCTGTGACCGATGAGGAGAATCTGATTGCGGACATATACATTGACGGTTCTTACTTGATCACCGCCAACTCCTATGATTGGAACACAACTGTATACACAGAAGGGTTGCACACTATACACGCTCAAGTGACTGACAGTGGTGGATTGACGGATTCTGAAGGCATAGAAGTGCTCGTGGACAATGTTGAGTCAACGACCAAGCCATTCAGTGGCACCTTCAAGGTCATGACGTACAACATAGAGGAGTCTGGCTTCAATCCGGATTGGAAACACGTAGTATGGGAGGAGAATCCAGATATTCTCATTCTCGAAGAAACTGGAACTTTTGATGACAATGGGAATTCCACCCTAAACGCAATTGTCAACCAGTTCAACGCTTATTTCGTCAATGAATCACCATATGTAGGATACTGTGCCCAATGGATTTACTACTACACGAGTGGAGAGGCAATCCTAAGTCGTTTTCCTGTTGTCAGCTTCAATCAGATTCCGGTTGTTCCACTGGATGATGATTCAGATTATGATGTCACGCACGACTTCATTGAAGCTATAGTTGACATCAACG
>JABCTJ010000195.1 GCA_018238375.1 Candidatus Thorarchaeota archaeon
TGATCCTTGAGGAAGTGGGCTCTCATGTCTATCATGAGCCAACATCAGTCGAGGACCCAGTCAGCTGCTGTGGTTCAGGTTATCGAGTAGTGGCCAACGGAACCAGCGATGATGCATTTGTTGCAGATATCGTTGAAGGTGTTGATGCAGTACTGATGCACGGACCAACCATGCTCTATGGAAGCAACAGCACGACTCCTGGTGAGGACGTGAACCCAATCGCATTGGAAACTGGTGCCATTGAGAACGTGTATCCGCTTCTGTACTATGGTGGCAATGCCACTATTACAGATGCTGATGTCACATATCCGTACGCACACACTGATGGTGATGTGGGTGGATTCGTTGCTGCAACTCTAGAAGTTGCGGCTGGAACGAACGAAACCAGTGTCATTATCGTGTCCGGTGCGGCACCCTACGGTGACTACAGACCAATGATAACTCATGCATACTATGGTATTGATTTGAGCGGTGAGAAACTCGTCGTTCAGGGAATCACTGTAGGACTTGAGAAGGCTCTGTACGTTCCACCAACACCTCCGGCTGATATGACAATGATCTATCTGGCCGCAGGAATAGGTGTAGTTGTTATCATAATCATTGTTGTAGTGATTATGAAGAAGCGATAGGACATACTGAGAAGTAGCGTGGGCAACGCCCATTCTACTTCCTCCCTTCTTTTTTTCAACTCACAATCTGCCACACTACTTAATACGCGTATCCACATCGGGTCATGCGAGCAACCATGAAAAAGTCATTAGTTGTTGTAGCGATCCTTCTTGTAACTATTGCCCCCTTTGCCATTTTTCTACCAATGGCAGCTCCAGTGGAGGCATGGGGACTTCAGACTCACATGTTCATGGTTTCGGAAGCCATGAGTCAAATCAGCAACACAAGCTGGTACGAGGCCTACGAATACTATGCACCAGAGGTGCTGGCAGGATGCACAACGCCTGACCAAGTGTGGCAAGACTGGGACAATCATCTGTACTATCCCGAAACTGGTGAACACAATGCCCCAACAGCAGCAGCCCGTTGGTTCAACTTTACAAGGGATAACTTCACCTCCGGCAATTGGGAGGCTGGCTTTTTCGCAGTTGGGGTAATGACGCATTACTTCAGTGACCCTTGCATACCTGTTCACACTGATGACTACTGGCCTGGCCACGTAGGATATGAGAGTGATATCAATGCCCATCTAGCAGATCTTGTTTTAGAAACACCCCAAGAGGGAGTAGTTACCAATGTTTCTCAGTTCGTCATTGACTGCGCGATATACTCACACCAGTTCTACGATACGGTCTATGCTGCATATGCTGATGAGGAATCCGAAGCGCTCGAAACGAATGCAGAAATCAAAGAGCTAACTGAAAATTGTCTTTCGCTAGCAATCAATGGTTGTCTTTCGCTATTCTATACGCTTTCACAATACTGCGACGCGCCAGAGATTACGATTACGTACGATTATGTTGCTCTGTTTGATTATGCGCATTCAAATGACTACATAGACTATAGTGGTCAGGACTTGCTGACATCAGTCAACATGACATTGGCTAGAAACCACTTTGAGATGAAAAAGCAGGTGTCTGCGTTTGATGCCAGTGCCTTGGCCGATGTGGATCTACTAGTGATAACGTGTGCACTAGAGGTTTACAGTACCGCTGAGCTAGCAGCCATCTCTGATTGGGCTTCGAGCGGGAATAGAACGATCCTGCTCACCGGGAGAGGAGATTACTCGGAGTATCAGGACACTGCCAGACCCAATCAAATCCTAGAAGCAATTGGGTCACACATCCATATCAACGATGACAACGTCTACATGCAAGGGACGTATAACCCTTGGTACAACGACCTGACCGTGATACCTCCCGCGGAGGAAACACTGGACCTTACTCTATCCGTTACAACAATCACAATGTTTTCACCATCCAGTCTGTACTTCACAGATGACGATCCGGTGCTGCCAGTCATCTATGCAGACATAACTGCATATCAGACGGATCAAATATCTCCTGAACCTAGCGTGATCTATGATGATACAGAGGACGGCAAGAATGGGCAGCAGATTCCGCTCATGGCGGTGGAGGAAATAGGTGATCTGAGAGTGATAGTTGCAGGGACGACCTTCTTCAGCAACCACGATTATGGCAAATCGGCGCAGTTCAACAACATTCTGCTACTGGAGAACTTCCTTGACTGGGCTGCTGGCGATAGATCAACGCGCAATATACCGGATGTAGACGAAATAGGGCCTAGAATCGGCGATGTGGAGTGGAATCCCGCCTCACCGGAATCGGGCGAACTAGTCAATATCACTTGTACTGTTACCGACCCTGGAGGCGTTCTAAATGTGTCCTTGGTCTATAATAGTGTGTCAATCAATATGACCCATATTGGTAGTGATGTATACGAAGCCCAGATTCCCAGTATCACGGATGGTTCTCTTGACATTGGTGTGCTCGCATATGATAACGATGAGAACTCTGCAATCAGGGAATCGTTCACAATCGTTTGGGTGGAACCAGCAACTACTACCACAACTACACCTACTACAACTACACCCACTACAACAGCTACGCCACCCCCCGAACCTCTCGACCTAATGATAATAGCAATAGCCAGTGCGGCCGCAGTTATCATTATCCTGCTAGTGGTAATTGTTCTAAAGAAAAGGTAGGCCTTGTTTGAGGTCAGACCACAGTTCTGGCCTCCGCCCCTCAAGGGACCCAAGGAATAGCGCTGCATCTGCCGATATTTCGAGAAGGGTCGGTGCCGCATAGCTTCATATACGCAGAATGAAACTATCTATCATCTAACGGTCGTAGGGGTGGCTTAGATTGGATGGTGCAGAAGGAGAAGCCGCAGAGAGAAACATAGAGAATGGGGTCATTCGTTCCTTTGGCTACTCTATCATTGAATTCGAACCAATCCTGTTTCAGAAATTCCTCAATATATCAGGTCCACATTCAGTAACGACAGAAGCCATCTTCAGAAAGCATCTCACTCGAATGCATGCCAAGGGGTATGTTATGCCTCTTGAATTTCAGGGAAAGAGGTGCTGGAAGCGCTTAGTCATTGAAGATGACCTTCGAGAAGAAATTCCAACCCCAGAAGAGATACTGAAAGTAATCGAAAGAGCCAAGCAGAAAGCAAAGGTGGAACCCAGAACCAGTAAGAAGCTTGTCACAGTGTCCATGACTATGGCTGATGACATTCTGCGGTTTCTTAAAATCGCTCTCACAGAAGAGGATGACGATAGCGAAATGACCGAAACGAGGGTTCGGGTCCAAGTCAGAAGAATGCGCCGCGCCCTCACCTCGTCGAAGAGCGAGCTCATAGACTACATCAGAGTGAATGTTCCAAGTTTTCGGAAACCTATGAAGCAGTTCTTGAGCACCAAGGGGCCAGAACTCGTAATGCTCAGCTTGAGAATCATCGAATCGACTGTTCAGTAGGCTCTCCTAACTGAGATAATGGAGATTTCAAACAGGAAATCGCACTCCATTCGATTACTGACCCACAAGATCAACATCTGAGAACGCTATGGTCGGCATAACATATCTTGAGTTCGCTTGAAGATCAGCACCAAGGGTTATCTCCTTCATTAAGGACTTGTAGAGATTGCCCGTTAGTAATCCATACTTAACCTGAGTCGTTAGTTCCCCGTTCTCGATAAGACACGCATTCCGAACCTCATTCGAGAAGGTTCCGGCCATTGGATCGACCAGAGGATAGGCGAAGTGTTCGATATACACGCCCTTGTCAATACCGCTGATGATGTCATCAACTGACTTGGATCTTGCACGTGCTTCGAGTGTGGTTGGACGGCAAGCCGCACCAGAAATGAATCCCCCCTGGGCATCCCGAGGGTTCCTTCTTATCCCATTGCCAGTTGATGGGAGATCCATCTGCCGTGCGTTGTAGTTGTTGCAGAAATAGGACTTAAGCACACCTTTCTCGATAATCAGTGTTGTCTGAGTCGGTGTCCCTTCATCATCAACCACTGCGCTGAGCAAGCCCATCTCTGAAAGACCATTATCAACGACTGTAAGATTCTCATGAGCAACTCTATCGCCAACCTTGTCAGTCCAGGGGCTTGACTTGTTATTCACCTGTTCTGCAGATGCTGCGAATCCAATCAAACTGCCGAGCATCTCGCTACCTTCGCTGGGTGCAAGCACAGCTACTATCTTCTCCCACTTGTCCTTGAAGGGTTCAGCCCTGAGAACAGCAAGCGCCTGAGATTTGAGTTTTTGCCCAATCTGAATGAAGTCAATGTCGTGAATACTTCTCGACCAGCACCGCTGTACGCCCTCGCCCACGACACCGGAACCTTCAGACTTAGCCGTGAAATGACCGAAGACCATTGTGGACATTGATCCAGCATTCACACCCAAAGAGTTCTGAACATGAAAGTCGATTGAACTTGAACGAAGGACTCCATTTGGTACGCTTACATTTTCTGAAACTGCAGAATCAACCACCTGCATTGCCTTGTCTAGCAAATATGCAGAATCGACTTCAGCGGTCTTAGGATTATAGAAACGGTCAGGTGAACCAGAGGGCTTCTTAGGGTCAGGGAGGGAATCGAACTTGGAATCCTCGTTACTTATGGATGCCATAGCCTTTGCACGGAGCACGACATCATTAGGTGACTCAGAAACAAGCGTAGAACTCGTATATCCTATCTTCTTGCCTATGATGAATTTAAGGCCAACTCCCAGCTCGACTTTTGAGTCAGCAATCTTGGGGATGTTGTCATCGATATAGATGCTCTTGGTCTTCGCCAAGATTGCGAATGCTTCAGCCTGTGTTGCACCCTCCTTCTCTGAGAGAGCAATTAGCCGTTCAGCAGCTTCTCTTACGTTCATTCAGCCACCTCCCACAACAACGCGAGCTCTTAGATGAGGTCCGCCACTGGAAACGGGCACCCAGTCCTCCTCGCCCTTTCCACAATTGCCGCCGGAGAACTCCAGAGTATCGCCTACTGCGTCAACAGTTTGCAGAATGTCTAACACCTTGCCAGCGACTGACACGCTACGAACCAATGCACCCAGTTCACCGTTCTTGATGATGTAGCCTTTAAGAGCCGATACCTGAACACCACCTCCAACAACATCTTCCATTCCAGACATTGCTTTCTCTATGAAGAGACCATCCTTTGTGTCCGCAACGATATCATCACTCTTCCAGTCACCCACATCAAAGAAGGTATTAGTCATGCGGGCGAAGATGCGGCGATTGTAATCTTGAGCACGACCATTGCCAGTTGCCTTAGTTCCCATCAAGACTGAGGTTTCCAGACTATGGAGATACCCTGCAAATACTCCGCCATCGATTATTGTGGTTCTTGATGAGGGGGTTCCTTCTGAGTCATAAGGAATGCTACCAGGCAAACCTGGCAGGGTGCCATCATCAACAAGTGTGACCAAGTCAGTACCGATCTTATTGCCAACCATGTCGGTCAGGAATGATCTACCCTTAACGACTTCATCTGCTTCGCTACCATGCCCGCACACTTCGTGAGCTATGATACCAGCCATAATCCCATCCATAACGACTGTCTTCTCACCTGCAGGAGGTTTCTCAGCAGAGAGAAGGGCAATTGCTCCCTTCGCGCTCTTCTCAGCAAATTCAGTTGTATCAATCGTTCGAATGAGCTCGTACCCGCCCATGATATTTTGAAATTCATAATCAAAATGCATTCGGGTTCCTTCTCTTGCTACAGATTGAACTATTGCCCGGGTGCGTATCTCATCCCATTCCAATCGAGAGCCATTACTATTCACTAATCTGAAGATTCTCCTACTATCGTGGTAAACAGAATTTGGATTGACAATTCGTTCGTCAATCATCTGGGCTTTGTCGAGCGCCATAACGAATTCCAATTTCTCCTCCATTGGCACATCAGCAGGATTTTCTTTCACCTTTTGCCAAACGGTCTTGACCTCAGAAGATATCGTACTAAGGTCAATGGCCTTTCGCGAGTGTTTGGCACTAGCCTTTGCCATCCGTGTCGCGTCAGAGATAAGATCACTCAGAGTTTCCTTTGTAATAGAACTCGTAGTTGATGCCTGACCCCAACATTCTCCAACAAGTATCCTCGCAACGGCGCCGGATTTGTTTACGCTGTTGAGAGACCTTAGGTCGCCATTTATCACGACCATATGTGTTCCCTGATGGATTTCCTGCCGGATGTCTGCAAATGCGACATCACCATCGGATATTGTCTCGATTGCATTCTGCATAATGTCAAGCATGGATTTCGCCGCTTGGAGCACCCGTTATTCTCGTGATAAGCGTTTGTGCTGGCGCACTACTGAGATACTAAGAGGAAATACTCAAGGAACAAGAGAAAGGCTATCAGACGTAGAGCATGCCCTTCATGACTGTGACCCCAACTCCGCTGACCTTCACCTGGTCAATACCCTCAGTATCACCCTTCACCTCAACAAACACCTTTCCCGGGCGGCCCATGTAGTGACCTTGTTCGATGACGATGCTTGTCACTGGATATGTAGGAGCCATTAGACCGTGGCGTATCATGTAGATTCCTAGGCATCCTGCAGGAACACCAGAAACAGGATCTTCTGGGACGCCAAGAGCAGGGATGAAGACTCGCGCTTGTGCATCAGACGTCGGTTCACGCACATCCCTTGTGAAGACACAGAGTCCAACGAAGTCGCCGCTCTCACATAATTCCACCAATGACTGCCAGTCTGGAGAGATACTGTCAAGGGACTTCTGTGTGGATAATGGAATCATCAGATAGGGAGTTCCTGTGCTGACGGTTTCAACTGGATGTGGTGACATGATGTCAGCCAGGGAGAGACCCAGAGCATTAGCGTAATCCTTGGGGTCGTAGCTCGCAAGAAACTCCGGCTGAGAATGCGTAATCTGAACTTCGTGGACACCGGTGGCCACGTTCTTGACAATCTCTACTGGTAGCAATCCGGAGTTTGTTTCCAGATTGAATAGGGTCACTTCATTGACCACCTCAACAAGACCCTCCTCGACTAAGACGTGGAAAGCAGCAATGGTGGGATGCCCGGAGAACTCAATCTCGCCTTTGGGAGTCATGTACCTTAATCGAAAATCACCAACACGCGACTTGGACACAAACACAGTTTCTCGAACATTCATCTCTCTTGCGATCTTGGTCATAGTTTCTGCACTCATTCGATCGGCTCCAAGCACGACTGCTGCAGGGTTTCCTTCGTATCGAACATCGGTGAAGACGTCGACCTGTACAACTTGAAGTTCACGGTGTCGGTTCATATTCTCAAGGCCTGGAATCTATGGTGTTCCCGTGTTAATTAACAATCGCATGTGGTAATCATTGAGGAAAGAAGAATGAGAAGGTGGCGGTCATCTGGGTAATCGTGGTAGGAGGGGGGAGTTTCGTAATTGAGGGCATGTAACGAAAAACTAGCCCAAATGACCGCCTTTGCTTTGCTAGTCATGGCAGGATATCACCCTCGAAACCCACCATGTCCGAAGCCTTCTGCTACCTACCTTCTTATTAAGCCTTGTGTTAAGACCGGCCGTGCTTTTGAGTTTAACCTGAGTTTAACAGAAGCTGCTAGGAGCAAAAAAAAGAGGGAGAAGCCCCCCATGAGGAAGGCTTACAGTATTTTTTCTGCAGAATTACGCACCGGTGTACGGTTTGGAGAGACTGTCTTCCTCTACTTGTGTGGGTTTGTGACCAGCTCGCCATTCCTTGACCGGTATCGAGAACTTCTTTTCCACTCGTGACCTGTGAATTGTATTCATCGTGCAGAATGGGATGATCCTGCCGTCGGGCACTGCGTAGTTAATGTCGCAATGCTGTACACGCTCTAGGTCCAAATTATAGGGGTCTTGGAAGTGCATCATACCAATCATGATTATCTTCTTCATGAATTGTGAAAGAGCTTCGAAATCGCCTGTCTTCAGGAATACATTCACGAGCCCCTTGAGCATGCCCTTATCCTTGACGTGACGAAGACCTGCCGCAATCTTAGCCTTGGCCCGCTTACTTGCGCCTTTCTTCCTATCCGCATAGATATTTGAGATGTCCACGAATAGATCGATGAACTTGTTAATATCAATCACTTCAGTAATTGGTCTGTAGCTCCCGTCATCATCAATGTAGATGAAAGTTGACATTCCACAAGCGAAGTGTGTACCGAGTTCAAGGCGGGTACTACCCTTTATGAAACCTAGTCCGCGGCCTAGAGGCATCATCGAAGGCACAGTGAACCATTCTGAGGCGGGTATCCGGCCTCCGGTCTGCTCCTCGATTAGCTTGATGACATCGGGAATTGTGATTCGCATCTCCTTGCGCGCATCGTGATCAATCCGTCCAGTGATACTGACAGGTTGGAAGTTGACACAGCGAATTACATCACGATTCTCCACGGCGAACTCAATGATTCTTCCAACCTGGTCATCGTTCACGCCGCGAACCACTGTCGGGACGAGGATGAGAGAATGCATGCCAATCTCGCGAGCATTCTTTATCGCCTGTTTCTTCACAGGCAGAATGTTGCTTCCTCTGGCTATGATGTATGGCTCTGGCGTGACACCGTCAAACTGCATATAGATCGTTGAAAGGCCTGCGTCACGAAGCTCTTGCAGGTACGCCTTGCTCTTACCAATTCTGATGGCATTACTGGCAATCTGAACATTACTGAATCCTAGCTGCTTCGCCCATTTGATGTACTGTGGCAGGTGCTTGCTAACGGTTGGCTCTCCACCCGCAAACTGTATGGCAGGGGTAGCAACTGGTAGATTTCTCCGAAGATTTCTCATCATCTCAAGGACTTGCTCCGGCGAGGGTTCATACACAGTACCTCCTTCTGCAGCGACTGCGAAACAGATTGGACACCGCAAGTTGCAGCGATTAGTAACATCTAGCAAAGCGAGAGCTGTGTGGGTCTTGTGTTCTGGACACTGACCACAGTCCTCAGGACATCCTTTCACGGTCTTGGTCCGGGGATTGTCCAAGCCCACTGTCTTATACCACCGTTTCTGGGCCTTTCTCCACATGTCTGCGTCGCCCCAGTAGACGTCAATGAACTCACCGTGCTTCTCGCAGGTCTTCTTGTACATGACCTTACCGTCCTCTTCATAGAGGGTAGCATCTATCACATTAACTTCATCATGCTCCAAAAAGCACTCAGGGCAGATGGATTGCGTAGTGTACGGAAGCTCCTTTTCGGGATGTAGCTCAACATGGTATCTAGAAACGTCCCCATGAGTGAGCGGCTCTTCCGGAATTGGCTTTACATCATCAGTTGCCACAATTGTTCAGCTCCATAATAAGTTACCACCACTGAACAGGGTGGTATTACTAGCCGAAATCTGAGTTTTTTGGATATAACCTTTATCCAATGGTTCAGAGTATGATGAGTGAATCATGCATGGTGTTCTGAATCTTCGAGCGATAGTACGTAGCCGCGCTTAAAGCCACCCCGTGCTTGATTCTTCTCAGCCCTCAGTTGATCAAGTTTGGAGCGATCAAGACCCCGTAGCTGAATCAGAGCATCGATGACTTCAAGGATATCAGCAATCTCCTCAGTTTCACCGGAAGAGAGAAGCTCCTCCGCCTCTTCAACAATTTTGGTTCGCATTAGCAGGTCCAGTTCGTCCTCTGACGCGGTTCGTACAGTTGGTTGCGCACCCTTGGAGCGTATGATCTCAGGGATTCTATCACGCACTAGTTTCTCTCTCAATGATTGCACCAGCAGGACTATCGAGTCACCTCAACGCAAGAGATACTTCAATCTGAGGCTTTGCTTCTGTGACAAAGGCATCAACAGCAGCTTTCACATCTTCTGGGAGGTCCGAGGTCCAAGGTTCATCCGCGCCCCGAGAGATCGACTCGGTCATCGAACTGAAGGCTAGGTATCGCGGTGTCAATGTTTCATCGAATGAAATACTACCAATCCACTGTCCTTGGTTCACCACTTCGTAAACTGGCTGAAACTTTTCCATCTCTGCGGGAAGGATGGCACTCCAATAAAATGACATTCCATTGAACTGTCCCAGCTTGCCGAGTGGAACGAGATAGCTATCCATGGTCGCCTTCGCAAAAACGAGATTGTATAGAATCCCAACGTTGCAGTTAAGACAAGTGTTGAACTCCAAGCCATCGCCACTTGATTGAACATATGCGATGCCATTCTTCTCGATGTTATCATCATTGCAGTGAACGCATTGGCTCATTCCCCATCGAACTTCTACGTGGCTCTCAAATGGGCCCGTTAGGAATCTGTTCTTGGCACCCTCAAAGGCTGCCTTCACGGCCTCGGGGCCCTCGGAATCCATCTTTGGTCTTATGGCACGCCAGACTTCAAGCAGGTCCTGCAACTGTGTATTGTATATCATATCCGCAAGCTTGTCTAAGGTTCTATCTTCCAGAGCACTCATCGATTATCACCGCAATTCGGGCACTAGTCCCCATCTATCTGACTGAGAAAATTATCTAGCAATTAAGTGTTGGTCGGGTCGCTCTTCAATTCAGGTGTATCAACAGTCAACAAGTATTAGCCGAACATTTTTATTAGCGTGAAAATGCTCATAGCAGACAGCCCCAAAAGGTGAATTGCAGGATGGATTGCCAAATTAACTAGCGTCATTCCTCCAAGACGATTAACTATATCCGGTTCATCCTTGCCTTCGTCCCGGTTCAACGGGTGCCTCTTGCACTCATTGCTCAAGTCACATCAATTAGAGAGGTGTTCAGTTTGAGTTCATTACCCAAGCGCTATGATCCTTTGTCCGTAGAGAAGGAAGTATTAGAGTTCTGGAACACCAACCAGATCTATGAAAAAACCGTTGACTTGAGGAAGTCAGGCCCGGCTTGGAACTTCCTTGAGGGCCCTCCCACGACAAACGGCTTCATGCATGTTGGTCACGCGAGAGGTCGAGCTATGAAGGATGCTGAGATTAGATACCAGACTATGAAGGGACACAACGTCTGGAGGCGTGGCGGCTGGGACATGCAGGGCCTCCCTGTCGAGCTAGAAGTAGAAAGGAAGGAAGGCATAGCAGAGAAAGGCCACATCGAATCGACCATGGGGATGGACCAGTTCGTTCAGAAGTGTAAAGATCTTACTGATTTCTACCTTGACCGATGGGTCAATGACTCGATAAGACTTGGTCTCTGGTTGGACTACCCAAGCGCATACCAGACGCGCAGGGATGACTACATAGAGCATGTCTGGCACTTCCTAAAACTTGCGAATGAGAAGGGACTCCTTGGGAGAGGGTATCGTGTAAACCCAACATGCCCAAGGTGTAACACCGCCCTCTCAGGACATGAGGTTTCCCAGGGATACATGACGAAAGTCGACCCATCAGTTTACGTGAAGTTCAAGCTTCAGGATAAAGAGAATGAATACTTGGTAATATGGACAACAACTCCATTCACGTTGATATCAAACGAGATGGTATCTGTCCACCCCAAATACAGGTACGTCAAGGTGAAGGTTGGAGATGAACGATGGTGGCTTGTAGAGGACCTTGTAGACATTGTTATGGAGAAGATTGGTGTTAAAGACTTCGAAGTCGTCGATGATATCATTGGCAAGAATATGCTCGGTTGGAAGTACGTTCACCCATTCAAGGATGAGGTTCCTTGGCATCAAGAACATAATGAAAAGTACATGCATGCCATCGTAACCGGTAAGCATGTTACCGTGGATGATGGAACGGGCCTTGTCCATACAGCACCAGGCTTTGGACCTGATGACTTTGTAGTAGCAAGGGAGTTCGATGTCCCTGTTCTTGCGCCAGTCACATCCGATGGTAAGTTCACAGATGAGGTTCCAATGTTCAAGGGCAGGTATGTATTTGATACGAATGAAGACGTTCCTAGGTTGCTTAAAGAAAAGGGACTTCTCGTTTACGAAGAGGAAATCGAACACGAGTATCCGCATTGCTGGAGATGTGATACCCCGCTCATATACTTGGCAGATAGCACCCAATGGTTCCTCAAGATGACCGGAGTTCGTGACAGACTCGTTAAGCAGAACAAGGCGGTTGATTGGATTCCGGAATGGGCTGGTACGGGCCGCTTTGGTGATTGGTTGGCGAATGCGGATGACTGGTGCATATCGCGTTCTAGAATCTGGGGGTCACCACTTCCCGTGTGGGTCTGCGATGACTGCAATGCGGAAGTTGTTGTTGGCTCTAGAAAGGAGCTCAAGGAGCTGGCCATCGAGTTCCCTGATGAGTTCGAGATGCACAGGCCTTGGGTTGACCGAGTTGTTCTAAAGTGTAAGAAGTGCGGCGGGAAAATGCATAGGGAACCTTTCGTTACTGACTGTTGGCTGGATTCTGGTCTCGCTCATACTGCTAGTGTGGATTACCTTAGGGACCCCAGTCTGTTCGAGAGTCTATTCCCCTACGACTTCATCACTGAAGCCGTCGATCAGTCCCGTGGGTGGTTCTATAGTCTGCTCTATACTTCAGTAGTCATGCACGACACTGCTTCATTCAAGGTGTGTGTAAGCCAAGAACATGTTCTCGACGATGATGGACAAAAGATGAGCAAGTCGAAGGGAAATGTTGTGTGGGCTAAGGATGCATTTGAAACCGTGGGCGCAGACCCGTTTAGGGTCTTTGTTCTTACGCGGTCCGCGTCATGGTCTCGGATGAATTATGACCAGAAAGAGATTGATTTGATCCGGAGAAATCTTGACATCCTCTGGAACGTCACTCTCTTTGCTGAAACATACATGGGGCTCGACAAGTTTCTGTTTGACCCGAAGAGATTGAAGAAGAGCTACAAGAAAGCAGAGCTTGAGGATAAGTGGCTGCTTTCAAAGGTTCAGAGTGTCGTTGGCGAATTCCATCAACACATGGAGAAGCATCTGTGGCATCAAGCAGGGCGCGTTCTGCTAGACTTCATATCTGATGATTTGAGCAGAATCTATCTGCCAATAGTGAAGAAGCGAGTCTGGCTAGACAGCGATGATCCCAAGAAGGTCATGGCATATGATGTAATGTACTATGTTCTTCAAACTACACTGAGATGCTTGAATGTATTCACGCCATTCTTGGCTGAGAAAATTCATAGGGATTTCTTGATGCGTTTCCAAAAGGACCTCCCTGAATCAATCAACATGACCGACATGCCTGAAGTTGAGAAGTCCTTCCTTGATGTGAAGAGGGAAAATGCTTTCGACGTTCTACAAGAGCTGAGATCAGCTTCAAGTCATGCTCGAAATAAGAAGGGCGTGAAACTAAGGCATCCTGTGGCTAAGGTCACGCTGATAGCAGCCTCGAAGGAGATCGTTGAGAGTGCCAAGAGCCTGGGGTCACTGCTGCTAGATGACCTCAACACAACAGACTTTGAGGTCTTTGAAGCTGATGTCATGGCAGGCTTCGTGAAGCTTTCGATAAAGCCGGACTACAAGGTTATGGGACCCAAGTTCAAGGATAAGATGAAGGACCTTGTGAAGGCGCTTCAGGAAACAGATGCAGCTAAATTGAGGGATAACCTCGAGAAACATGGAACAGCGATAGTTGAGGTCAATGGCAAGAAGATAAAACTCGAACAGGGAGATGTGCAATTCGAGGAAACGCTGCCAGAGCATCTTAGTCATGCTGACAGTAGAGTTGGTCGAGTCTATGTCGACATTACTCGCACTCGTGAACTTGACGCTATGGGTCTTGTCAGGGATGTCACCCGCAGAGTGCAGGTCATGAGAAAGGAGATAGACCTGAGTGTTGACCAGAGCATAGATGTGCTAATCCGATTCTCGGAATCTGAATCAGTGGAACTGACTGAAATGCATAGGGATTACTTGACCACAGAAATCCGGGCTGGCTCCCTAGAGCTAGTAGGTCCGAAATCAAAGCCCAAGTGGTCCGCGTTTAGCTACGCCAAGGAGTGGGAGATAGACGACCTGACGATTAAGGTCGGCATGAATCCGAAGTGATTGGTCACACGGGACTTTTGTCTCTACTTAGAACTTCAAGCAACGTGTGGAAGAACGCTGCGTTCTGCTCAAGAGATGCTAAAGATACCCACTCATTGGGCCCATGAAGGTTATCACCTTCAGGTCCGAAGTCAAATAGGTCTGCCCCATGGCCTGCGAAGTAGCGTGAATCGGAAGCTCCCGATCCTTCAACCAATCGAGGAGGAATTCCTTCCTTCTGCAGCGCCCACACTACAGTTCGAATCAATAAGGAGTCGGGATTCGAGTCTATGTATCCTGGACCTGCTTTTGATTGAAGAGAAAACAGCTCAACCTTGCCAGCAAGAGCAGTTTCGAGTGCCTGTTGCACTGCCTTACCATCGTTCGTCATAGCCCGGATGTCACAGTAGAGAGTCCACAGGTCTCTGTCAAGTGAAAGGAGGTTGGGATTAATGATTGTGCCTTTGTCGGATGGCTCGGTCGGAAACGGAACTTGGGAGATAGCCAACAGGGACCTCAACAGATCAGTCAGAGCCGCATCATATTGGATTTTCACCCCAGATTCATCTGAATGAACAAGGTCCATCTCTACCCAGTCCGGGATAACATTCGACTTCAGAAATGCGCCTCTAATATCCGACACAACCGTGTTAGGGTGCAAATCAAGGTATTTTGAAGCTGTAAGCATGGCATGACGGTCAACACCCGGTCGAAGGTACGCAGAATGGCGAGTTTCTGAACCAAATACTTCTGTCGTAAAACGTAACGTTTCTTTCTTGCCGCGAGTTTCTGAGATCATTCTCTTCACTTTGATATGCGTTGGTACTGTATTCCTGCGACGGTGGATAACCTGCTGATGAATGCCATCCGCGATAACGATGTAGTCAGGAAACAATCCTTGCTTAATCAAATAGTTACGAAGGACGAGTGCCCCATTGACACCACCTATCTCTTCATCGCCGGTTGTAGCCATCATCACGCTGCAAGGCAGGTCCGATTTGGCTAGCTTCTCAGCTAAGAGCAACATCGAAACAATGTTGCCTTTGTCATCACAGGTTCCACGACCGTATGCTCGATCCCCCTTCACCTTTAGCTTGAACGGGTCTGAATCCCAAGCATCTCCGACAGGAACAACATCATGATGAGCGAGGAACAGTATCTTGGACTTACCCTGCCCCCGTCGCGCAAAAGATGTGTAGAAACCATTGGATTCAATCAGTTCGCTGATGAAGCCAAACTCCTCCAGTTTGGATACTATGTACCTCGGGCATTCGGAGGATGCTTTCTTGTCTTTGCCATCATTCACAGTATTGAAGGATACGAGCTTCTCAAGCTCTCTAACTGCACTCAGAGTCATTGCGGTTCATATAGCAGGAATTAACCATGCGTCAAAAAGGTATCCTCTGATTATCGGGTAATACATTCTGCTTGCGGCAGCCACATGGGGTTTGACTAAGAAAAAAGAAAACAGATAGAGCGACCGTGCTGAAACAGCGCTCCATCGTTCCCTGCGAATAACTATGTTCTCTTGTAGAGGTACCTGCTCCACGAACTTGAATCAGGCATCTGCATAGGCATCTTCTTCCGCTCGCGGATTTCAAGGATTAGATCTTCCTGCATACCTATCGGAACAGGTTCGAACCCCTTAAACACGTAGCCGAAGAAGCTTCTCCCTGCAGAGGCACTTCTGAATTCATCAGCAATATCGATGGTTTCCGCCGTGGGGAGGGTACCCTTGATAACGACTATGTCCTCTTCAGCCTCTATTGTCACTATCTGACCTCTGTGTCCGGTTAACACCTTGATCACAGCTCCCTGCGTATCCGGGGGAGTCTTGATGTCCGTGTTAAGCACTGGTTCGAAAAGAAGCGGCTTTCCTGTCAGGAAGGCCATGTTCAGACCAGAGCTTGTCATTGTCGCTACTTCGTTGTACCCAGTATGAGCGGGGTCATTGTGAACTGTAGTATCTGTCAACACGACCTTCACACCCGTCACAGGTTCCCGGGCTATGGGACCACCGTCGACAAACTCCCTAAAGGTTGTCTCTAGGTACGAGTATATTCTATCAAATCTTTGAACTCCACTCATGGCGTCTACAAGCATGCAATTTCCGTAGATGTCCAGAATCTTTCTTGCCTTCTTGGCATCCCATCCGGCTTCATCTCTGAGGATAGTAGCCCGTTCCCTATTGTTCTGTTCTGCAGTGATCTGTTTCTTCCGGATTAGCTCGAGCGTCTTCTCGTCGAGGGGCTCCAAAAACATCTTCAGTCTATTATGACCATTCGGGGACTTGGTATGGAACTCCGCGCTCGTTTGGGTCATCTTCTCACGATAAACAATGATGGGGTCAGATACATGGATCGGGATCTGCTCGTTGATACGCTTGGTCAGAATCTCGATCTGCAGTGGGTCAATTCCGTCCAGACGATACTCACCTGACTCCTTGTCATGGAAGAACCTTGCCGTAGGATCAGCCATTATCCACTTGGACACAACTTCGCCAAGTTTCGCGACATCCTGCGGATCTTTCGGTTTGATGCTTCTACTTACAACTGGCTCAGCGACATACTCGATGGCCTCAAAGGGCTTCATGTCAACATCAGGACTGACAAATGACTCACCTGAGGGGCACATGAACCCAAAGACAGAGAACAGATTCCCTGCAGGAACCTCATTCATGTCAAGGATGTCAGTAATTTCCTGAACTCCAAGACGCTTCACCTTGGCATTCTGCCTCATATTAACGAGTCGAATCTCCTGTCCGGACTTTATTGTTCCTGAAAATACGCGTCCAATGAGTGTTGGCCTCTTGCTCTTGGGATCGACGAATATTTTGGTAATCATGCCCATGAGGGGGCCATTCCGGTCACACTCAATGAGCGCTTTGCCTTCGGGGCTCTCCAAGTCGCCCTTCCAGATTCGAGGAATCTTGTACTTCTGCGCATCCTTTGGATTAGGCAAGTGCCCTACAATCATCTCAAGCAAGGCATCGTCAAGAGCCAGATTCTCTCTTAGCCATTTTTCGTCACCCTCATTGTACTTCTCGAATACAATCAAAGGCTCGATACTCTTCTTCTTTAGAGTCTTCATAGTGAAGGCCCAACCGGTCTTTGCGCTACCAATCGCAACACTTCCATCCTGGAAGCTCACACGCCAATCCTTTGCATACTCTGGCGGTGCTACTTTCCTGATGAGTGCGTTGACCTTCTCAATAATGATATCAATACGCTCGTATACTTTCTTTGGAGGCAGCTTGAGCTCGTTGATCAAGCGATCGACCTTGTTGATGAATAACACTGGTTTGCAGGCTTCTCCACCCACTGCCAGACGGATGTTTGTTTCTGTTTGAGTCATTACACCCTCTAATGCATCTACTAGAAGCACCACTCCATCGCTGGCACGCAGTGCTCTTGACACTTCACCCGTGAAAGAGATGTGTCCGGGAGTATCTGAAAGCTGCACCAAGTACTCCTCACCATCGACCTCGAAGTTCAGAAGCACGACTGATGTGAATATAGTAATGCCGCGATCCTGTTCTTCTTGATCGCTGTCAGTCATGAGAGCTTGTCCTGCTGCGGCATCACTCATCAATCCCGCACGACGCATTAGATAGTCTGTAGTGGTCGTTTTTCCATGGTCTATATGGGCTGAGATGCTGATGATCCTCTTGTGCTCGTAGTCGTCTGACATTATGAGCCGCTTGATTGCGTCTGGCTCCTTAATCTTAACCAATTGTTTCACCCTATTGTACTGATAGCCTATCCCCAACCCGTTAGTTCAAAGCGATAGAAGGTCGGGGTCACCGACAACCTCGTCGGCGGCTTGGGCGACCTGCTTTGGCGAGTCTTAAAAGATTTGCGTCAAGGCAGTCTGAGCCCTGCCTTTATTTCGTGGCCAGAACAACCATCCGTTCAGATGTAGCTGAGTAAGGCATTCTTGGAAGCTTGTTCTGTCCATAGAACTCCACATTCCCAAAGCCCACGTCCTTGAGCATACTGTGAATCTCAAGAGCTGTGTACATTCTGATGTCATTATTCGACAAGGCATCCTGATTCATGAGGACAATGTGCCCCTGTTCTATATCGATGAACATGGCAGGTCGACCCTTAAGAACACCTGCAGACGCATCGAGAGCATGCGGCTCACTCAAGAGATATCCGCCTTCAAGAGATACCCACGTCTTCTGGAATCGTGGGAGTTGGTACGGATTCATCAAATCAAGAAGCATCTTTCCACCCTTAACCAGTGCGCTATGAGTCCTCTCCAACACCGTTATGTTCTCTTTATGGTTGAAGAAACCAAAGCTATGACTCAGTAGCACCGCTCCTTGGAATCGATTGGAGAAATCCATCTTACGCATATCTCCAATGAGAAAATTCACTTCGATTCCTTCCTCCTTCGCGCGCTCCTGTGCCACTTCTATCAGTCGCTTGGAGATGTCAAAGCCAGTCACCTTCAGTTTGCATCTCGCAAACTCAATGCAATGATCCCCGGCCCCACAAGCGATGTCAAGGAGTTCCTTCCCGGGCTCAAGAGACAGGCTTTCAATGCAGAAATCTACGACCATCTTGTCATACTGTTGTATGCCAGGAATTGAAAGGCGATGCTTGACTCTGAATGTTTCAGCCCAATAATCATCCCAGCCGCTCTCGATTTGATCCATAGCACTCACGTCCGATTACACGGCTTGACTTGGGCCTGATATGAAGCTTGTCATGAGTAGTGGTTCTGCGCGGCAAATGGATTATTGAGAATGTTTCAGATATGAGCGAGCTCGTAGAAAAAGTGGAGAAGACCCGCTTTCTGTTGATCTCCGCCGGGAGGGACGTAGACTCAAGAAACAGGACCGCTAAATAAATAGCAAACCTGCGGGCCTTGTGTCTCCAATGAAAATCACGAATCTTTGCCTATAAATGTTATCGTTTGTGTAAAAAAGCGAGATGTTGTGCAAAAATCGATAGAATTGATTATTGATGGAATCCGTGCTGTGGAGGGCTTGTGCAAGCTCCATTAACCTGTTGATCACCCTGCAGGTGTTGAAACAGCTTCAAAGAAGAAGATGGTAGCCCCGCCAGGACTCGAACCTGGGTCAGAAGGACCAGAACCTCCTGTGCTTGACCGCTACACTACGGGGCTAATGAATCAATGACTCAAGCGAACGGACTTCTGGGTGCTCTAAATCTTTTCGGTAAGTTCTAGGAGATTGCCGCTAAATCCCGACCTTGAAGATGAGAGCGTCCCTCAGTACTCTTTGGAACATTCTGAGCAGGTTCTTCCCTTCAGTGGCTATAGTGGAAAAGAGTGGAAAGCCCTCCACATCGAGCATCCGAATCATGTAATCTATTGGAAGGGCATTCGGTAAATCTCGCTTGTTCAAAGCGATAATGATAGGCATTGTGGCAATACGATCTGTTCCAAGAGCAATCCGCAACTCCTGGATGGAGGCAAGATTCTCGTTCATAGACTCGGGGCGAGAGTCTGCCATGAAAATGAGACCGTCCGTATCCTTCAGTACTGTGATGCGGCTTCTTGCGTGTCTTCGTTGTCCGGCTACTGTGAAGACATCAAACACAATCCCCTTGCTTGCAGTCACAGGAATGAAGTCGAAGTAAGTTGTTCGACCTAGTTCATCGGATATCTCGATTATCTTACCCTTTGACAGAGACCTCACGTTGGCAAACAACCATCTGAGAGCAGTTGTTTTGCCAGATAGGGAAGGACCATAGAAGACCAGTTTGATATGAATGCGGCCCTGGTCATCGCGCTTCAGCACTCTTCCAGGAACTATCTCTGCTGTGGTCTGTGGATAAATATGAGCTTCCTTCGCCAGCTTCGCGGTTTCTTCCTCGTTAATCTGGAGATCTTCGGATGATGTGACAAGGTAACCCATAGGAGGGGGCACGCCTCGAGGCACAACTACAGTGGGTGAGGGCCTCATCTCATCTACAACGGATGTGCTGCCTGCAGATTCGACCGACGCAGAAAGATGCCGTTCCGTTTCAGCATCTTCATCCTTTCTCTTCTTCTTTCGACCGAACAGCCTCCTTAGCACCGACAAGCCGCTCCGAATCCACGAATGGTTTAGGCGACTTAAAGCCTTTAGGGGGATTTATTCCACCTAAACCCTTCGAGAGATTTATCAACACTAGAGATTCCTTGGTCCGTGTCATGCCAACTGATATCGATCGCGAGTACATCGAGAATCTATTCCCCACTCTCGCAGATATGACCTATCTGAACAATGCAGGGACAGGCATTCCACCGAGAACCACAGTAGATGCGATGAAACAACACTTGGTAAATCGGACGACTGCCAAAGGAAAGTTTGTGGACACCTTGAGGATGCTCAAGGAAGTTCGAACCCTCCTAGCAAAGCTGCTAGGTGGCGATTACAGTCAATATGGTCTAGTGCCAAACACATCTTCTGGTATCAACGCACTTGCGCATAGCATCGAGTATCCCAAGGGGTCCAATGTTGTCTTGTGTGACTTAGAATTCCCCGCAAACTACGTTCCGTGGCAGAACATAAGCAGACTCTACGACGTTGATCTCCGGATTGTTAAATCCGAGCAGGGTGCTGCGCCAGTTGATGCCTTCAGGGAGATGATTGATGAGAACACGCGAGTCGTCGCTGTAAGCCAAATCCAATTTGGTTCGGGCTACCGAGCAGACTTGGAATCGCTTGCCGCATCGGTACATGAAGTTGGGGGGTTCTTGGCTGCAGACATCATACAAGCGGCCGGTTACATAGACACTGATCTTACAAGAATTGGCGTGGATTTTGCCGCAGGTCAGGCAGCAAAATGGCTACTTGGACCGATTGGCGCAGGCTATGTCTTCTTGAAGAAGAGCCTCTTCAACACCGTACGCCCCAAGTTCCTTGGATGGTGGGGAGTAAAGGACATCATGAACTTTTCCTACTCCATGAGAGAACACATTCCGGATGCAAGAATGTTCCAGGTAGGTTCACCTGCCGTCATTACGTATGTGGGGATGGTTGAGTCATTGAAGGTCATTCATGGAATACCAGCCAAGACACGAGAGAGGACCGCTCTCGATAATGCAGAGTATCTACGCACGCGACTTAAGGAAAACGGAGTCGAGTACTACGACTTCGGCCCGAAGCACAACTCCGCGATAGTGTCATGCGCACCTCCTGAGGCTGAAAAACTTCTAGAGAAACTTTCTAAAAACAAGATACACTGCTCAGTCCGCAATGGTCGATTGAGAGTTGCCCCCCATTTCTACAATTCTCGAAACGACATCGACAAGCTAATGGAGCACCTGAGGTGAAGTTATGTTCGAGCACATCTCTGGACCAATTTATTTCCTGACTAGTAGAACCTTCGACTCAAACATCACCTTTCTCGATTGTGGTGATAAGCAGGTTCTCATAGATACCGGGACCGGCGTAAACGCAGAACATCTTGAGAAATCATTAGGGAAGCTTGGTTCATCAATGGAATCGATCACGGATGTGGTTCTGACTCATAGTCACATTGACCACATAGGTGGCGTAGCAATCCTGCTTGAGGAAACCTCTCCAAAGTTGCATCTTCACAAAGCTGAGGCAGATATGATTAACAAGGGGGACATGAGCCTTACACTGTCAGATACATTTGGTGCACGGCTTCCCCCGCTAAAGATAGAAGGTATCTTGGAGGAAGGGGAGGTTATGCAGTTCGGAAACCTTAACCTCCGCGTCTACAACACACCGGGCCATTCTATAGGTAGTATATGTCTTGAGATTCTGAATACTGGTATCATGGTCACGGGTGACACCATGTTCCCAGGGGGTAGCTTCGGAAGAGTGGATTTTCCAACAGGAAGCCCTCAGCAGTTGGTGGAATCGCTCAGAAGACTATCTGAAATTAGCTTCGAGATAGCTCTCCCGGGCCACATGAATGCAATAAAACACGGCGCACAACGTTCAGCAATCGCATCTTATGAGATGGCACGCGGCTGGTTCAAGGTGTAGATATAGCCTCCAGCAACTCTTCTGTAGCAAGGGGACACATCTCTGACTTTGATTCCACGTCGGCTAGCCGCTTGGACTCTAGAGCCTTAACGAGTGCATAAATGGTTTCGCTGAAAGGGGTATCTATCCCAAGCTCTTCTGCTCGTCGGATGACCTCACCAGTTATCGATTCAATCTCGGTTCGCTTACAGGCTCGAACATCTTGTAGCATGGAGTTCGTATTCTCAGCAGTCGCTTTTGCCGTACCCAATGTGTATCGAATAGGATCGTCTGTAGTCAGCTTCACATTCAGAGTATCAGCCACTTGGGCTGCCTCTTCGACGAGTTTAACCACTAGATTCCGAAGGGCCATGTCATCGTGGACCTCTCCGTTCGTAAGGCCGGTTAGTGCTCCTATGGGATTGATACCACAATTTACAATCGTCTTTGTCCAGACGACTCCCTCTATGTTGTCGGACGATCTCACATCAAAGCCAGCTTGCTTCAGGCGTTTGACAACCTTGTCGACCATCTCGCGGTTTTCGGGGAAATGGGAACCAATCTCTGTGATTCCGCATCCAGTAGCAGTTATCTCGCCGGGCCCTGTAACCAGAGCACCCATGCAAGTTGTCCCTCTGAGCACTCTAGTCGTGCCAAGGTACTCTGCCACCTTGACTTCCGTATCAAGACCATTCTGGAGGCATAGAACGTATGCCCCACCGTCTACGAGATGACGGATTTGGGATGCCGCTTCGATTGTATCATACGCTTTGGTCGTAATGAAGACTAGGTCAGCACGTTGGATATCCTCAGGGTTTTCCGTGACATCCAGGTGTAGCTCATGGTCGCCAAGTATCCCCGTGATTCGAAGACCTCTGTCATGAATTGATTTCATCTGTCGCTTTCTTCCGACGAGAAGAATAACATCCTCACCGCTCAGACTAAGCAGTCCACCGTAGAGACCGCCAATTGCTCCAGATCCCATGATAACGATTTTCACTTTGTTACCTCCCACTAGTCGATACATTTGCCATAGGAGATTTAGCCTTGGATTCCAGATGCTCCATAATCAGATGTATGGATTCCCGCAAATTCTCTTCATTGCTAAACTCTGACACGATTCGCTTAAGATCCGACACTGGCGTGTCCTTCATCTCTCGTGCGTACTCCACCATCAAAGGCAGTGCCCGCACAATATTGTCAACAATCGTGATGTCAGAATAGATTGCTGTGCGGCTCATCGGATTCAAATCAATTGTCAAGACGAACTTGTTGACTCGTTTCAGAGCTTGAGTTCGGTCACCATCCTCGAGAGGGACCAACACAACATCTGCAGTTCCAATGCCATCGGAGTCAACCTTTCTTCGAGTGCTAGATAGCTCCGGTATTGTGGCTGATGGGCGGTCATGTGTGCCCAGTACTTCCTTTGCACCAACAGCCAGAAGGGCCGACTTGATGGCTTCCTCTCGTTCCGGACGATAGTAAAAGAGGTTAATCTCAAGAGGAGCCCCCGTCAGCTCCGAGAGCGAAACAAGATCCGTTGGTACAAGCGCACACGCATTGCCATTCACACTGATGACTGGATGGTCAGCCATCAACATCACCGCAACAGCGGCTCGGATTGCTGCATCTGCTTGAGCCGTTGTACGTTCGCCGATGAGGTAGTCGAATGCCTCTCCGCGCCCATGTGCCAATAGGCCAGCTGTTGCCACCACATTGGACTGATGACCTTCAATCACAGCATCTCTCATATCAAGGGAAGCCTTTCGAGGATGATCATCAGGAACAACGGTCCGAGTCATCTAGATCAACCCCGCTCCCTGACGTGCAATGGAGGTCGACATTACTTCCGATGTATTCCAATGATCAGAGAGTATCTTGACAGCTGGAGCTATGTCTGATTTGGCGCAAAGACAGAAGATCGAGTCGCCCAGCATCACCATGCTTGAATCTCCGAACCCTCGCGAGGATAAATCCGCAAGTGCAGACTCCACTCGTTCAGTCATCAGACCGGTTTCATTTGCGAACTCTCTTGAGCATGCTACAAAGGTTTCAACAGTAGGATTTGATACTACGCGCTTGACTAATGCACAACCAACTTCATTGATTCGCGCACGCCATGACGTGTCTGTCAGGAAGTTCCTAGTTTCGAGACCTGCAGCCCCGGCCAATACAACATGGGGCATGTTAGAACTCGATATGTTCATTATCTCGCCGACGCCAGGAGCACCAGGTCTAAGCCGTATCTCGAATCCGCCAGCTACCTGCGCCAGCACGTCGCCCAACCCAGTGTGATTCGTGACCTCGGCGTAATGGGCGTATCGCGCTGCTTCTTCCAGTGTCAAGTCGGCGTTCAGAATATGACCAAGAGAAATCGCTGCACTAAGAGCACCAGCACCAGATGCTCCAAAGCCAACACCAATTGGTAGAGCAGACTCGTGCTGAACTCTGACCTTCATGTTTCTATTGTGTTGACTGAGCAATCGTTCTACCACCGTTCTACTCACTGGAGCATCTATAATCTCGTCATTGTATTCCACGATTATCTCGCGGGTGGCCTGTTGTACAACAGTCACCGTAGTAACCGTTCCAGCAGTTACAGAGAAACCAGCACCTACAGAACCACGATGAAGGGGATCAGCATGGCCATCATGTATTTCAAAGAGGCCCGTGATGTGTCCCGGCGCGAAAGCGCGCGCCTTTTTCAGTCGCGAATTCAAGGTGTCGGTCGTTCCTTATGAAAAAAAGGCAAGTATAAAGTAATCCATTGTACATGCTGTCCGGTATATACATGTATATGTGTCGTTTAAAGAATCGGGAACAGCAGACTCAGTCCTTATCTAGTGGTACCAAGCTTGTGTATTGCTTGACTCGTGGATCCTTGGAAGCAGGTGCAGGATAGGCCCAGCGTGCATCTATATCGCGACCACTCAGGTCATAGACACTGAAGCTGCCAGAAGACCAAGTAAGAGGGCTGAAGCCCAGCAATAGGCTCTGAGTTCTCCAACTCATTACTACGAGGTGTCTGTTCATGCCTGCTGTTGGGACGACCAGGAATACGTTTGAAAGTTCCATTAGTAGAGAGGTGCTTATTCTGTAGAAGAAGCTGTAAGCCTTACGATGCTCTTCAGAGCCTAGACGTCTAAGATCGTTCAGGTACCGCAAGATTGTCATATCGTGCACCGTGGGATCCATAACGTCAGCAAGTTCCTCAACGTCAACCGCTACAGCTATCTCGAAGTAGTAGGCGAGAGGAAACTCTGAAACATGGAACACTATGAACTTGTCTTTGGTGATAGCTTGATAGAGGTGCTGGAAAATGGCTTGTTTTGAGTAGAGCAGTGAGGGGTCCAGTTTTGCCGCTTCGGCTGTCGCAGCTTTATTGGAAACGGTTAACCTGTACATATCGTCCAGCATATCACCGTCATACCCAATTCGGACCAAATGATATGGCAGTTCTCGCGTTTCCGGATCAAGGCGTCCTGTGGATTTGAGAAATTCGTTAAAGTCACGTTGGAACGTATCAACTTCACGGTCATTGTCAAGAACGAATAAGGACTGTGATGGTGTTCCGAAAGCCGACACAACACGATCGAAGGATTGGATTTGTGCCTTCTTCTCTGGTTGGAGCTTATTTAGAATCCTATCCGAATCTTGAGAGTCAACCAAGTATTCCGCACCTGCCATCGCAATGTTGAAATTTTACTACGCCGCTATAAGGTCCGCTCCAGTTCCTTTTGTAGCGACTACCAACGCGCGCACTCATAGACGGCTTTGCCTCTAGGGGTGCCTGCAATTGGCGTACAGCCATTTCTTTGTTACCTCATATATTCTTTGCCTACATCCTCACCTTATGGACATACACATGAAATTCTGTGCCATAGTCATCTTCGTTCAGTTTATCTGCATGTATTCCGAGGCTGTTATGAACAAAAGTGTCAGCCGAGCATACATCAAAACTGATCAAAGGCAGTCTCAGCCAACTCTTGGAAGATAGAACCATCGCCCTTTGTGTTACAGGGAGTGTGGCAGCTGTCGAGTGTGTTGCCCTAGCACGGCGCCTCATGCGACATGGAGCTGAAGTTTACGCAGTCATGAGCGCAATGGCACAGAAAATAATTCACCCAGACCTACTTGAGTGGGCAACTGGAAATCCGGTCGTAACGGAATTGACCGGGCAGATTGAGCACATAACTCTGGCGGGGAAACACGAAGAGCACGTCGATTTGGTCTTGATTGCGCCGGCCACAGCTAACACCATCGGCAAGATTGCCAACGGCATTGACGACACGCCAGTGACAACCACGGTCTCTTCAGCGATTGGAGCGGGCATCGAAGTCCTAGTCGTGCCGGCCATGCACGAGTCCATGTATGATCATCCTGCTGTGATTAAGAACATCGAAATGCTTAGGGGGATTGGAGTCCACGTAATGAACCCCAAGATGGAAGAGGCGAAGGCGAAGATTCCTGAAGTTAATGCAATAGTCAGTGAAGCTATCGCTCTTCTCGGGCCTAAGGATCTCCAGGGTCTGCATTTCTTGATCACTGCTGGACCAACTAGAGGTTGGATTGATAGAGTGCGTTTCATCACAAATCCATCTACTGGAAAGATGGGCATTGCCATCGTTGAAGAAGCGATAGCAAGGGGAGCAGAAGTGACTTTGATTATGGGACCTACAGGACAAAGGGTGCCCGATAAAGTCAACTTCAAATGTGTCGACACTTCCAAGGACATGCTGGACGCAGTGATGACGACCCTCTCTGATGGGGGAGTAAACGTACTTGTATCGACTGCTGCTGTGCTTGACTACACTCCAGAGAAGACTATTGATAAAAAAATTGAATCAGGCGACGAACTTACAGTCAAACTTGTCCCAACGAAAAAGATAATCGAAGAAGCTAGGGCAAAGCACAAGGGCCTGTTCATTGTGGGCTTTAAAGTGGAGTCAGGTGTTACCGATGAGGAATTAGAGAATCGTGCCCACCAGAAAATAGAATCTGGTACCTGCAATTTGGTTATCGCAAACGACGCTCAAAGACCGGGGGTTGCATTTGGGACGGATACAAATGAGGTTTTGATAGTCGGCAAAAAGGGATTGATTGAGAAAATCCCCATATCGTCAAAGAGAGAGATATCTCGTCACGTGGTGA
Organism: Candidatus Thorarchaeota archaeon; assembly: GCA_018238375.1. Classification (GTDB taxonomy): domain Archaea; phylum Asgardarchaeota; class Thorarchaeia; order Thorarchaeales; family Thorarchaeaceae; genus WTCK01. Next base: position 27,019 of record JABCTJ010000195.1, read on the forward strand.
ATGCCATAGTGAAAGCCCTATCAACACACAGATAGAAGTTTGTGAACAGTAAGTCAGAGAATCTCTAGGAGACTTTTCGCCATCCGCTTCATGTCAACGAAAATAAGGCCTAGTTGAGCATCAACTTTTGCAAGGACAAGGAGAAGTGCGCTGTCACCCACGGATGTGAGAAGAGTGAAACCTTTGTCAGCCTTGACGTAAATCTCCATGAGGGTTCCTCTGTCAAGTTCTCCGGCTGCTTTCTCGCCCAATGAGAGCATCGCGGCGCTGATGGCAGCTACTCGATCGTGTTCGCTCTCTGGAAGAGCAGAAGAAATCATGAGTCCATCCATTGACACGAGTGCGGCGCCCTCGACACCAGGTACGGTTTCGAAATCACGAATCGCCTTGTTGATTGTATCTACACGGCTTGACATTCTTGCATCCTCAGCTCAGTGAAACAAGGGGAAGTTTGGTCCCCGTTGTATAAAGCTTATCCTACTAGATGCATGCGGAAGGCTCTCTTTTGCGCAATTTACTCAACCCCAAAGAACTCGGCGGCATCGAACTCCTCGTCCCTTTTCTTTTGATTTTGTTTCTCTTCCTTACTCTTGTCCTTGAACCTTGTTGATTTGGCCTTTCCTCTCCGCGGGAAGATGTCATCACCCCGTCGGTACTTGCGGTAGTAGTACAGAACCACAACTCCGATGACAATGCCAGCACCTAGTAGAACTATCAATAGCGGGGAGCTACGGATTAGCATAAAATCAGCGAGCGTGATTGAGAGCGTGTCATAGCCAGCCTTTTTTGCATCAATCCTAAGGCTGTGGTATCCAACCTTTCCAGTGGTCCATTCTTCAGTGAGAATAACTGTGTATATTCCTTCGCCTTCATCAACAGCTGCAACTTCCGTTTCATTGAGGGTGGCAAGAACATTTGCAGCTGTGAGTCCATTCCCAAGTTGATCCTTCAATTGAAGCGTAATGATAACGCGATCACCCTCCCAGATTATCTGCTGGTTTTTCTGAATGCTTCGCAGCAATATTGAGGGTGCGTCGCCCCATGATACTGCATTTTGGATTGTAGCATTGCGTTCTGCGCCAGTAGGTGTGGTGGTTGTCAGAGCGATTTTGCCAGTTCCCAGAGCTGCAGCTACGATTATGGGATTTGTGCCATCAGTTGCAAGGATGGAAAGATTCGACCATGTTGACGAGAAGTGACCTTGATAGTCAACTGTTGACGCAATGGTATTTGGTATCGTAAGAAGGGGATGTGCCGGGTCTATGATGGTGATGGATGTCCCACTCCCAGAGCTGTCATACGAAACGGGCCATGGCAACCAACTAAGATCACTGGATACACCGAGGACCACGAAGACACCGCCTTCCCTCACGTAGCTCTGAAGTCTGTCACTGCTTGCGTTCAGATTGGAGCTTAGTGAGCTCAGGGAGCCCGGCTCTACCAGTACTACGTGTCTCATTGAGAGCAGCATTTCGAAATCGCTATAGTTTGAAGTAGAGTAGTAGTCATAAGATATCCCTAGTCCGCCTAAAGTGTCAGGCAGATATCCTGATGTCCCTAAAGCTGCGACCTCAGCTACCCCACGACTAGGCGTATGCCCTCCAAAGGAGTTTGTTAACGGATCTGCTGAAGGCACGTGCGGTGAGGAGGTCGGTTCGTATAGGTGTATCTCGGGGTCTCCAAACAATACATGTTGATTTGCGTAGTCGCGAGGATCTATTCCAAGCGGGTCAGAATAATCGAATGAAATAGTAGTTATCGCATTACTCAAGGCTGCTCCAGTGGAGTTTCCTGTAACAAGTGAGTCAGTCACAAGTTTGCATATCATGCCAGCAGGCTGGAAGTACACGGTTCTTGGAGAGGCCATCACGCCCACAGCTCCATGCTCCATCAGCATCTGGGGAAACCTTGAACCTCCGAGAAGACAAGCAGTCACAATCACAATTGGAGACCCTATATTGTCCACTGCACCCTCAAGATCAGTTGTTGTCTTCAACACGTGGAAAGGAGCATCATCATACAGGACAGGGTTTACAATTGTATCACCATTGAAGTCAGCAACACCCTCCTGTTCCATTCCATATTGTGAGTCCTCTGACCTCATTGAAAACACACCAATGCCTCCTGGTCGTTGGGGTGGGTCTGTAGGCAGCTCAGTCAGAGTACCGTGCGTGCTCAGAGACCAGAGGGCTACTTGAGAGCCGAGTCCTTCGAATACTTCTTCGAATCCAATGTGACTCTCAACCTGATATCCAGCGCCCTGAAACGCAGTCAATGAATCCGCATATTGGTGAAGTAAATGGGCTTGGAGGAAGTTGTCTACATAGGTGTAACCATCAGTATAGGCGTACATGCTCAACAGAACTGTGTCAGCAGAGTCTGCAGATAGGTACAGGAACCGGTGGAGTGCCCCTCTAGCGATCATCACTGAGGCCATCGCAGGATTCTCCGCAGGAATCCGCCCCGGAGAGAAATGACTCTGCAAAGATCTGTCAAAGCTAATTTTGAGCAAATCAGCAGGAGCTACTATTACAACTGACTGACATGACGTAGCGTTGTACGCTCCGCGATCGTCAAGAAAGTCTTCGAAATCCGTCACAGACTTCGTCATGGAATACTTGTTGGGGATTCGTTCATCATACCAGCCGTTCTCGGCTCGCGCAGTAAAGCTGTTCGTTACATATACCTCGATTTCGGGGCCTATGAGGTATGGTGCCCATGTTTCCTCCGCTCGCGTGGTCAACGAGTTGTCTGTTCCACAGAGGGATAAGATAGGAGCACCATGAAACGCTGCAGAGAATGTGGCAGGAGCAAAGAACTCGCTGCCGTCTCCAGTTGGCACACTAATCACAACATCATTCTGACCGGA
>JABCTJ010000198.1 GCA_018238375.1 Candidatus Thorarchaeota archaeon
ACCGGTCACTCTTCCGAAGCTTCTTACAACTCCTGTCTGACAAAGGGATTGTGTAGAAAAGTGGTGGGTCGGGGGAGACTCGAACTCCCGACCGCCGCACGTTTGAAAAATCCTGAAGAATCAGAATTCTATGTCAATGCGGAATCATAGCCAACTAGACAACCGACCCATTCCTACGAATCACGATGGGTGCGAATTAAAAACGTTACGACGAACCTGTCATATGTAGAGCGACAATCCAGCGCGTGGGTGCTTTGTTAGTATCCTCTTCACCTGTTGTCTTTGGAGGTTCTTGTAGGAGTCTAGGCCAGCAATCATCTTGTACATGATGTCGCCGATAACTTGGTCCTCATAAGCCAAGCGAAGAATGGTGTTCAGGTTCTTCTCGCTCTTGAACATCAGGTCAGCGGTACTCTTAGCAACCTTCAGGTCGCTTCCAAATGCCTGCTTCCAGCCTTTCTCGAATTCGGTCAAGATGCGTGGATTGGAGTTCGCCACAGCCTTTTCCAAGATAGGAGCTGCAATAATGGCGGACTGAACTCCCAGCACTATTCCCTCTCCTGAGAATGGATACACAAAGCCTGCAGCGTCTCCAATGAGAATTGTTCTGCCAATCACGGTTTTCTTTACCGCACCTGAGTAAGGCACACGAGCCGCTGTATCAGAAATGATTTTGGGATCAATGTCGTGTTTCTCCTTGAAGTCCTCGAACCATTTGTTGAAGAGCCCTTTGATGTTCTTTGCTTTGGCCTGCATGCATCCTGCACCCAAGCTCAATATGGATTTCTTGGGAAAACACCATATGTAGCCAAACGGGACGGGACCGAAATAGATGTGAACGGCAACCCCCTTCTCTTCGTAGGGTACACCACAGATTCTCTCCACAGCTTCTTCGCCAACTTCTGCCTCTATCTCAATGCAGATGGCTGCATCTTTTGCAGACCAGCGCTTGTAGAAACCTAGACTCTTTGCTACTACACTATTGATGCCATCCGCTCCGATGAGATACTTGGCTTCTATTCGCTCCCCTTCGCTAGTCGTCACTGTAACCTTGTCTGCATCCTGTTCTGCGTTGACAACATTTACTCCCTCTCTGACTTTGGCGCCCGCCTCCTCGGCTTTTCGTAGGAGCAGCGTGTCAAAATCGCCACGCATCAGCAAATCCCCGGTCGTCACAGGTCTTGTACAATCCACAATATCGCCAGACGGGGAATAGACTCGCTGTCCAAATGACCGTCTTTGAACAACTTCGTCAATACTGAAGTCAAGGACGTTCCTCACACGGTCTGTCATTCCTCCCGCACAAGGCTTGACTCTTGGAAATGTAGCCTTATCCAAAAGGAGCACATTCAGGTTTCTCTGAGCGATTCTCCTGGCAGCTGTAGAGCCTGCGGGACCACCACCCACTATGATGACATCGTAATCTGGCATTATTCTCTCCTCGGTAAACAAACAGAATTGAGTGCCAGATTGCTGCGCGGTATTAGTAGATTACCATTCAAAGTCCAGTACTACCCAACCCGTCGGTGCCACGCTCTGAATCTGTGAGCGCATCTACCTCAGCAAATCTAGCCTCTGGTACGGACCGGATTGCGAGCTGAGCAATCCGCATACCTTTCTCTATATGGAAAGTTTCATGCCCATGGTTGATTAGAATGACTTTTACTTCCCCTCGGTACCCACTGTCGATTGTGCCAGGTGTGTTCAGGGTCGTTATTCCCTTACGGAACGCTAGACCACTTCTCGGTCTTACTTGTCCTTCATAGCCAGTAGGTATCTCCATGGCTAATCCTGTAGGGACTGGAAAGCGGTTGCCAGGTTCCAAATCGTGGTCAACCACAGAAAACAGGTCGAACGCCACATCTCCTGGCTTGGCGGTTTCTGGTATTCTTGCATTCGGATTGAGCCGTTTCACCCGAATTTCGACCTTGTCATTTCTCATCGTCAACAAATGGTATTTGATGCGATAAGAAATAGGTGACGGTTCTTGATACTGTACTCAATGTATATCTGATTTGTCAACTCTAGTGAGCTAAGGGAATATGATGACTTCAGCTCTTGATGGATTGATTCGACTCTCAAAGTCCGATATCGGACCTGCTGTAGATTTATTGACACGCGCGTTTTGGGATGATTCTCTATGTGTTTACTTCTTTCCCAATGAAGAGGAGAGAAAGAAGTTATTGCCAGTCTTCTTCAAGTTCAGGTTGAAACAGGCTCTCCAAAACGGAGAGGTATATGCCACTTCATCAGGATTAGAGGGAGTGGCGATATGGCAACACTCGAACACAGTAGATAGCAGTTACTGGAAAAATCTTCGAGCAGGTGGTTTTGGCTTCTATAGGACGATGGGCAGGAATCTAGTCAATCGGATGATGAAAATGGATCAATTCACAAGTAAACGAAGAGCGAAGTACGCGGTTACTCCCTACATGCATCTTGGTCCAGTTGCTGTTAATCCTGAGCTACAAGGTCAGGGTTATTCAAGCAAGCTCATCCGTCCAATGCTTGAACGACTTGACAGGCAGGAATTGCCCTGTTATCTTGAGGCACAAAGTGAGTCCAATGTATCAATTTACGAACATTACGGGTTTGAAGTTCTAGCTAAGGGCAATGTTCCAATTGCTGATATTCCTCACTGGGACATGATGCGACTTCCCCAGTAACACCCCTCTGAATAACGGATTAAGAAGTAATGGCGCCACGGGTTTCATTTCAGAGAATTCGATATTGGAGAAAAGGGTAAAAGTTGCTACCAATAAGACTAAGATGAAGGGAATTTCGAGATGAGATATCGTCTAAAACTTACAGACATTCTGCTCTCTCTATTCGTTGAATTCTGTATTGTAATGACTATCGGAGCTATTGCTGCAACACTAGTGCGTCAGTATATTCCTCCAGAGGAATCTTCACCGGTGGCTGTATTATCTGTTCTATTGACAATTGCGATACTTTCTCTCATATTAGCAGGTGCAGGATGGAAACGCGGTCTAAATCGAATCGGCCTTATTGCAATTTGCATTGTCGGTTGGTTATTCATGGCCGCAGGGTTACATGGCTATTTTGGCATACTTCCAATATTTACAACTATTGCTGCTTATATCCTCTTTAGTTTGGGTCGAATCCTCGCATTCTCTACATGGATTGAAAGAATAGTGATTATCAAACGAAACCCTGAATATGAAGAGGCATCTGAAAAACCTAGAGATAGAAATGAACCTCTTGGAGAGTTATTCGGTTAGCTATTGCTGGAGAGGAAGAAGTGGTGCCGCGGGCGTGATTTGAACACACGACAACACGGTCTTCAGCCGTGCGATCTCCCTGGCTGATCTACCGCGGCTCAGTAGCATGACCCTTGCTGTGGAAATATAAAGCTAGCGTCACCAATCCAAGTTTGCTTAGGCTCTCAACCGCTTTTTGCACATCATCGAGTGGTTGTAGGTTTCTAGGGCTATCGCCGATTCATGAGTATGCAATCTTACAACCCGGCTGGCAATTAAGCCCTCAGTTATGGTGTCAAGCAAGCACTGATTGCTGCGTCCTACCGCACCTTGTGGTTCATATAACTAGCAATGACTGCGCAAAGGACAGCAGCGATGTTGACGCCTAGAGGATACACAAAGAGAGGATCAAGGAATGCCAGAGTGGCTAGCCAGGAGGGGAGGTTGGTCATGTCCGACACCCCAAATGGTACGAAATAGAACATGAAGAAGATGCATGTGATGAGTGCAACACCCACAAACGCTGGCAGGTCCTGCCAAGTTCTAGCGAAAGCTGAGAGCTTTGTTATCCAGTTCGATTTCGCTCTCTGTCGTCTACGTACTTTCCTTTTAGACACAATATGAGCCCAGCGAAACATTGTTTCTGCCATCACAACGTAGGCACCTGTAAGCACTACCATGGCACCCAAGCTCACAATCAATTGCAGCTCAGTGCTCAACACCTGAACGTAGACCTGAGCATGCCACAAAACTGGAATCTGAACCAGTCCCGCGATACCTAGGAATATCATAATGAGTCCCGGTTTGCTGCCACGTTTCCACCATACTGCTAGACTCATTCTTAATCACCTACTGCGGGTTGGCTCGGTCAGCATAAGGTGTCCACTTTAAGGTTTTGGAGATACGAAGCATGCACTATTGCTTCATGGCTAGAATCTCGAACCAGTGCTCATGCTCCTGAGTACGCTCTAGTCTGAAGCCCATATCCTTTAGCAATCGACTAGCACTCTCAAGCGTCTGATCCTGTTTTCCTCTGACTCCGTAGCCTGTTTGAGAAATGGTTCCATCAGGTAGAGTATACACTACTCTGAATAGGAATCTGTCTTCCTTGCATACTATCTTGCTGGCCATGATTGACATAACACCTTCCGGTTTCAGGACTCTCTGCACCTCTTTCATGACTTGGCGCTTGGTTTCCCAATCTCTCATGTATCCAAGCGAGAACCAGAGTGTGGCTACCTGAAAGCTGGCGTCGCGAAAACAAAGAACCCTACCATCACCAACAAACCAATTGGAAGGTGGGTCATGAATGCGGGCTTCCCTTATCTCATCCATCCGGATGTCAATTGCACATACTCTTACACCTTCGATTCTTGACACCAATCCCTCTCCCCCGCCTCCTACGTCCAGAATGGGCTCTCCCTGAGGCGGTCGATTCAGACTAATTTTTTGTATCGGGGCTTCAAAGGTTGAGGTGTTTCGCAAGTCACTTCTCCAATGAGAGCATCTCTATTGACGTATTTGATTCATTTGGATGGGATGGAGGTGATGAGAAGAGAGTGGTGAACCGGGCGAGATTCTGCCCACTCGACCTACTCACTGATTGAAGGCTTGGATGTTGTCCCAAAGGTTCAGCGAGAGCCTGAAGGCAAACCCGAGACCAACAAGAGAAAACATCAAGCCCAGCAGAATCGCAGTGTGGCGCAGAGTTGAGTCAATGAATGCTATTATGGTGCCGTAAATCGATGGAATGATCCCAAACATGTACATGAGATATGCCGAACCCATTAGGTTGTCCTGTCTGGGCCTCTTGCTAAGGAAATGGTAAACCACATAGATGAGTAGAATCTCGATGGGCATCAGAAGTATCAGCAGCCATGAGAGCCATGGTCCCGTGCTCACTGGAATCTCAGATTCTGGCACGATGAGAGCGATGAGAGGCAGCACTATAGAAAAGGCGAGAAACACTATCCCCAAGAGTTTCACACTCCTGAGAGGGTCTCTTTCGGATTGTATCGAATTCATTCTGAACCATTTATCATGCTTTGGCATTATCTTAAGTGCTTCTCCTCTCATCAGGGCAAATCGCCATTGAGTTGGCGGAAGAAGTTGGTGGACTGGCCGAGATTCGATTCGCACCAGGGTTTCATCAAGTCACAAATCAGCTTTTCTTTGATTTCCTTCTTGGCTTAGTGTAGCTTCCAAACGATCTTGTGGGAAGTCTTTCTGTTCTTCCACCAATTGGAAAAGGACCTGCTGAAGACCCACACCCTTGGATACTAGAGGAATACGAAGTTTCATGCCCATATGCACTCTGTGTCGCGGTCAAGTCGTCAACCCTCGGTGTTCCTCCCCTTCGTTCAGGTCTTACTACATTTCCTCTGGTACATGTCTTCAATATCAGGTATAGTGCGAAGACATGTCCCCACAAAGACGCCTATGAGAACGGTTTCAAGCTGCAAAACAATCCCTCAAGCTCTTAATGCTCGTGAGAACTTATAGTATCTTCCATAGCTTTACGATTTCAATGTGGCGACTCTTGGATGGAACTCTCTCGGAACCGCAATAGTGGGCCGGGCAAGATTCGAACTCGCGACCTCATCTATGCCAAGAAAAGGACAGGTATTTGAGCATGCTTCACTACGCAAAAAGATCATGCAGAAAAAAACAAGCGCCATACTAGTATTAGTGATTGTAATTATCGCCGCCGTTTTATTGTATAAGCAAAACGAAGACAACTCTAATGTTCCCCCCCTCTTTGATAATGAAGGGCGTTACGATTCTTCGAATCTGAACTACATGGGTGTGATATACACAGACCAAGCAGATATCCTTGGTTGGAGTGGCGGCTATAGTGAAAGCGATAATTGTCCTTGGGGAGCAGTGCACAATGGGCTTGATTTCGGCTTCAAAAACGAATCTGTAGTAATAGCTGCTGCACCGGGAATTGTGGAAGAAATCTCATGGACTGGTACCGGTCCAGCAGATAACGTATACATGATCCATGTATCAATTCGATTCAATGAAACCATTCAAATCGGATATGTCTTTGAACCTTGGACAACGAATTCATCTGGCGTTGACCGTCAAATAGAGATGCTAGATATTGAAGAAGGTGATTGGGTCGCTAAAGGAGATACACTCGGCGAATTCCTGAAGTTGGGTATTAGCGCACACATCCACTTCGCGGTTTACGATGGAGAAGCAACCTGTCCTGAACCTTTCTTTTCAGACGAAGCATATATCGAGATAATGAGCATTGTTCATTCATATGAACCAACTTGGAACTTATGTTATCCTTAGAATGAAATGGTGGATCGGCTGAGATTCGGTGCGTATAGTCGTCTATTGGAATCGATTACTGAAATAGGAAGATTATTGCCAAAGCTTAGCAATTGACCCGTGAAGCATCATTGCTCTGGAGCTGCGGGATATCGATGAGTGAATCGAGTACTCAGAATGTGGAGGGCCAAAATCAAAACCTGCTAGTAAGGCGTCATGTGGCAAAGGTGGCTCTGAAACGACGCGTCGCGGTTGCACTCCTTTTGGTCTACTACATTTGGATTCTGACATCTGCTTGGTCAATGATCGGATTGTGGTGGTGGAGCCTTGATGAGGGATTGATGTGGTCATTTGGACCAGGGAGATTCTTTCCCATTCCTGCTCCGCCCGGAGCGCAAATTTTTATCGCGCTTGGAATCACGCATGGATATCTTGTTGACCACGTATTCTACCTAGTATTCATGCATGGTGGAATCTGGATCGCCTGGATTGCTCTTGGACTGCTTTATCTCTTCTTGCCCTACCAAGTAGATATACGCCTGCTGCTTAGCAGAATTCGAACTCGACTTCATGATAGGAATCAGAATGAAACTCGTTGAATGGATTGTCTACGAAAACGATAGTGATGGTGGACCGGCCGAGATTTGAACTCGTGACTTGCAAGGAGTGGAATATGTGTGCAATGCATAAGATTGCACATCTTTAAGTTCTCAAAATGATTAACTTTGGTCTACATTGGGAGGGAATTAGAGAAGATGCGAATCGAAAGACGATTCATTGTTGCATTGTTGGCCCTCATTATGGTAGTAGGGGCAGGAGTGGTTATTTCGTCCGTTCCATTGAACAGAGTATTGTTCTCATCAGCCGACATGGATCCTCCCTTTTATCCCGATTATCTATGTAGCAATTTCACAGTTACAGAAGCAGACACAGGAAGCAAGAATCCTATCTTGAAGGTCACAGTTGATTTGAACAGAAATGAAGAGTATGTCGACTTCGTTATCCGGTTCTTTTTGCTTAATTTAACGTTGGAGCAACTTGAGCAGGTTTCAAACATTTCAGCACTTGTTGGTGATGAAG
>JABCTJ010000201.1 GCA_018238375.1 Candidatus Thorarchaeota archaeon
AGCGGCGCCATGATGACCATCGTGGAGGTGGTGTCAAGGAAGAATGACATCACGAACACAAACACGATGAATGTAATGAACAGGCGTCTGTGGTCCCCGCCACTCGGTTTCGATATTCTCAGAGCAAGAAACTCGAACATACCTGACCCGTCTGCGACTGCTACAATCATCATCATGCTAGTGACAAAAAGGATGGTGTCCCACTCTATGCCTAACACCAGTTCGTGGAAATCGTGGCCCCCAACCCAGAGGACTACGCCTGCGAATCCCATGCCTAGCAGAGCCATTCCAGTCCGGTTTATTTTCTCTGTGCTTATGATGATGTACGTGCCGATGAAAACGGCGAGGATTGCCGCACTTAATGCATCCATCTTCCTAGTACTCACTCCAGATTGTCAATCTGCGGACAGTTGTCAATTACAGTAATGGCAGTAGAAACTACAATGTGAAGGCCCAATCAAACCCTACTCATTAATGTGTCGTCCAATAGGCAATCTAGACTGGATGGTGTTGTGTCTTGGCACTACCAATGAGTTGATATTGCGATTTCCTCCCACTCCGGCAACATCAGGTCCATGGTGAGAATTGAATGACGAATCAGATCAAGGCCCAAACACCTAAGATAACCAGTCTATCAGAGATGAAGACAGTCACGGAGCAAGCGACCATCACCGATACCTATGCTCTCTACTTAGATGACGAGAGCCACTCCTTTGATGGTCAGACGGACAAACTCCTTTTTCCCACTACTGAGGCAGAAGTGGCTGCTGTTCTGAAAAACGCTTACGCGAACGGAACGCCCGTTACAATTCAGGGAGCCAGAACCGGACTTACCGGTGCTGCTGTTCCTATGGGCGGTATCACGATCAACCTTGAGAAGATGGATGAGCTGCTCTTCATGGAGTACTCTGCCGATGAGTGTTTCTACTCAATTGGCGGCCAGGCTGGTGTTATCCTTGAAACCTTGGTAAAGGCCATTACAAAAAAAACTCTTGATGAGTTGAAAGGCAAGGGTACGCCCGAGCAACAGAAGGCTCTCGAACAGTTCCTGAATGAGTCTGATTCCTACTTCTTCCCGATAGATCCGACAGAAATGACGGCTCTTCTGGGCGGTGTTGTAGCGTGCAATGCGTCAGGTGCGCGCACCTTCAAGCATGGTGCGGTTAGAAACTGGGTCCGTCGTCTGAGGGTTGTACTAGCAAATGGAGACATTCTTGATATTGAGCGGGGCAAGGTTTTCGCGAAAGATGGCACATTCGAGGTCATACTCACCGATGGGTCAACGGTCGAAGTCCCGATACCCACCTATGAGATGCCAAAGACGAAGAATGCCGCGGGCCTCTTTGCGAAGCCTGGCATGGACCTGATTGATCTCTTCATCAGCTTTGAGGGAATCCTTGGTGCAATAACAATGGTAGAGCTCGGACTAATGAAGATGCCCGAGAACATCATGACAGTGATGGCCTTCTTCCCAAGCGAGGATGATGCGGTCAATTTCGTCTATGACATCAGGCCGGATGACTCTCCAATCCCCATGAACTTCTTGGAATACTTCGGACCAAATGCAGTCAAGATGATTAGGGACAAGGCGAGTGAAGCTGGACTTACTGTGCCCGCTCTCTCGAGTCAGACTCAGGCTATAGTCTTCTTTGAGTTCAGCTACACAGAAGAAGAGATGGAGGAGAAAATAATGAGCCTAGAAGAGATTCTCAACAAGCACAACTCCTCCTCGGAATCGAGCTGGGCAGGCCTAGACCGGACAGAACTGGAGAAGATGAAGACAGTCAGGCATTTCGTGCCTGAAACAATCAATGCACTCATCGCCCAGCGCAAAGCGGTGTATCACGAGGTGCACAAGATTGGTACTGACATGGCGGTCCCAGCTAAGGCGCTGCGAGAGTATCTGAAGTTTTATCGTGACACTCTGGAGGCACAGGGAATGGAATACGTTATCTTCGGTCATATCGGGGATTCGCATCTGCACGTAAACATGATTCCACGAAACAACGAGGAAGTCCAGCAGGGAATGGACAATTACATGCTCTTTGCGAAGAAGGCTGTTGAGCTGGGCGGTACCGTTGCGGCAGAACACGGAATTGGCAAGCTGAAAGTACCCTTCCTAGAGGCCATGTACGGTCAGAAAGGCATAGCAGAAATGCAGGCTGTCAAAAGGGCTCTTGATCCAAAGTGGCTTCTCAACAGAGGAAATATCATTGCTGTGCCTGTGGAATTTACACAGCTTTGATGCTGTTTTGCTCAAGGGCTAGGTTTTCCACCTGCTTGACTTTCTCATACAGGTTGGATTCTTCCTCGCAGAGTCTGTGCATATCCCGAACACCCAATCCAGACCAGTAGGCCTGAATTACCTCTGTAACGGTTTTGATGTTTCCATCCTCACACTTGGCGATGCTCTCCCTGATATCATCAGCCATCTCTTCGACGCTCTTCTTCTGTATCTTAATTCTAGCCCAGAAGTCGCACATCTTTCCTCTACAGGGTCCCTTGACTAAAACACAGTGTGCCATTGGAAAACATCTCAGTGGTGTGACGTTCGCGACCATCTTGTTATCTTAAACGTTACTCTAGGTCAGTATATTGAAGAATGCCTAGTTTGATACTTCTCTTACGTCTTCTGCGATTTCATCCAATCTATCTTGCACCTCTGGTAGTGCTCCGTGATAGGGCGACATGAACATGGGGCGGCCCGCGAACAGAGATCCGCACCCGATTAGTGGCAATAGAATCAGGACGCCAAACGTCACGGCTGAAAACCAATCGATAACACCATATGCGGCAATAATGATCATCACAGAAGCGACAAACCCGACTATCAGTAGAAGACAGATGTAGTAACCAAGAGAACGTTCTGTGGATGAACTCACGTCTCCAACCCAATCATTACTAATGATGTGTAGGCGTCATAAGGTTAGCCGTCACAGCAACCTGATCACTGGACGAACGGAAGTCAACCTCGTTAAGACGTGAATCGAATGGGGACTGTTCACCCCCACTCGCTGGTAGTTGTAGATTCATTCATCGACTTGCTCTTTGCGTCCCTTGCGCGTGAGTGGCGGTTCCGCATGAGGACTCCGGGGTGAGCTATCTCCTGTTCCGTGCATGTCTGGCTTTGTCCATTCTCCTAGGCCTTTCAGATACTCTGCTTTCTCAGCGGCATCGTGGAACTC
>JABCTJ010000258.1 GCA_018238375.1 Candidatus Thorarchaeota archaeon
ACTGCATACCGCAAACACATCAAATTCGGTGATTCATCTTGAGCCTGCTACGTAGAAGAATAGCAACAGTTGCGTTACTGGCGATATTTGTCATCAGTGGTGTCGCATTGACTATTCCTGAGTTAAATTCTTGGAATCCCACGACCTTGGCTCACAACACCCAACAGGACTACTCCTACGCGGAGTCGATGCTAAACGCCTCAATACCCTATGTTGATGTCCACTATGGCTCTGCTGACGGGATAATCGACCCAACAGAGTACTCATACAGCTACACAGACTCAGCTACTGGAGTTACCATTTACCTTGAGCACAACTCAACACTCCTCTATGTCGGACTCTCAGCTACCACTTCAGGCTGGATTGCGCTTGGCTGGCAGAATTACACCTCAGATTTCACAAGCACTGGTCTCAACGGTAGTGACTTGATATTTGGCTGCGCTCCAGATGAGCCGCACGAGAGCTATTCGAGAGTGACTGGCATTGATGTTGTCACTGTTCACTACAAGCTGTTTGACCGGAATGGAACCCTGATACAGGAGAACGATGCTCCTACCGATGATTCAACAACCCCGATAGAAGACGAACGGTTACTCCAGGGCTATATAGATGAAATAATCGGCATGAGAGTTGGTGAAGAGCGTCATTTCATCATTCCTGCTGAGGAAGGCTACACTACGATTAACCATGACATGTATGGAAAAGACCTTGAATATGTCATAACTCTGACACGAATCGGATCCAATACAAATAACCCTGCTGATGCAAGTCAGATTGTCTACAGGGATGACTATGCCATAGGTACATTCCAGCATCTTCCGGACGCTGATCAAAGTCGGATTGTTGCAGCGAATGGCAGTGATGATGGCACCACAACACAACTAGAGTACTTCATCAAAATGAACAGCACAGATCCCAATGACATTCCTCTGTTCAATACAACGGATGTACAGTTTCCTTTCACCCTGATGTTCGGAGGTTCTGAGAATTTTGACGAACTTCCTGTACAGCACACTGATTGGGCAAACCCCCTTATGGTTGAATTCGTGGGCAATACAGCGCCATTCATTGTTGTGGACAGCCCAACTCTGGATGAAGTTCTTGGTTTGGTGGCGTCGTTTAAAATAAACGTGACAGATAACACATACATACGAACTGCTTACTACCGGATTGACGATGAGAACTGGACACAGATTTTTCACAACTTCCAGTCCGACTTATGGGAAGTCAAGGTCGACCTCTCTAAATTCGAGATTGGAAGTCACAAAGTCTGGTTCAACGCAACTGACGTTTCTAATGTCACCAGTACAGCAATAGTGAACGTCACAATTGATTGGCCTTTTACTCCACTTATTGGAATGCGCCTTGATGTCGATAGAAGCTTCGTAACACGGCTGTACCATAACACGAGGATTGAGGACCAATACCTAGTCCGCAACAACGGAACGGGGCCGATTGGGGCATTGGAATTCTTCCTTCCGCAACCATGGCCGAGCTATTTCCTCTCAGTGTTGGCGGAAGACAGTGCTGAGAATGAGCTTGAGATAGTGCAACTGGATGATATCAACGGAATGATGCATTTCAGAGTCTATTTCATCGAATCAGTGGGATTTCAGGAATCCCTAGCATTTACAACGACAATGACGATGCATTCGTTGCACAACCTTGTTGAAGGCAACATCTACAACGTCACATATCTAAAGTATCCCACTGTACCCTATGTCTTGAAGACTGCTTCGATGAAAGTCAATTTCAGAAGTGGTGACTCCATTCAAGGCGATATTCCAGACACTGACGACATCAATGTGGCTCCGATGAGCAATGAGGAGTTCGACTTCTCGCTACGGTCGTACACCCCGTTGATTGATGCTGAACGGACCACTCAGATTGTAGTCGATGCATGGGGCTGGCTCTCTTATAGCGAAACTATCAGCATAGAAAACATTGGTCCTTCAAAAGAGAACTACTTCGCATTCACGATACCTGCCTACGCAGCCGATCTCCGAATCTATGACGAAGTAGGAACTCTTGCGGAGTCGATGCCCCGTGGAGAGCTGATGTTCAATAATACGATTGAGCTTCGGATTGATCTCAGAAGTGACCGCTTTGGCTACGACGGGTTCTGGCCCGGACATACGTATACATTCTGGATCGACTACGTTATACAGGCTTCAAGTTATTCCGATGCTATTCCATCAGGTAGCCAGCTGAAGGTTCCAATAGCAACGTTTGGTGAAATACTCGTCAGCAAGCATACAATCGATATTGTATTTCCAATCTCAACCAACCTCATAGAAACCTCAGGCGATTATCAGCTCATTTATGGTGTATTCGACACGTCGATCAGTTACACCGTCTATAACACAACACAGGAGAATCCACTCAATATCGTGTTGGTGTACCAGGTTTCGATAGGAGCTGCTGCTCGACCTATCCTCTTCGCACTGATGGCAGGTTTCATTGCGCTCATCTATGTAATGTACAGAAAGGTAGACTTGCCAGAGGAGATTGTCGGTTCGGGCGAAGAAGAATCAACTGCAATTGAGGCCAAATCTACGGGTGCCCCTCCAGAGCTCTTGAGGGAGTTTGCTACTCTCTATTCTAAGAAGACCACTTTGAACCTGGATCTTGAAAAGATTGAGGCTTCTCGAAGGCGAGGAAAGGTCAAGAAGAGGGAGTTCATGATTCGCCAGAAGGACATCAAGTCGCAGATGGAAAAGATTGACTCTCAGCTCCCATCGTTAAAGGACAAGCTCATCAGCGAAGGCGCGAGATACAGAGACATCGTAGCTCAACTCGAGCTTCACGAAGAACGAATCGAGGGCGCAAAGGCCGGTCTCCGCCAGCTCCTTCTCAGGAAGAAGAAGCAGAGGATTAGTCGTGCGGCTTTCGAGAAGGCTCGACAGGACTATCTGAAGGTCATCAAAAAGAGCACCAGCGCTACAGACCGCATTCTGCTCTCTATACAGGATGAGGCTGGTGATATCTAGCCGACTTCTTCCACTTCGCAAGTCTTATCAAATGAACCGTCACAAGAGAATGTCCCCCTGGGGGCCTAGTCATGAACGAGCATCAAGTATTCAACAGAGATGAGGTCACCGTCAGTGAATTACTCGAGCCCAACTCAAAGGCTCTAGAGATGTATCAGTATCTCAAGAATTCACCAAAGGTCCAATCCTTCCTCCGAACGGCGAACAGAATGGCTGTTTCTCGACTGGGCTACACAGACCACGGGCCTGTTCATGCAGAGGTGGCAACTTGGAACGCCATCAAGATATTCAACATTCTTGACGACACCTTCAGACCCAATGTTGTGGCTGAGGGCATAGGTGACACTGATGATGCTCGCCTTATCGTGCTAGCATCGACATATTTGCATGACATTGGAATGACGGTACATCGAGAAGAACACTACCAAGCCT
Organism: Candidatus Thorarchaeota archaeon; assembly: GCA_018238375.1. Taxonomy (GTDB): domain Archaea; phylum Asgardarchaeota; class Thorarchaeia; order Thorarchaeales; family Thorarchaeaceae; genus WTCK01. The sequence continues at coordinate 3,423 of JABCTJ010000258.1, forward strand.
CACTCCAACTGGCGGTTCCAATCCTTGAGCCAAAGCTAGAATCCATTTACTCGGATTTGTCATTGGCGACTGACATAATGTCCTTCATAATGCACGGCATCTATTCCCACGATGATGATACTCAGTGTCTGACGCTTGAGGCCGGAATTACAAAGCTAGGTGATGGCAGCGACCTAACGAAAGGGCGGACCATTGTGCCATATCACAAAGGCAAGGTTGACATCCATTCGGTGAGTGCACTTGCCATCAACAATGTCATTCTTGAGAAAGGTAAAAAGAAGCCCCTTCGCATTACCGTGGCAATGGACAATCCTGCAGGAGTCTTTCAAGTGCAGGCTGTCCTAGAGAAGAAGATTCGCACTTCGGGCCTACGTGATCATGTCGCGATATATGTGCTTGTCAACGGCGAGAGGCTTGTTCTCTCACACGTCAAGCGACTCTTCAAAGTACAGATTACTGATCCTCCGGATGATTTGAAAATCGAATCAAAGTAATGGTAGCCCCGCCAGGACTCGAACCTGGGTCAGAAGGACCAAAACCTCCTATGCTTGACCGCTACACTACGGGGCTATTACTAACGCACCTGTCAGATGCCTACTTCAGGATTATGGTTTGATACCGAAAGGAATGCCGTCGTTTAGGATGCTGGGCGCGATTTTTTCTTTCCACCGCTCAAGGAATGCTTCTTCTTCTATTCGCTGTTTTCCAGTCATTCTCAGGTCGTCAGGAAGCATACAGGCAATCCCGTCAACGACAGGATACCATCGGTCGCACTTTGGACATGTAATCAAGGCTTCGTCAATCTCTTCAACATCCTCCCCATCAGACTCCACCATGTGTGACTTGTAGACTTCAAGGTGGAGTTCGTTCTTACATTCTGGGGCAGGGCAAGCCAAGATATCCATCAGCCAGTGCTTCATTCCGGTTTCTCCATTGATTTGGGTATCGTCAATTGATGTCAGCATAAAAATGATTCTTAGGTTCCAAACCAATTTTGTGGAGTATACAGAAAGGCTATTTATCGCTCAGGTTGCGCCATCAATCACTGACAACCCTATTCGGTGGGGCTACGAATGGAATTCAAGCATCCCTATCTCCCAGTTACAAAAGAAATCGAACGCGAGATGCTGAACTCAATAGGCAAGAAGAGTCTGGAGGATCTTTTTAGCAATATTCCCAATGAATATCGGTTGAAGCGGGATCTCAATATTCCCCCCTCGAAAACTGAGCTCGAGGTAGCACAACGAGTGCAAGAACTGGCCTCAAAGAACAAACCAGCTGATACAGGACGTGTCTTTTTGGGTGCGGGCGCAGGAATACACTACATCCCTTCAGTAGTACCTGCACTTGCTACACGGTCCGAATTCCTCACTTCGTATACAAGCTATCAACCTGAAATCAGTCAGGGAATGCTGCAGACACTGTTCGAGTATCAGAGTATGATGGCCGAGCTACTTGGGATTGATGTCGTGAACAGCAGCATGTACGATATGGCCACAGGACTGGCGGAAGCAGTCTTGATGGCCGCAAGGGTGAACAAGAAGCGAAACAAATTCCTTGTGCCTGATACGATAAATCCAGTCCATTGGCAGGTAATCAATACGTTTGCAGAGCCTGCAGGTATCATGATTGAGCGGGTCGGACATGACCAGAAGAGTATGCTTCTTGACCTTGCAGACTTGAAGTCGAAACTAGACAACAAAGTTGCAGGAGTCTATGTTGAGAATCCCAGCTACCTTGGTTTCATTGAATCCCAAGTTGATGAGA
>JABCTJ010000266.1 GCA_018238375.1 Candidatus Thorarchaeota archaeon
GAAACAAGCTCTTCAACCGCTTCCACGAGATTCGACATGGATTCACGTTCCTCAAAAAGGCCTAGGTTGATGACCCCGTCCTGTGAAGTGATATGCCGATGTTTCAGTTCTCTCTCATTTTGGCATATGACAATGCAAGGAGTGCCACAAGCCGCTGTTTCGAATACAGTTCTTCCCCCAGATGTAATGACGATATCCGATTCCGACAGATGTTTGACCATATCAGCTGAGGCGTCTATCAATTGTCCATTTGAGAAAGAAGCAACACACTTGGAAATGGCATCCTTGTCATGTTTATAGCCCGGGCCGAGAATGAAGCGAAATCTGATGTTGGGAAAATGTTCAGGCAGGATTTTGGCGCAGTGAAACACGATGTTGTTAGGATCACTTCCTCCGAACGTGGCGGTTATCATTTCCACCTTTTTTCGAATGATACGTTTAGACAAGAATAGGAACTCCTCCCGCATAATAGCATAGTGTGCCCCACCGTGGTGTGAGGGATTCGATGAGAGGTCCTCATAGAGCGCATTAAATATCAAATCCGCGTATTTGGTGCCTGGTCCAAGGTCTTCAAAATTGACGATAAGGGGGACAAACGAACGAATCTGCTGCATGAATTCCTTCGTGGTGTCTAGGACGTCATTGACCAGAATCGTTGGTCCTATTTCCTGCAACGCGCTGATGGGGTCTGTCGAGAGATAGTACTTAAAGCCAATCGTCGAAATGCGGTTCTTCAATCCCTCGTCGAACTCTGAGCACAAAAACACAATCTTGTTGTAGTACAGCCGATTGGCTAATGCGAGAGTGCGATAGAAATGTCCGAACCCCAATTCAGCGGTCGCCTTGAAATGGAATGCGATTTTCACATTTCGCAACAGAAGGTCAGTCAGTTGCATGTCCCAGTACGTGTTAACATCGATTGATTTCTGGGTGGTCATCTCATAAAGGGCGACTGTCTTGCCAATAGTTGTTTCATTGGTGACCACAGTTGGTTTCGTAACGAAAATAGCTCCATTCTCCTTGAACTTTGGTCTCAGATACTGCCTGTTCAACCGCTCAGGTTGAAGCGGGCGTGGATTTCCATCCTCCTTGACCTCCCATCCTAAACTCGTATCCTTCTCGACAGAAACCACCGTGTCAACTTTTTTCCTGCTAAACAGACGGACTGCTGCATCTATCTCAAGTTCAGTTCGTAAAGGTGAGGTGGGCTCCAGGATTACGAGTATCTTGATATTCCATTTGTCGGATTTAGCCCAAATCAGGAAATGCTTCATCACGGCTGCCAGCGGTGTCTTATCATCAGCTAGTTCCAAAGGTCTCAGGAATGGCACTTCAGCTCCAGCTTCCCGAGCCGCTTTCGCAATCCTTGCTGAGTCAGTTGACACCACAACCCTATCAACCGTTTTCGCGCGTAGAGCGGCATCTATTGTATGTGAGATGAGGGGCTTAAAGCCAATCTCTCTTAGGTTCTTCAATGGAATGCCCTTAGATCCGCTACGCGCAGGGATAATGGCAACAACCAACCCCTTAGGAGAACTAACCGATTTGCGTTTTGAAGTACTAGATCTCATCAGAGCACATCATCCCATTCCAATAGGTATCCTGCTTTCACATTGCGTTTGGCTTTGTGACCAACTATCTTATTCAGGAATACAGGATGGACGCCAGTACCAGGTCTAAGCATTATCAAGTTCTCTGCAGTGAATAGCTCACCCTTTCCTATGGGTCTAGCTGCAGCAATCGACCTTCTGGCATTCATGCGTGCTGGGGCTTCAACTTCAATTGGTTGTTTCAGGTACTGCCCCAATGAAACACGAGCCATCCTGACGTTCTTGACCAAGCGAGTCATCTGTTCCTCATCGACAGAGTGGAAATGGTCATTTCCCTCTCGTGTGCGATCAGTTGTGAAATGCTTCTCGATGACCGACGCACCCATTGCAGCTGCAACTGTTGGAATCACAATCGAGTCATCGGGAATCACATGATCTGACCAGCCCACCTCAAACTTCGGGAAAATATCATGAAGGCTCTGAATCATTCTCAGGTTTGAATGTTCGTAGGGTGTGGGATATGCAAGAATGCAATGTAGCAGAACGATTTCTTCGTTTCCTTCTCCGGTCACGGCTTCAGTTGCTTTCTCGATTTCGCCTATGGTTGCTGCCCCCGTGGACAACAACACGGGTTTCCCGACTTTTGCCGCCTTCCTAAGCAAAGGGTAGTTTGTGATGTCGGCTGAAGCTATCTTAAATGCCGGAATTCCAAGATCCGCCAGCAAATCGATGCTTTCAAGATCGAACGGCGTCGACATGAAGTTTATCTTGTTTTTTTTGCAGAGGCGCGCCAGCTCTCTCGTTTCCTTGTGGTAGAAAGTGTTTGAGCGTTCGAAGAACTCGTATTGTGTTTCTTCAGGTAGGTCATCCTTCCAATACTTGGGAGACGTGAAAGCGACAATCTTGCTGGGCGTGTATGTTTGGAACTTGACCGCGTCAACATCGGCGCGCTTTGCAGCCTTGATTAGCTCTTCCGCGTAAGACATGTCGTTATCGTAGTTCACACCGATTTCCGCTATGACGAAGGGGTCATGGTTTGGGCCGATTTCTCTATTAGCGATTTTCACGCATCAGAAGCATATGGCGGTCATAAAAAGCGTTTCTCACAAGGGTGGAAGATGGATTTCTGAACTTAGAGGTCATCAGCTTCCAAGTATCTATCGATTGAACCTGCGTTGTCTTGAAATCTACCCAAAACATGATAAGCCATATTCCTTTGAGCCATCCGCATCAATGCGTGAGGGACCAGGTTGCGAATACTATATGCCAGCCATAAGGGCCTTCCAGACCAAAGAATAGAGCGTGAAGCCTATCTTGCCAAAGCTGCTGGACACAGGGTCACGTTCCTAGGAATGGGTGGGGAGGTAACTCCACAACTGGATGTCTTCGAAGACATCATCATGCTTCGAAGCATTAGCAACCGACAAGCTGTGCTTGACAAGAGCATTCGAAACGAGTGGGCGACAGCAGTTGAACACATCAACCCTGATATCGTTCATGCTGGTGATATCATCGCGGCGAAATACACATCGCAAACAGGACGACGAATGGTCTATGACGACCACGAGTACTGGAGTGCTCAGCGAATCATCTACGAGAACTGGCCCTTATGGAAACGTATCGCGATTCGTCCTTTTCTAAAGGTTATCCCTAAGTGGGAACAAGCCCTACTTGAGAAATACGTGACTATTACCGTGAGTGAGGGAATAGCTAAGCAACATCGCAAGCATTGCAAGAATGTCATTGTCCTTCGCAACTACAGCTTGATGGCGGAGGTGAACGACCTGCCAATCAATCCTAAACGAGATGGCGTGGCTTATGTTGGCAATGACTTGAGACGCCCAAGATTCGCGCCACACAGGAACATGGCTGGATTAAAAGACCATCTGGAGTTTGATGAGCTCTTTGACCTTCCAAGGAACGAGCTGTATCGAAGGCTCACACGGTATAGATTCGGTCTTCTACCCTTTAAAACGACCAAGTATACGAAATACATCAGCTCAACTAGAACATTCGACTATCTGAACTGCGGGCTGCAAGTCCTCATGACTCGACCCCTCTTTGAATCGCATGGTCGTCTTCCGTACTGCTATCATTTCGATGACTATCCTGACATTTCGAAAGCCATCGAGCAATGTGAGCGGGTAGATCCCGCTGTGATAATGGAATATGCGAACAAGAATCTCGTTTGGGAGGCCCAAAAAGACAAGCTCTTTGAGGCATATGATCTCTGCATGGATGAAAAGTAGGAAACGTCATCTACAGGTTCTGTCAAGTAATAGCATCAAGGTTGCGGGATATGTAATGACCAATGCTGGAACCCTCTGGACCCAGCATTCCGGAGGAAACCGAGTGTGTTAAGAAAGGATTCATTTATAGCTATACAGGCGGTTAAATGACGTGAGCTACCATTGCTCACACGAGTCTCCGGACGTGAACACGAAGTGCGTGTGAAACGAGTTCTTCTCATTGGCTGCGAACCAGCGCGAATGATCCGATTGAGGCGAACATTCCGAAGTTTGAGAGAACTTGGCGTGAGTGTTAAAGTGTTGAAGCCCTACACAACGCCTCGAGGCCGCCCACGTGTGCTTAAGGGCATCATAAGATACTTGGTAATCACTCTGCAAATAGCGTTGACTAAAGCAGATATCTACCACTTCTACAACATTCCAGACATTGTAGGGATTTCTCTTCTCTGGAAAAAGGGTGTTATGGTCTATGATGTCCGATCACCCTGGTTTTCCTCTATTAAAGAAACAATCGGATTAGACCCTCTTTGGCGAATAGCGGGATTGATTGAGCGGATTATGACACGGGGGGCTGATTTCGTGATTACAGCCAACAGACCGCTCGCCGCACGTGCACGTAGGTGGGGTGCTCAGAAGGTGGTTATGGTTCCCAACTATCCCTCTTCGGACTTTCGCCCCACGAGGACCCGTGAGAGTATAAGAACAGCGCTTGGACTAGAAGATGCTCCGACAGTCCTGTATTTGGGCAAGCTCTCCAAGCTTGAGGGTAGTGACCTCATTAAGCGCATAATTCTCAAGACTTGCAAAGCACTACCTTCGGTCAAGTTTCTCATCGTGGGGGACGGGCCACAGAAGGATTCCCTTGAATCATTCATCGTCAAGAAGAACCTTGTTGACCGTGTTGTTATGGTGGGCTGGATTAGACATGATGAAGTTGCAGATTTTATCTCTGCTGCTGATATATGTCTGTTACCAAGGAGATGGACCGGCTTCTCAGAGTACACAGCGCCTGAGAACATTCTGAAAGCGGGAGAGTATTTGGCACTCGGGAAACCTGTTGTAGCACCCAAGATGGGTGGCTTCGCAACATCTGGATTTCCGGTGATTCCAGTGGAACCATCAAGGATGGCTGATGCAGTGATTGAGTTCTTGTTGAATCCAATTCGTATTGAAGACGCAATGCGTCCTACTTGGGACATCAGTCATAATCTTCTTGAGAAGATCTACACGACGCTTGGTGCAATCAGTAGCTAGTCGGTTGCTTCCCTTGTCTTTCCATAGATTCACAAAACCACAGATCGCACTAGGTCCCGAGTTGGGCTCGCTGCTAGATCAACCCCGCTTTCTGCGCGAACTTTCTGTATCCCTTCATCAACAACTTGACAAGGTTCAGTCTTAGATTGAATTTAATCCACTCATCGTCTGTTGGCTCTTTGAAAAACAGACCAAACTGCTTGGCATACTCCTCTTCCGATTCGAATGTCACAAGCTTTCTCACTGCTCCCTCAGAGAACGTCAGCTCAACATCCGCATTTTCAGCTCTGATTGGATGAACAACAACTTGTCCCTTTTTAGCTATAACTAGGTGAAATCTATCACCCTCGATGTCATAGTCAATGACTGCATCCTTCTTCAGACCATCGAAAATTTTCGGATGATTGCTGAGATAGGCCATGAACTCTGTTTTGAGTGGGCTCTCTCCTACTTCTCTCATACCTGTAGCCTCCACCATAAGAGGTAGCAGAAACTCCGGCAAGTCAAGCACCTCAAGTATGCTGTTTCCGTACTTCGCACCATCCACGAGTCCCCTGTGGCAGAATGGACAAGCGGTCACGAGAAGGTCCGCACCAGTTTCTTCGGCCTCTTTGATTCTGTTTGCGCCTATCTTGTCAGCCAGTTCGCCGTGGCTCCCCTTTACCCCTCCTCCTGAGCCACAACAGTGCGCGTATCTCTTGTTCGTTTCCATCTCCACAAGCTCAACATTCTCAACTGCTTCGATGACTCTTCTAGGTGCCTCGTACACTTCTGCATGTCTACCGAGGTGACACGGGTCGTGGTAGGTGATCTTGATTGGTTTGGGCGACCTGAAAGCTACCTTCCCTTCCTGAACTAGTTCATCTAAGAACTCAGTGATGTGAAGGACCTTGAAATCATAGCTATAGCCCTCCTTTGGAACATCGATTTTCCACGTCCTGAAACAACCTGCGCATGCCGACACAACTTGCTTGGCGCCTGTCTTCTTGATGGCTTCGATGTTCTTCTTGGTGAGGTCATCGAAAGCCCTCTTATGTCCCAATCTTAGCAGAACGGACCCACAGCATTCCTCCTCGGGAAGTATCGTGTAGTTTGCGCCTGCCTTGTCGAGGAGTGCAACTGTTGTCTTGGCTATTTCCTTCTCGCGATACGCGCTAGTGCATCCAACGAAGTAGACCACATCCGCTGTTTCAGGCCAGTCCCTTTCGCCAAACAGATTGAGCCTTTCTTCACGTTCTTCCTTGTAGGGATTGCCTAGGTTGATTATGGACTCCTCAATCGCCTTATGCTTCGGTAATTCATAGCCTGCATTAACCAAGTCATTGCGCAAAGCTTCCGTCATCTCTGGGACCTTGATACCTTCTGCAGTAGCAGTGCAGGTTTCTTGGCAGCTCTTGCACGTCGTACACGTATACAACCACTGCAGCACATCATCGGTCAGGTCAATCGTGCCATTCAGGAGATCATTCATGACCATGATTCTACCTCGAGCGGAGTATGCCTCAAACCCCAGTACGTTCTTCACTGCGCAAGGCATGAACACATCACGCTTGGATGCGATAGTCTTGTCAGCCAAGGAGCAATCACCGCATCTAGCACAGAGCCACAAGTCCTCCTGATACTTGGACAGGTTGGTGTATTCCATTTCAGTTAACCCCCTCGAAGACATGTGGACTAAAGATGTTGTTCGGGTCCAATGCGTTCTTGATTTCTTTGTAAGTATCTAGGAAGGGTTTGCTGACGGTCTTGAGGACTCGATTCTCCCACAGAAGGCCGCTCCAGTAAGGGCATCCTCCACTGTCAATAGTCGCATCTAGCATCTCGTTCCAAGCCTTCAAGGCAAGCTCCATCTTGTTCTTGTCTGGAGCGAATATCGTTACCCACCCGGTTGCAAATGCTCTGTCAGCTCCGAGACAACTGGCAATCCACTTGATACCATTCTTCAGCAGTTTGTGCTTCTTGAATATCTCCAAATCTCTCTTCATCAACTCAGGCACCAGTGTGATTGGCCTGAGGTGACATGTATTCAGCCAGAATCCGTTGTTATAGAGAGGCTGAACGAGGTTGAACATCTCACTCCAGTGCATCTGTGAAGCGAAGTTGCCAAGGTCCTTTCCTCCATGTTCAAGCGCGATTTCTCTTATTATCTCCATCTTGCGATTGGCCAACTGGTCATCTGTTTCCTGTGCTATCGCTGCAAACATAGCGTTGATCTCATGATGTCTATCGAGAAAACCTGGGAAGAACGTATCCGTTGACTGCCGGTCACATAGGAGATTCAGCTCCTCTGCTAGACCCCTCTTCTGTACTTCCAAGAAGGCAGCACACGCATCCTCAAGAGTCCTGAATCCGAAGTCTCCGTAGGTAATGAACTCGGCTTTTGGATAGATTTTGAGGGTTACTTTCGTCTTGACACCAAGGGTACCGTGATCACCAAGAAATACGCCGGTCAAATCATGGAACGAGGAGTATCTCGCGAAGAGCCTTGCACCTTCCTTCCAACCAGTTCCGGTCTTAATGATGTTGCCATTAGCCAGAATGACTTCGAGTGAAACAACTCCTTCTGTCGAAGGCCCATACTTGGAGGCACCATATCCAATGCTGTTAATGCTCGTTGAGCCTCCAACAGTCCCGGCGTTACCCCCGTAAGGTCCTCTGAAGCCAAGTTTGTAGCCTTTCTCATCTAATCGGTGAATAAGTTCAGCCCATCTAAGACCTGCTTCCACTGTAACGGTCATGACATCTTCGTCGATGATTACAATCTTGTCCATGTTGGCCATGTCTAGCATGACTGAACCTTTAACGCGCGGCAGATATGCTCCACAGATACCATTTCGTCCTCCTGCGGGTATCAACGGGGTCTTTGTTCTGTTGCAGAGCTTGACAATCGCCTGCACTTCTTCAACCGTATCCGGTAAAACGATAATACCGGGTCTCTCCGCGGTAAGATGGCATGCATCCTGAGTATACGACGAGATTATCACCTGATTGTCGTTTACACGGTCTTCTCCTGCAATCGCAGCCAGCTCTTCATAGAGCGGATGCTTCTTTGAAGCTTTGACGATAGTCATATCCACCACTCTTCTGAAGCGCCGCCATACGAGTATAAGTGATTACTGCTCTATCCTATGCCAGGTTTCAGCGTTTCCTTAGGAGAGAACCCTTTATGTGGCACAACAGAATAGGGCTGTTGCGAGGAACCCGGTATGAAGAGGATTGGTGTTGTGCTGGGACGAGGTGGTCATACAGCACAAACTTTCGCACTCATCGATCTCTTGGGTCCGAAATACGAGTATCTCTATATGATTGGAATCCTTGACCCGCTGACGCCCAAGAAGGTACGGATTGCCGGTAGAGTTCTTCCTGTGCTCACTCCCCGACTCCTGCCTCAGGATTCGCGAATCATGTCCGTGATTCGAACCCTTGCAACTCTGATGATGTCGTTCGTCTACCTTCTTCTCTTCCGACCGATATTAATGGTCAGCTGCGGCACAGGTCTAACAGTCCCCATATTCTATTCCGCTCGTCTGCTCGGCATCAAGACTGTGTTCATTGAGAGCATGTCCAGAGTTGAAACCCTGTCCATAACTGGTCGAATGTTGCTGGGGAAGACTGACCTCTTCATGGTTCAGTGGCCTGACTTAGCGAAAAGAATTCCTGCTGCTATCTATGGGGGTCAGCTACTATGATTTTCCTTACAGTAGGGACTGCTCATTTTGACCCTCTCATCGAGGAGATGGACCGACTTGTTGAGCAGGGCTTGGTTCAAGACAAGGTTGTGGCGCAGATAGGTCGCGGTTCCTACATGCCTAGGAACTTCCCGTTCTTTCGTTTCATCAGGTCGTTGAATACTGCATACGATTGGGCGGATGTAATCGTGAGTACTGGTGGTGCCGGGACAACGATCGAATGCGTGAAGCGAGGTCTCCAACTTGTTGTCGTTGAGAACAGAACTCTCATGGAGGGTCATCAGGCTCAATTGATTAGTGAGTTGTCAAGAAAGAAACATCTCGTATGGTGTCGGGACTTGAGTGACCTTGCTGGTTGTATCACCACCGCCAAGGCATCGACGTTTGCACCCTTCATGCCGGACAAACCCCGGGCACACATTCTCATTGAGGACCTACTCAAATCGTTGTAGGCTGTGTATCCCAGATGGTATTGAGAGAAAAAGAAATGTGTATTTCATTTGGCGCCAAATTGCAGTTATATGAAATGCATATTGATTGTGTGTGCTCCCATTTCATACGCTGGTTAGTATGTGGGTAATACCTCAAACAGGGTCCAGCTATTTTCTGTGTTAGATGGGGGTTTTATTAGGGCCCGATGCATCATTCCACAGGAAGTAGAGGTCAGTGAACGCTCAACTTCCAAACATCAACGAGATGAGGCACCTTGAGCAGCAAAAAAACTTCGAAGTTTACACTCATCAAGCCCCGCGGTATGGGGCTCTCTGTGCATCTGTTTCGTCATTCGGGACTGGAAACAACATCTACCAAACTAGCAAGCCTTCTGAGAGGAATTTCGTATTCGCCGAAAAAGAAGAAGGGGCTTGCATCTGGCTTTACTTCAGTAAGAGCAAGCGGGGATGTTGTGATTGGCGAGTTCGTTTCTGGATTCCGTGTGCCTGTTCTAGCCTACAAGGCCGGTGAACTTGCAAGCGTTCATTATATCAGTATAGATAGAGGGACTGTTCTTGTTAAGCTTGATAGAAACACTATCGAGGTTCGAGGATCCCGACGGATTGCCAACAAGTTCACAAGATTGCTTGAAGACACAACTAGAGCGAAGGTTACCCCTTTGAGTCTGAATGGCGGAGGAAAGAAGATCTATGACCGGGCAGTGGACATCGCGGCGGTGCTCGTTACTGGCGTTGAGAAGGGCAATCTCACAGATGCGGAGTTCCGGGGTTCAGGAATACAATCTGAAGAGGAAGTAGGACTGTACACACGCAGATACAAGGGCCAGATTAGTAGATTCCGTGGGACCTTTTCGTATCCAAGTGGTGCTATCCTCACAACTTCTGTGAATGCGCTAGCCGGTTCTCTCATGATTTATCGGGTTGGAGACGGCATTCAACAGAGAGATCTGGATTGGATTATTGACTTGATGGAAGCCGCCGCTCCTTAGTGTGCAGGCGCGCATCGGGTGGGTCCAAGAATGCCCTCCCGACTTCGTTTTCTTTCTTTACGTCTTTTGGCCTATTATTGTTCGAGTGTTGTCTACGTACCAGCGCGTTTTATCCCGAAACTTGGGCCAGAACTCAAAGAAGGTATGGGCACTCTCTGTTTCTATCAGCAGGAATCCATTCCATTCTGTTCCCCACGCATACTTGTAGTTCCCCACAATCCGGACCTCGCTAGGCCAATCCCCCTTGAGGAAATCCGTCCAGAACTCTCTTGCCTTCTCAGCTTCTTCCATGGACATTGTCCTGTAACGATAAAATACGATGAAGGCATATGTCAACTCGGTGTCACCTACGGCTTCCAAAGGGCGGTGCATTAAAAAGATTGGTGCCCAAGTCAGCTTTGAAGGAACATGACAGCCGATGGCGATGATATCGTGAGAAGGGAGTTTCGCCACGGCAAGGTTGCATACGGGTTTCAATGGAATCGCAAGAACCACAAAAAGTTAGGAAACACTGATGGAGACCTAGCTGCTCTTTGGGCCCACCTTTCGACAGTTAGAGCCGGCAAGGTGCCAGCAGCTCCCTTCACTGATCCATTCTACAGACGTGCATCCTCATTGCGCCTCTCGAAAATGTCAGCTGCACGACGTGTAGCATTACGAACAAAGCTCATGAAAAGCCATACAATTGTGGCCAACCTTGAAGATGACCTGGTGCAAAGAATAAGGGCGTATCATCGAGCAAGAGGCGACAAAAGCTATACGCTGAACCATGGAGTGCTTCCTGATTTCCTTCAGGATGATTCGAACTCTATTGCTATTGAAGTCCCGGTTTTTACCGAGAGGTACCGGCTTTCAGGACACATAGATTTGGTCCGATTTGTGGATGGCCATGTGCAGGTCTGCGATTACAAGCCGGGCCCGCTTGATTCAACGAAGAAGAGATTTCTTGAGTCCATACCACAGGTGGCCGCTTACGGAGAGATGATGACGCATCACCTCGCAGGAACCCTTCGTGTAGCCCTTGATGCGCCTTTCCTGCCCACAGTCAAATGCGCCATATTCGACACTCATTCATGCTGGCACTTTGGGGCCGACATGTTTGTGAATCTGTATGAGTCTGAGAGGATATCCGGGCTCTAGCCCCGATTATTCTTGAAGATGGACATCCTTACTTTCTCTTCAACAACAGGTCCTCCCGTCGCGGGAGCATCCCACCTTACTTGAATCGTCGGACGCGCAGAAACAAGTCCTTCTCTCACTCGAGAGAAATATCGCTCGGAGAGAGTACCAAAGCATCCTAGGGCTGGGTCAACAGGAATCCAGCCTATGTTCAAAAGATAGACTTCACACCAGGCATGTGGCTCGGGTTCCGACCCTGACCTGTAGAAGTGGCCCACAACTCTGCGGGATGGTATCTTGACAGCACGGTTCAATGCAATAAACAGGTCCGCATGTTCATCACAGTCACCTTCTTTGCTCATGGTGGCGCGTGCAGCACCCACTCTCTCGTCAAGATGAGTCTTCAGCTTTAGGTGCTCTCTGACTATTTGGTACGCCGACCTAGCATATGCCTCGTCGGTGCCACTCTTTTCAGCGATGCTCTCTGACAATTCCTGCACAAGCGGATCACCATATTCCCAGTACTCCTGCACGGCGCAGAACATTCCTCTATTCTGCTTGATTTCTTCCTCGGGAGTTGCTTGAGGCTCAAGAAGCCAATCACGGGAAATTGTGTCAATACGGAGGATGACTGTCGGAGAGAAGCTCTCGCATGGAGTCAACTCGGGCATCTTTATGATGGCAACCATGTTTTTCTCAGCTTTTTCAAGAACTCTCGCTGGTGGGAAGACATCAAGAGATGTAACGAACTGGTTGTCCATGTCGGTAAAGAGATGCCAAGTCATCTTCCCTTTCTTTATTCGGGACGTACCTCTGTTGTGCACATCTGCCTGCATCTCTATTAAGAATCTCAATGCCAAGTCTCATTGCGACCCATCTTCCGAATAGATTTATGTGTTGTCCAGCAGTTCACAAGTAGTTGCTTTGGTCCAGTCAGAAGCTAGTGAGGTCTTCGCATGAGCAAGAAACCCGAAGAGAAAATCACAAAGAAAGGCAGAGATTCAGTAGTCGACAAGATGCTCGCAGAGCTCGGCATAGATGAAACCATGAAGAAGGATCTAGTCGAATCGGGCCGCATGACAAAGGATATTCTTCGGGTGGAAACTGCGGACCAAGTTCGGCGACGCATTGAGATGGATAAGAGTATTGGTCGCTTCCGAGAGAGTACCCGTCACGTGGAAAGAAATCTTAACTTGATCAACGATGGTATTGATCATATCGAGCGTGATCTCATACCCGTAGTGCTTTCCTTTCTTGTTGGCTTAAAGGGCAACCTTGTGAATCTCCGGAGCACGGTAATCGCGAAAAGCAAAAGGCTTGCGAAGACCAACCTCCAGGCCGTCTATTTCAGCACCGCAGTGACACCCGTCATTGAGGAGGAGTTCGCAGCGATTGAGGAAACCCTTACCTCCGGGATGTCAGCACCGATTCTTGAAAAGATTCGAGTGTTGACCGACACTCTCAAGGACGCCGCGAATGAAACCCACGATGAACTCACAACTTTGAAGGCCAGCATTGATGATTTCACCCAGCGACTCTCCACAGAGGTGGAATTCCTATCGACGGAGCTGACCATGAAACCAAAGGTGGCCATTCCAAAGGAAGTAGAAGAGCAATTGAAGGCACTTTCTCGCCATGTCAAGGAACAAGAGCGTAA
>JABCTJ010000272.1 GCA_018238375.1 Candidatus Thorarchaeota archaeon
CGAGCCATCGTTAACGCCTTTTTTTAGATATAAAGTTCTGACCCATTCCGGCCAGTTGAGTTCACTCCCCTTCTTGTTGAGAAGAGGCGTTTTGAACTCGTACAATAGTGTGTATGTTTAGATATAAAGTTATAAAGCGTATTAATCAAACCATTATCTATGTTAGGAATAATCAATGAATTTGCCTCGTACCACTATAGAAAAAATAAAAGAAAGGTTTGATATACTAACATCAGCATGGTATAATTTAACGCAATTCCCGGTTGTGAGTAGATATTGGTTGAGCAGAGAGGACGACCAAGTAGATCACTACCACTTCATCCAAACCGGGTTCTTGCACAAGCAATCAAGACAGGACTCTCCACGACGGTCTTCATTCAAGGTGCATTAAAGAACAGCACAACACGCGCTCTCTTCAAGAGCTCAAGAAAAATCTGGCTGGAAGCCAAAGCCAATTACTTGGAATCTACTAGAGAAGGAGTGCCTACTTTCGACTACATCACTGAAGCTGAGAATAACATACGCAAGAACTCACTCCAGCTCCTCTATGAGAAGACAGCTGCTTATGGCAACAAAGAGAATATCAGGGCAAAGAGTCGAGATGACACAGTTGGGCCGTTGAACCAACACTTCAACATAGGCGGGGCCGCTCTGCGCGAGTTCGCGATGACTTTGTATCCTTTTCCAAATCCGTCTCCACTAAGAAACGATGAGGTTGGGTATGAAAAGTCGTCACAAGGTCCTGAAGTGATGCCCATACATACAATGCTTCCAGAGATGGACTTCATCGACTCGTGCAGGACCCAAATCCAAGTCCTAAATACACACTCGTACATATTCGATGTCCCAAATAACGACTCACGTAGATACTGCAACCTGTTTCTCCTGCGAGCAAGATCATATCTTGACTACCTTTATTCGGAACACAGGTATGGGCAAGGCGATTTCCGTGTTGGCACATTGCGTATCCTTAGACAGTTGAAGAATGAGATTGCTAGTTTCTATCAAGTACGTGCAGGTGACAGTTCAACTGTCACCTCCCGTCAGGCACCAAGAGAACCTGAATTCGTCCTAACATTCTTCGAGAAACAGATTGAGGAAGCGGAGCGGGCAGGTGTGTTCTCTGTAGCAGTCAACGAACTCAGGCGAATACTAGAGGGCGGCTCCATCACAGAAACGGTTCTTGTGACTGATGACAAGGGCAATGTAGTAGGGGAGAAACCAGCCCCTTGCCTCACGAATAGGGACGTGGAACACCTTTGGAGGGCATTGCGCGAACTCGCTATGAAGAGAGGATCTCAGGCACATCGACACATAGCCGCTCAATTTCCAAGTTTCTGGAATGTAAGACGCGCCATTCTAAATGAGGACCTACTGGATGAATATGATGATGGTTTCCTGCTTGCTGCTGAAATCCCACTAGATACAGAGATGGGTCAAGGTCGTGCGGATCTGATTCTCTTCCGAAGGGAATCAATCTCTAATGGATTGAAGGTACTCTGGCGTCCTGTACTCATTCTTGATGTGAAGACTCGAGTCGGGTTCTTCTGGGAACTAGGCCATAATAAGAAAGAGTCTGAATCCCGAGCACAATATGACAAGGATCAGCGTGTTGTCGTCAGATTTCTACTACGGACAAGACCCCTGGTTGACAACGAATGGAATGCAATCATAGGGAGCAAGCCGCATGACGCTGTTGTGGAGCAGGTCGAAACCTACGCAAAGGCGATACTCCACGAGTATCAATCCATCGCAGGAGAAGATGAGAATCAATCGATACTGAGGGGAACATTGCATCTAGATGCTGAGCACGACATTGGATCCATCCGTTCATTGATTCGGAGCTTTGCCGTTAAGGTGTTTGAATCAAACAGGGACGATATAGGGAAGATTCCGCTCACCCTCTATGAGCTGTTTCTGGATGGTCAGCCACAGAGAGCTGCAATAGTCCTTCATGAACAAGAAGCGAAAAATGAATCCGGCAGGATAACCATTCCCCCAGTCCAGACCCATGTCTATGACCCGCTTCAAGGTGCAGAATGTAGCAGTCGTCGCTTCATCCTATATCTTGCCGCGAAGTCGCCAACGTCAGGCGGGGAATCAGCAGCTTGGATATCGAAATACTACCATGGGCTTCAACTATTGCACGGGCTCGCAGGTGAATTTGAAGACACCAATGTCATCTGGTTGGATCTAGCAGATGAGTTCAATGAGCCACGACTCGCTGAGTCACGACTGCGATTACGTCCCTAAAGCAAGTCAGAAGCAGATGTGTATAGATCCCAATCAAGGGTCATAAGCGAATTCTTCTCGACCACCACAGTGATTGGCCTATATGACGAGGTCGAAGCTTATCTGTTCAGAGGCGGCACAATCCCATCTCTTGGACATTATCTTACCAGACATACCAAGAGCAGGCGCATCATTATCGTAAGTGGATGGGACCGAATTAGGCAAGCAACACCTGAACATTACTATCCAAGACTGAATAAGCTACTTGCGGGTATTCTTGACCAGCTACCTAACGGTTCTGAAATATCTGTAATTTGGTTTGATTCGCCGGTGGTTGCCGAACGGGGGTCAGCAGTCTACTCAAGTCGCACGCTTCTTCCATTCCGTGACAGCTCGCCCTTGTGCGACGAAACGAACGAAATAGTTTGGAACCTGCCTGTGGCACCTGAAAGAGAAGTAGTTCCAGACAGCTGGCGGCTCCCTATCATTCCAGCCACACCATTCTACGACGACATCCGGGTCATCATAGTCCAAGCTAAAGAAGGGTACAAGCTGGAGTTGATTCAGGTCCCGCCTTTGATTGGGTGGTCATACAAATTCCGCGGTGAAGGACTGAGGTTTAAAGATGTGCTTCATTCAATTGGTGACAATCAATCGGTGCCCTGTCGCGAAATCCGAACCAGAATGAAGCTACTCGCACTTGACCTGGTACCTTGGCTTCCGAATCTATGGCCAAGTAGTACAATTGTATTCGATGGCAAGGAGAGGCTAGTGTCTACACTGCTGAGCGTCACTAAGTTGAACTCTCAGGTAAACCTGGAGCAAATCAGTACCAAATCAAGGGCTCTCAAGGAACCGCTGCAATTAGACCCGACCAGTCTGCAGAGATTGAAGTTCCGACCCAAGGGATTTCGCGGAGGGAAGTCCTATCAGTCGTTGACAACTGGCAGGATAAACTCACAGCGGCTCTATCGATCTCCCAATAGACTGAAGACCAAGCAACGGCCAGTCCATAAGTCTACTCCAAAGAAAGAACTCCATTCTTCAACTGGTGATGATCATGTCTTCGGTCAAGCCCTCGTACTAAGTTACGGAGGAAAACAAACCACACTTTTGGTAAGTGAAGACCCCAGCAATTCTAGCAGGATGCTCGTGGGTCTATTTACTGAAGACAGTCACCCTGACCAGTCAGGCTTTACGTGGTCAAAGAATGATGTGGAGCGACTAGAGGAAGCACTCCAAAGTCTTGAATCTATGTCTGTGAAGAATCTCCTCTTCAAGAGAGTTGATGACAACTGGGAATCATGGGAGCGGACAGCTGGAAGCCAAGATTGGACGCCCCAGGGGTTTGTTGAATTCAAGACAGGTAGAGGTGGCCGCGTTGCCACTCTTCGAGCCATCAGAGAAAGCGGGATTGTCACTAGCCAGCTTGATGACTCAGAGTTCATTATTCCTGAGTCATTCAACAAACGTGTTGAATTGGCCTTGGCGTGGGTCAGCACAAGAGCCCGTTCAACCAAACACATTGCAATCACGTTGGCAATGGAGAACGACGTCTGCAAGGTTGTATTCGTAGATTCCGAAGACGACACCACAATCCATGAAGTGGCGATGACAAGCACATCTGACCTTATTGGACTTCTTAGGTGGCCGGCGAGGTTTGGGGTGCCGATGTCAACGCCAAATGCTCCTCCCGTTATGTGGGACCCCTTCAGCGATATCGAGTATGGAGAGCTGGAGTGCATCCGACCATACGTAGAAACCACTGCTCCCAAATTGGTAGAGAAACCACTTCCGGCACTTCTGACTGAGCTTGTAGATCCAACCAAAGAAGGTACCCTTAGGGTCATACTAGTTCATGACCGAGAACATTGTCCCCTAGAAGAGGATGGGCAATCGAATCATGGAGCATGTTGGCACATAAGACCTCTTAGCTCAGGAGTATGGATTGAGAAACTCTTCGGAACCCTTCTGTCAGGGAAAGAGGTGTACGGCCTGCTGTCATCCACCAAGATCTTGGATCAAGGTGTGATGTATTCGCTCGAAATCCTGCCTCATCCCAATAAGGATGATTCTGAGTTCTACGTGTTTCACGAGGAGTATTGGATACGACGTCTATTTCGAGAGATAGGAACACCATTGGATAGCCTACGACCTGGCACCTACCTCAAGGCGGACAAAGAGAACTGGATTGTGGAGTATAACTTCGAAGGGATGTGGGTGGTATGGACTGCAATGTCAGATGTCACTGGCAAACTGTGGCGTAGCAACACCCATCGATTCGAGCTCGACGCAACCCTGCCATTGGGTGAAGCAGTCAGTGAGTTCATTGGCAAATTGACACAGAATCTTCCCCCAGAGCGTATCTTGAAAGCACGAGAACTGAAGGCCAAGATTCGGAGGGATCTTGAGGCGCGGGGCTACGATCGAAGCGGCCCCGAGTGTCGGCTTGAGGCATCCCGGCTGGACAAGGGAATCAAGGTTGCTTTAGTTCAAACAGGCGCAAGAGCTCCGGTCCCCCTCTACGAAACAAGTTTCAAGATGGATAAGATGGAATCCAGCGAGGGAGTGAAAGAAAGCTTGCTTGAAATGATTATTGATGGCGAGATAGCGAGATACAACATAGTTAACACATCCGAGTTCTTGGAAGAGTTTAAGTTTTTACTAGATGAGTTGGAGTTGTGTGACGAATCGCAGAGCAACGCCAATGGACCTATGGGCAAGGAAGAACAATTGCTGAAAGTGATAGAAGAACTCCGAGAAGAAGTAAGAGCACATCCAGAGAGAAGCGAGATGCTAGGCGATTCCCTACACAAACTGGCTCAGCTCCGTCAGGATGAGGAGAATCTGGATGAGGCGCTGAAGATTGTTGATGAAAGCATAGCGGTTCTTGAGAGAGGTCTAGACATAGGCAAACTACCATTTGGAGAATACTCTACCAAGCGTCGATTAGCTGAAGCTCGTATTCTCAAAGTTGAGCTCATATTGGTAATGGCTGACCCCATCCTAGCTAGTGAAGACAAGGAGGAGCTGAAAGAACTGGTGCGAAGTGCTCAGACTGAGATTACATGGGTATTCCCAAGTCCAAGAGATCATAGAATAGTCAACTCCGCTAGGGGTCTATTGGACCGCATCAACAATA
>JABCTJ010000005.1 GCA_018238375.1 Candidatus Thorarchaeota archaeon
GATTGGACCGGCTGGAGAGAACTTGGTCAAGTACGCGTCCATCTTGATTGATCATTTCCGTGCAGCTGGCCGTACAGGTATGGGAGCCGTGATGGGCTCGAAGAACCTGAAGGCACTGGTAGTTCAGGGGTCGGATAGGAAGGTCCCAGTGGCTGAGCCTGAGAAGATCAGGAAGAGATCTGCTGAACTCACAGCGGACAAGACAGACGATGCCTCATTCAGGATGTACTCAGAACTAGGAACAGCAGGCTTTGTCGATATGGCTAGCATGATGTACGGATCGCTACCTGCGGGTTACTACGGAGTTTCAGACTTTGACTCGTACAACCTAAGCGGCACCACAGTCAAGGAAACGATCCTCGTTGGGAAGACCGCCTGCTTCAGGTGTCCAATCGGTTGCGGTCGAGTGATACAGATAGACAAGGGTAAGTATGCCACTGGTCGATTTGCAGGGCCTGAATTGGAAGTCACCGGGACAATGGGCACCTTGATTCTGAACAATGATGCCGAAGCACTGTCATTCGCGAATAAGCAACTTGACCTCTTTGGAATCGATACAATATCTGGCGGGAACACAATCGCACTGGCATACTATTTAATCTCGGAGGGAAAGATAACCAAAAAGGACCTAGATGGCATCAACCCAAAATGGGGAGAGGTTGACTCGGCCATCAAGCTCATTGAGAAGATTGCACACCGGGAGGGAATTGGAGACCTGATGGCTGAAGGAAGTCTTGCATTCGCCGAGAAGTTCGGCGTGGGAGAACTTGCGGTGCAGGTGAACGGGCTTGAAACTCCGATGCATGATCCCCGCGGGTTCTCAGGCATGGCCATAGCTTATGCAACATCACCTAGGGGAGCATGCCACATGAGCTGTGACATGTATAACTATCAAATGGGTGTAACCGACGAAGGACTCGGCGTCGAGAGTGTGGACAGGTTTGACAACGAAGCTATTCTTGCCGCAAAGGTTCAGGACTTCAGATGCGTCACGAACTCTGCTTTGACCTGCCATTTTTACCCATTCAAGGCAGACGAGCTCGCAGAGATGATGAAGTTGGTGACTGGATGGAACTTCACTCTTGAAGAGCTTGTCAAGGCAGGAGAAAGAATATTCACCCTACAGCGACTGATGAACCTGAAGCTTGGCTATGATACTAAGAACGAGGGTCTGCCCGAATTGCTGCTCAAGCCACTTGATGGACCCTCAGAAGGACATGTCCCTGATGTTGAGGCTCAGCTTGATACATGGTATAAGTATCGAAAGTGGAGCCGGAAGACCGGAAAGCCAAGTAAGAGTAAGATTGCGGCTCTTGGATTAAGCGAATTCTAGGAATAAGCAGATATTTCACCCGCGGAGATATAGTACCATTTCAACGGTTTCGTGTCATAGGAGATGTCTGTGGATGTTCTTTGACCCAGAGATAACTAACGTGCTTCGCGACGCCCTGCCTTGGGCAGAATCGCTCTTCAGGGTAATCACCGATTTTGGTGCTGAAACAATCTTTGTGGTGCTCATTTTTACAGGGTACTGGGCTTACAAGAAGAAGGAATCAATGCAAGTTGGCATATTGCTCGTGGCAAGCGTTTTAACCAACTACTGGCTCAAGGTAGCAATTGCTAATCCGAGGCCGCCTCTGAGCTATAGGTTGCCTGAAGTCGATGCACCTAACTTCAGCACACCAAGCGGACATGCTCAGAACTCAACGGTGTCCTATGGAGGGGTTGCAGCCAAGGCCAGAAGGTGGTGGCTGACGTTAGCGGCTGCGCTTCTTTCAATTCTGATTGGTGTTTCAAGAGTCTACCTAGGTGTTCACTACTTGGAGGACATTATCCTTGGATGGGGAGTGGGAATTGTCATCTTGCTCGCGTATATCTACGCATGGCCGTCCGCAGAGCAGTTCCTATCGAAATACAGAGAAGAGGCACCTTACATCGTACTGTTCCTAGTTGGATTTGTGGGAGTGGTTATCTGCGCGTATCTCCTCCCTCAGCCTCCCGATGATAACTTCGGATTGACCGGGGGACTCATAATGGGAATAAGTTTAGGCATTCTGCTTGAGAAGAAGTTCGTTAACTTCAGTGTCGAGCCGCATGACGGACAGAAATGGCGATTAGTTGTGCGAGTTATCATTGGTTTGGTCCTTATGCTTGGCGCTATGCTCGGTCTCAGATCATTTCTGCCTTCTGAAGACATCTGGCTTAGAACCGTGAGGTATGGATTCGTGCTCCTGCTTGGGACATTCATCTGGCCATTCATATTCAAGAAACTGAATCTTTAACTCATGTTAGGTTAACCTATCCTACGGCTCATCTCGGCAGATTCAATACCTGCCCTTCGTCATGAGTGATTGGTGTATTCAATGGGAGATGAATTCAGCACACCCTTAACGAGTCCATTCTATCCGAAACCCCCGTTGCATTATATTGATGCGAAACTTTTCTTAGCACTATTCAATGCAACTGAGGAATCATTGCAGAAATTGCTTCCTGATCCTCTGCGACCAACAGATATGGGACTTACTGCAATGCTTCACGCTTATCAACCCTGCAAGGAAACGGGCCCATTCATGGAATCGGCTCTGCTCATCCAATGCATCTATGAAGACCCCGAAACAGGAGAGGAAGATGTCGGAGTCTACTTCTCCAATGCCTTCGCTAATACTGATGTTGCAATTGCCGTAGGCAGAGAGGTGTGGGGATATCCCCGCAAGTATGCCAAGATATCCATGAAGTGGAAGGATGACACCTTGGTTGCCACTACTGAGCGTGGAGGTGAGGTCCTCATGAGAGCCACATGCACATTCAACGATGAGGGAGATTGGATTGATAGCGGTCCGAACATCAACCTCAAGCTAATTCCATCAGCGGATGCAATCGGAATTGATTTCGCTGCCATTACAGCAGCACACCTCGTTTACGACGTGAAGAACGCCCGTTCAGGTGACGTTGAGGTTGAGTTGTTCAAGGGAGGTTACGATGACCTTACTCTAGTTGAAATGGTGAATCCAATGATTGGGCTCCACTTCGACACAGACATCACAGTTCCACCAGCCAAGATAATCAAAATATTGGAACTATAGAAAGGCCAGTCAGCCTGATCTAGAGATACTTAGTAGCGTCGATCTGAGCCAGCTTTAGGCCTGCACTACGAGTGTAATGAGTTGTTAATCGCCAGCAGAAGAGGACAAACACGGGGAGAATGACGTAGGAGTACAGAACCCCAAAGAAAACGCCAGCAAAAATCATCCCGAATACACCGGCATAACCAATTGCGTAGGGCACCAATGACGCTTTAATGGAAGACCATCCACGCAAAGGCGCTCGAACGGAAGCTCCTCTTTGACGAGTAATGCTGCGGTCAGCTTTGAAGTCGCCTCCTTTTGCAGCTTCATTGGCAGCAATGCCGCCTGAGGCCATGCACAGGAAGGTGCAAGCGACGATTACAGCCGGAAGGTATACCCACATCATCGGCGATACGAAGAGAACGATTATTGAAACAATGAGGCTTGCTATGATTGCGAAAGGCACAGCACTGTACACTTTCCCCCGCACGTAATCCTCCAGATTCGTCGCTGCGAGCTGCAAGTTCATTATGTTCTTACCTTCGTAGACAAGCTCGTAGCCTGCGAAGTAAAGCCCGTATGAGGTCGCGAAAGGTATCAGGGCTGCCAAGATGAAGTAGGCGGTGATACCGCCGAGCTCCGCTCCGAAAGCAAGACCCGGGAGAATCAGCCAGATTGCAAAGCGAATAGGGCCCAGGAGGTAGTTGGTAATTACTCGTGCATCTCTACGCACCGAGGTGATGTTAAACCACATTGATGCAGTCACTATATCGCTCTGCTTCAGACCTGGGAAGGATCGAGGATTCCAAGTTCCATGTTCCTTGCGTATTGCTTCCTTTGATGTTCTTGTAGCGTCACTCGCCAACCAACCACTGTAATGAGCCATTTCGCTCACGTAAGAGTTGAGGAGCACCATACCTACGCCCAATACAAGGAACAAGCTGACTGAGAGAAGATCCTGCCATCTCCATGGAGCACCAATCAGCAGACCTAATGAAACAGAACTAACGGTATAACCAGGCGTTAAGATTGATGTGAAGCCCAGTGAATCTGCGAGATCAAACAACGCATCAAAAGGGTTGGGCCCATCATTCCAGCTATTTGTGTAGAAACTGACGTACAACAATGTTGTCCCTATTATTGCAACCGCACTCATGATTGCAGTGCCAATCTGCTTGAGAGCACGTCTTCCAGCTACTACCCGGGCAACCCCGAGTCCAACTAATCCCCCAGTAGATACACCAATCGTGATTAGAATCAAGAGCATTACGATGAATGCTGGCACCGACAGAAACGCAAATGCAAAGGGCGACACTATACTCAGCCCAAGGAATAACGGAACACCAATCATCATCCAGATAATCGAGTTGTAAAAGATGATGATAATCGTCTTCTCCAGGAATATCGTCCGCATCTTAATGGGGGTTATGAGAAGGTATTCCATCTTGGAACTGTTTCCCACAGTTGTAGCGGAAATCATTATTGAACCAATAAATGAGAAGAGCAAAACTGCATTGAAGATGGCAGCCCCCATTCCGAGATTCTCCGAGAGATAGAACTCAATCAAATCCCAGAACATCGGTGCAATTGCGAGTACCCCCCACAGGATTGCTACACCAACGATAATGGGTATCGCCAAACTGGAAAACCGTTTCAGAAGACCCCTCTTCTCAGTTCTTTTGCCCTTTGAATTCCGTAACCTGAAGGTTCGAGTGAGGTCCTCGCGTAGAAGGAAAAGCAAGTCTGATGAACTCAAGCCGATTCACCCAGGTACTGCGCGATTAGCTGCATATCGGGGCCTCCTGTCAGAGAGAGAAATATCTCTTCCAAGGAACTCTGACCTTTGGCTTTCATCCTGAGCTCCTCCATGGTCCCTTCTGCAATCAGTTCACCCTCGTTGATGATTCCTATTCGGTCGCACATCCGCTCTGCAATCTCGAGAATATGTGTCGACATCAGGATTGTTGCGCCCCGCTCTCGCAAGCCATTCAGAATCTCCTTCATTGTGGCAGCTCCACGAGGATCTATTCCCGCTTGCAGCTCATCAAGGATAAGTACAGTTGGTTTGTGTATCAGTGCTGCTACCAAACTAATTTTCCGTGACATTCCCTTCGAATAGGTTTCTATGAGATCATCACTGGCATCACTGATGTCGAGAAGATTCATGAGCTCCTGAATGTCATCCTCACGTTCTGGACCTCTTGGCACTCGCCAGATGTCGCTGATGTAATTGATGTACTCCCAGCCAGTTAGCCGCTCAGGAAGTACTGGCTCCTCAGGGACATAGCCCATCACGCGCTTCGCAGCGACTATCTCCTCTCGAATGTCATGGCCGGATATCCTAGCAGTGCCAGCAGTGGGTTGCAGGAGTCCAAGGAGCATTCGCATGGTCGTAGTCTTCCCAGATCCGTTGGGCCCGAGAAGACCGTAAATCTCTCCTGGATTGACTTGAAAGGACAGATTTTTCACGGCGATAAATTCGTTGAAGACCTTTGTAAGCTCCATAGCCTCAATCATTGAAATCAAGCTCTCTTTCGTAGATGTTGACGATTTATGCCTTAGTATCTAGGCGAGGATGTTGTAGTCACTGCTAAACAGTAATAAGAATGCCATGTAAGGGCCCACCCAATCTGACTGGTGAACGAGTCATGAAGACTGCTGATGATGGGCCTCGTACGGACCAAGAAGTAATCTCAACGGAGTCCCCTGAATACGTAAGAACCAGCCTAGCTGCAGCCATGACAATGGGGAAAGTCCCAGGAAAGTTCTTCCGGGATGCACAGCTCTACTGCATCAATCTATTACTCACGTATGATGAGGGATGTCACGCGAAGTGTGCTTATTGTGGCCTTTCTGGCTCCAGGCAGACTGATACTGATTGGGTAGACCACAGCTTCATTCGTGTTGACTGGCCCGTATTCCCCCTTGATGAGGTCAAGGCTGCAATCTCTGATGGTGCGTGTCCTCATGTTGAACGAGTCTGTGTGTCAATGATTACTCTTGGTCAAGCGCGCGAAGACTGCATTCAAGTCGTTTCGGAGCTTCGGAAGGTCATCCCTAGAATCTCCGTACTTATTACACCCACAATCATCAACAAGGACTGGTTACAGAGAGTGCATGCTGCCGGTGCAGATATGATTGGCATCGCAGTGGATGCAGCAACACCTGAATTATTTGACAAGCTGCGTGGAAAGGGAGTCAAAGGCCCCCACAAATGGACGAAATACTGGAGCACGGTTGAGGAAGCAGTTGATGTATTCGGGCCCTACAACGTGGGAGTCCACCTAATTGTGGGTGTTGGCGAAACAGAGAAGGAAATTATAGAGTCCATTCAGAGAGCGCAAGACATGGGCGCACACACTCATCTATTCTCCTTTTTCCCTGAGGAAGGATCATCCATGGAGAATCACCCACAGCCGCCACTTGGTGCTTATCGAAGGGTTCAGGTTGCGCGTTACATCATCAACAAGGAATTGGAAACGAGCAAGATGATGAAGTTCAATGATCGCGAGCAGCTAATTGACTTCGGAGTGAGTCCCAATCGCTTGGAGGAAACAGTCAGCGCTGGCGAGGCTTTCATGACATCAGGGTGTCGGGGTGAAACAATGGATAACGCCTGTAATCGACCTTTTGGCAACTGCACTCCGTATCAGGCATACATAGGACATTGGAGGAACTTCCCTTTTATTCCGACAGCTGAGGATGTCGAAATAATCCGGAAGCAACTGGTGGACTACTCACTCACCTATGAGGCGGCGGATCCAGACTTTGACGAAAACTGACATGTTGATTGACGATTGCTTCAGCCTCCCTGAGGATGAGCTAAGTCCCCTGTTTGAGAAGGCATATTCCATCTCAAGGGTTCGGTTCTCAGATAGGATCGCGTTCCACATGCCAGGCATGGTTCATTATGAAACCGAATTCTACACTGCCACAGACCCGTACAGATTCCCAAGCATATCGATATCTGGTGCCAGATGTTCCCTGAATTGTGAACACTGCAGAGGTCAACTTCTAGAAACAATGATTCCAGCACTCACGCCCGAAGCGCTATGGAAGACGTGCCAAAAGGTCAAGGAGAACGGAGGCAAAGGCTGCCTAGTAAGCGGTGGCTCGACCCTTCGCGGTGACACGCCCTTACTCGACTTCATTCCAGTCCTTGGCAGAGTCAAGAGAGAGCTTGGACTAGACATTGTGGTTCATACAGGGATCGTGTATCCAGAAACCGCAATGGCGCTGGGCAAAGCGGGCATTGACGGTGCAATGCTGGACATCATCGGATCGGATGAAACGCTACGTAAGATTTGTCACTTGGACAAGACAGTTGATATATTCGATACTTCGATGACCTTGTTGGAAAAAGCGGGGGTTCCAGTCATGCCGCACGTGATTGCTGGACTCCATTATGGACAACTCAAGGGGGAGGCAGATGCAATCAGGATGATTGCGCGGCACAATCCGGTCTCTGTGATTGTTGTTGCATTCATGCCACTGGACGATACCCCAATGGAAAAAGTCACTCCGTCCAGCCCAATGGATATCGCCAGAGTGATACTTGCGACGCGGCTGGCGATTCCAGATAAACCTGTAATCCTAGGGTGCGCAAGGCCTCTAGGAAATCATCGTAGGGAAACTGACAGGCTAGCAATCGATGCTGGCGTGAATGGAATCGCATACCCCACCGAAGAAGGGTATTCATACGCGCAAGAGAGAGGTCTGTCAATATCCTTCTCGGTGGAATGCTGTTCGCTGATAGATAGATCTTTCAAATGAGTGTGGTGAATGTAAGAATGACTGAATGGCGGCTCTTAGACACAGGCGTCCTCACCGGGGCGCAGAATATGGCGCTTGATGATGTGATTCTCGAGTGCCGTTCCGAGAACAAGACTCCAAACACGGTTAGGTTTCTTCAGTTCGACCCCCCGACGGCTCTAGTTGGATATCATCAATCAATAGAGCAGGAGATTCGCGTAGACTATTGTCAACGACACGGAGTCGACATCAATCGGAGGATTACTGGGGGAGGAGCAATTCTATTTACGCCCACGTGTCTTGGGTGGGAAATTTTTGCTGACAAGTCGGCCCCCGGAATCAGTGAATTGAGAAGAGACTTAGATCGACTTGCTAGGTTCGTCTGTTCGGGAGCGGTTTCATCTCTTCGAAGACTTGGTGTGGAAGCGGAGTTCAGACCGAAGAATGACATTGAAGTCAATGGGCGGAAGATATCAGGAACTGGTGGCACTGAAAGGGGTGACTCGTTCATGTATCAAGGTACGCTCTTGGTTGATTTCGATGTCGATTTGATGCTACGTTCCCTCAGAATACCAGTGGAGAAACTCAAGGACAAGGAAGTCGAGAGTGTCAAGGAGAGAGTGACCTGCCTGAAATGGGAACTGGGTTATGTGCCGCCTTTGGATGAGATCAAGGATGCTTTTGTGGCAGGGTTCCAGGAGATCCTAGACACTGAGCTAGGGCTAGGCGACCTGTTGCCCGTAGAAGAACAACTGTATCGTGAGAGATTACCATACATCGAGTCAGAAGAATGGGTGCGCCTCGTTAGACGACCAAAGGAAACCGCAGGTCAGGTCAATGCTGTTCGCAAGACTCCGGGTGGTCTCATTAGGGTTTCGCTAGCGCTGGATGTTCCGGGTAACTTCATCATCAGCTCGTTCATCACTGGTGATTTCCAAGTCTTCCCACAGAGAGCAATCATGGATCTTGAAGCTCGCATGAAGAATATATCCGCAGACGAAGACACAATCAGGGAAACCATAATCAAGTTCTTTGAGGATTCTGGAGCCAGAATTTTCGGAGTGGAACCGGAAGACCTTGTTCAGATTCTGCTAGAAGCGGTGAAGAAGACAGCATTCATCAAGTATGGTGTTTCGCTTGAGGACTCCAACCATCTTATGACCGTGAACTTCATGCCAGATGAGCTAGACAAGCAGATCTTTGACTACATACTCCTTCCTTATTGCGCAAAATTGGTAGACTGTGACTACCGCAGAATTGAGGGCTGCACTAAATGCGGCGCATGTTCAATTGGTGACATCTACGAGATTGCAGAAGAATTCGATGTGCCTACCCGCACGATTCAGACTTTTGAGCATCTGATAGAAACGATAGATGAGTTCAAACTCAAGGGTGCCAGAGGGTATATCGGGTCCTGCTGTGAAGCCTTTTACACCAAACATCATGAGGACTTCGTGGATACAGAAGTGCCTGCCCTCCTCGTGGATATTGATGATTCGACTTGCTACGAACTTGGTGAGGAGAGAGAGGCCTACATCGGCGATTTCGAGGGGCAGACCGACCTCAAGCTAGATCTTCTAATTCATATCCTGAAGAAAATGCGAGATGGCGGAAATTTGCGTAGCGAGGTGTCCTCCGATTAAGGACTTTGATGTTGTAGTAGCAGGAGGTGGACCAGCTGGCTCCAGCACCGCTATTTGTTGTTCCGCACTCGGGATGAAAGTCATGCTGCTGGAACAGGGCGCCCGAGGTCGTCACAAGGCTTGCGGCGGAATCCTTCCCTTGGTTGCTCCCGAGGTCATAGAGGATATAGTCGGCGCGAGCATTCCGGAAGAAGTCCGGGCGGATCCTCCTGAGCTGGGACTCCATTACGTGCCGCCGAGTGGAAAAGCGAACGCAGGACGCGTTCGGAACTACAGAATCCACAACATCAAGCGTGACAAGTTCGACCTATGGCTCTTGGGTCTTGCAGAGGATGCTGGTGTGGATATCAGATATGAAACACGAGTTGAAGAGTTACGCACCTCTGCAAGAAACGAGATTATCGCTAGAGGCAATGATGGTGAGCTCAGGATAGGTTCGCGATTCGTAGTGGGTGCTGATGGCGTAAGGTCCACCATTCGGAAAATCCTCTTCCCAGAGATGAACGCACCCGTGATGATTGTTGGGCAGGAACATTGGGATGCAACTGGAGATTTCGAGAAGAGCTTCTACGGCTTCTTCAGAGGTGACATTTCGATTTCATATGCTTACCTGATCCCAAAGCGGGACAAGTACATCATTGGATTGGGGGTCGTTCCGCACCAGACACCAAACATCGCAGAGGCATTGAAGAAACTAAGGCAGTGGCTCTCTGACGAGTTCTCCTTTGACCCCAATCGGCTTCTCGAAACGGAAGTCTGGGCGATTCCCTTTGGCTATTTCACTCCTGGCAAGGATAATGTTCTCCTAGTAGGGGATGCTGCAGGGCTCTGCAATCCATTGTCGGGCGAAGGAATCCGGCTAGCAGTCGAGAGTGGAGAAGCTGCTTGCACAGCAATCGCCAACGTGCAGTCGGGCAGGACCGCTGTCGAGAACTATGAGAAAGAAGTGAAAGGAATCACAGATATGGTCAAAGAGCTTAACACCTTTGTTCGAGACGCCGACGATGCGAGCAGGGAGAAGTTCGTTCAAGAGGAGCTCTCAAGAGGGACGGGTTTGGCCTGAATGAAACTAAGCGGATTCCATAAGGCAGTGTACATACTAGGAATGCAAGCACAGTATCCTGAGCGTAATTCGAAACTTGATTCTGCGCTCCTAGAAACTAATCAGCCCAATGGTTCCGCTTTCAACTATGAAAGCAACAGAAGTTTGATGCCCAACTCCTCAATTCGCAGCCACGGTTGAATAACTAGGATTTTATGTGTCGAGGCGTCCCACCAGAAATCACGATGATACTCGAAACTTGGCGACTGCTAGACCTCGGCCCCATTGACCCGCTAGAAACTCAAACAATCTATGACATGATTGCCCAAGGAATAACTGAGGGCGAATCTGAGAACACTCTCGTTATCTGTTGGCCAGCAAAACCACTCGTTAGCTTGGGTTACTTCCAAGAGATTGACAAAGACATTGACCTCGAGTTCTGTCAGAAGAATGACATCTTTGTTACTCGAAGAGTGATTGGTGGAGGCGGGGTCTACCTTGATGAAGGCCAGATGTTCTATCAACTCATAAGTAGAATCGACAGTCCAACAACACCAAGGGGTATAGACGCATACTACCGAAAATTCCTGCAGGCACCGGTCCAAGCCTATAGGAATCTTGGAATCGATGCTGAATTCAAGCCGGTCAACGACATTCAAGCTGGAGGTAAGAAGGTTTCTGGAAACGGAGCGGGTGATGTCGGTGACGCAAGAATCCTGACTGGAAACCTGATCTTTGACTTCAACTTCGATATGATGGTGAAGGTGCTGAGAGTGCCAGACGAGAAGTTCAGGGATAAGATTGCAAAGAGCCTGAGAGAGAGAATGAGCACAATTCTACTCGAAACAGGGGGAATACCAGACCGCAACGAAGTCAAGAAGGACCTTGTACGGTTGTATGAGGAAACCCTTGACATCGAACTCAAACTGGGACACTTATCAGATTGGGAGAAGAGTCGCATGGCTCAGATGAGGGGGAGGTATCTCTCTGACGAATGGTTGCACTGGCGACGAGGTGGGAGACTCGATGCAAGAACAGTGCAAATCTCAGCCACCACACAGATTGGAACTGCAAGCTACAAGGCTGAGGGAGGTCTCATCAGGGTCACTGTGGAGGAAGTTGAAGATCGAATCCACGAGATAGTCATAAGTGGCGACTTCTTCATGCTGCCAAGCGACGCTCTCTCTGGAGTTGAGAAGGCTCTTATTGGTGCAAAGACGACCGAAGATAAAATCCTTGCAAGAATCGAGAACGCCTACAAGGATCTTAAAATCGAATCCCCACTCGTAACTCCTGAAGACTTCAACACAGCCATTAAAATGGCGCTAGGTTCGAAATAGGTCGCTTCAACCAATCATCCATTAAATGGCGGGTAGCGAATATGGGAATACGAAGACCCTTTCGTGTGCTGGCACCCGGGCGTGTGTGCCTTTTCGGCGAGCATAGCGACTACCTTGGGTTGCCTGTGATTCCTGCAGCGATAGACAAGACAATCGGAATCTACTCTTCACCACGAGATGACAAGTCGATCAAGGTGAACTATATTGACTTGGGAACAACAGACTCATTCCAGCTTGATACTGACGTCACCTACCGAAACAGACGGGATTACCTTCGTAGCGCATTCAACGTCCTTTCACGAAGAAATATCCGGCCTTCACTTGGTGCGGACCTTAGAGTGAGTGGCGATATCCCCTTTGCGGGAGGTCTCTCGAGTTCATCAGCCCTATCCGTTGCATCAGTGATGACTGTTGCGCAGCTAGCGGAATCTACACTAGAGGAGGAAGAACGCGTCCAACTAGCATTCGATGCTGAAGTCACCGAGTTCGGAGAGAGTGGGGGGATGATGGATCACTTCGCATCAGTCATGGGAGGAATCATTCACGTTGACTGTGGACATAACAACCGACTGACTAGGCTTGATGCGCGCCTTGAGGGCATTATCATAGGGGACTCCCAAGAGAAAAAACAAGACACAGTCGGAGACCTGAAAAAGATACGACTGACAGTGGAGGAGGGTTATCAACACCTGACATCACAGATTGATGATTTCGATCATAGAGAAACTCCCCTCATCGAGGTTCAGGAGTATCTGGATAAGATTCCAAAGCATTGCAGGGTCATCACAGAAACTACCATTCGGAATAGAGACCTCACAAACCGAGCTCTAGATATCCTTAGAAACAGACGCCCCGACCCAGAAATTATTGGTGCAATGTTGGATGAACACCACACGCTGCTGAGAGATGGCTTCGAACGGTCCACCCCCAAGATTGAAAGGATGATCCGTGCGGCGACCAAGGCGGGCGCACTGGGTTGCAAGATAAACGGCAGTGGTGGCGGGGGTACGATTCTTGCGTTCGCGCCGGGCAATGAAGAGAAAGTCGCCGAAGCAATCAAGAAGGCAGGGGGTGTGCCTTTTTTCACAAAGATAGGCCAAGGAGCCTCCCTGACCATCCTAAGGGAGTGAGTTACGAACTCTCGGCGAGCTGCTTCATCCTATCATCGACAATAGCCATAATCTCTTCCTTGAGTGCACGGCCCTTCGTTAGCAGGTCCTCAACTTCATCACCCATCTTCTTCGCGAAGTCCTTGTCGGTGATATTGCCAAGATTGACCTTCACGTTTAGAGCAGCACCTTCAATGGCTGCGAGCAATGCCAGTGCGGCCATGCCAGCATCAGTGATCGTATTGATGTTCCCTTTCTCAGCGGCGATTTTTGCACCCTCAAGTGCCTTGAATGAATGACGCATTGTCTGCAGGGGAACCTCAGCCGCGCCCTTGGTTGTTGCCTGAACTGCTTTTTCTTTTTGCTTTTTCTCTGCAGGGATTTCCTCGGGCATCTTGAAAGCATTCATAACCTCATCAAAAGCCACGGAATCCTCTTCAACAAGACCCATGAGTACTCCACGGTCGTTTTCCACTGCATGTCGGACTTTGAGCATCTCCTCCTTAATCGCTGCAAACCTGCGACCACTGAGAGATAGGCCGGTTACCATACAAACTAGAGCTGAGCCGTACGAGCCTAAGGCGGCTGCAACACTTCCTCCTCCAGGCGTGGCACGTGCTCTTCTAATTTGGTCTCCGAACTCGATAAGAGTCATCTCAGAGAAGGTCTTCTCCTTTGGACCCTCCGCTCCACCAAGATAGTGTAGGTCAAGAATCATAGATTCGTCGAGCTTCTCGGGCTGGAGGTAGTATTTCAACGCATCAAGCAGGGCAAACAGCGGAACCATGCCCACTATCTCGGTTTCAACTACAGTAGCACCGAAACGCTTTGCTTCGTTTCTTACGACTTCCAGAACCTGATGAATCTTGGTTCGCTTCGGATGAGTAAGATTCAATGAAACCTGTACCATACCCTTGTCAGGCAAGTCCAGTCCTATGCCTTGTACATTTACGAAACCACCTGTGGTGCCACGCACTGCATTTGCGCAAGCCTTTGCGACGTTCACATTCGTCGTGTTCAAGTTGAAATTGATTGCAATCAGGAAGTTCCGAGCGCCTGTCGCGGTGGCTCCTGCAGTTGGGTGAATCTTATTGGGGCCGTAGTCCGGGTTCTTCGCTGAATCTTTGCCAATTGACTCACGGAGGCCTTCAAACTCGCCCTCCCGGATATTTGGTAGGTCGAAACGCTCAGGTCGTGTTGCTGCCTTGGCATAGAGATACACAGGTACGCTATGTTTCTTTGAGTACTCCTCAGCGAACTGCTTGGAGAGCTCAATGCATTCTCCAATAGTCGTACCGTGGAGAGGAATGAATGGGACTACATCTACCGCCCCCATTCTGGGATGAGCTCCCTCCTGCTTTGTGAGGTCTATCTTCTCCACTGCAATGTCAGCGGCCTTCAGGGCTGCCTCCTTGACTTTCTGAGGTTCACCGATGAAAGTGAAAACTGACCTATTGTGATCGGGATCGAACTCGATGTCCAGAAGTCTGACGCCTTCAACGCTTCGTATTGCCCCTTCAAGGGCGTCTATCACGTCTTTGCGCCTGCCTTCAGAGAAGTTGGGCACGCATTCGACAATCTTCATATGAGTCACCGCGGCCCGCACGGAGCGGCCTTCTACAAAAGCGTTTGGGAGTGGGGTTTCTATTCTCTCCGATTGAGAAGCCTATGAAATCTGAGCTGTGTAGGCTGCGATTACATTCTTGAGAAGCATTGTGATTGTCATTGGGCCAACTCCGCCAGGAACAGGCGTCACCCAGAGAGCTTTTTCCTTCACATTCTCGAAATCGACATCGCCATGTGGGGTTGCCACATCAATGACTACTGCACCCTCTTTAACCATGTCCGATGTGATGTAAAAGGGATCCTCCTTTGATTTCCGCCTACCGATAGCAGTCACCAACACATCAGCCTGCCGGGTGAAGGACGCGAGATCTGCTGTTCGTGAGTGGCAGACCGTCACAGTAGCGTTGCGATTCAAAAGAAGCATAATCAGAGGTTTCCCAACAATGTTGGATCTGTTGATGATGACCGCGTGTTTTCCAGAAAGGTCATCCATCCCAAGGTAGTCCAGCATCGTCACGATCCCTTGGGGAGTGGCTGAGCTCAGCTCTTCCTCTCCATAGAATAACCGATAGATGTTCGTGGGAGAGAACCCGTCAACATCCTTACGTGCATCTATGGCACTGATGATAGCCGTTTCGTCAATGTGCTTTGGCAGGGGAAGCTGCACGAGAATTCCGTGAACCTCACGATCTGCATTTAATTTCTGAATTAGAGTCAGTAGCTCGTCTTGTGTGGTTTTTTCGGGAAGGTCATGATTCTCCGAGAGAATCCCAGCCTTGTTCGAGGCTTTGACTTTCATCCGAACATACATCTGCGAGCCCGGGTCCGCTCCCACCAAGATTGTGACAAGCTTTGGCGGGATTCCGTGCTGTTCAGTTAAGGCCGCTACTTCCACTTTGATCTCGCGTCTGATGTGTTTGGAGAGCTTCCTGCCACTAATTATGTGATCCTTGAAGACCTCGTCCTTTGTGAATTCCTTTGAAGACATGACTTGTCACCGCCTAGGAAACGCCGATGATGTCTCCATCATCGTCGATATTCATTCGAATGGCTGCAGGTTCCTCGGGTAATCCTGGCATCAGTCGCACGTCACCCATGTAGACTATTACAAAACCAGCTCCAGCACTGACATCGGCACCTACCACCTCCATCTCAAAGCCAGTTGGTCTACCCCGCAATGACTTGTGATGGGATAGACTGAATTGAGTCTTGGCGATGCAGACGGGGAGATTTCCATAACCTCGCTTCTCAAGTGAACGTAGACGTCCACGACCTCCGGTTGTGTAATCGACACCATCCGCGCCGTACACTTGTTTCGCAACTTTCAGAATCTTAGTCCTCAGGTCATCGTCAAGGTCGTACGTATACTTAATCTCGCTTCTTTCGTTGCCTATTGACTCAATGACAGCAGAAGCTAGTGCTTTTCCACCTTCGCCGCCCTTGGTAAAGACCTCTGAAACTTCCATCTTCCAACCACGCTTCTTGCACATCTTCTTCAGGAGGGCGATCTCCTTGTCAGTATCGTCTGGGAAACGATTGAGAGCAATGATTGCTGGCACGCCGAAATTCTGGATGTTCTCCATGTGTTTCTCAAGATTCGGGAATCCCGCGGCGAGGTCTCCTTTTCCATGATGCTTGAGTGCGCGAATGGTCGTCAATAGGACTGTAGCATCAACGCCAAATTCGCCGGCTCTGGTGACGATGTTGAAGAACTTCTCAGCACCAAGGTCCGCGCCGAACCCAGCCTCTATCACGACATAGTCAAACAGTCTCAGGGCGATGTCTGTCGCGATTATGGAGCTCGTGCCAGTAGCAATGTTTGCGAATGGCCCTATATGGATGATTGCTGGTGTGTTCTCGCACGTCTGCACAAGATTAGGCTTGAGAGCATCACGAAGCAGTACTGCCATTGCGCCTTCCGCCTGAAGGTCTCGGGCGTGCATCTCCTTCAGTCGCTGATCTCTTCCAATGAGAATGTTACCCAATCGCGCTTTCAGGTCAGGGTAATCCTTGGCCAGCGCCATGATTGCCATTATTTCGGATGCTGCAGTGATGATGAATCGCTCCTCTCGTGGCAATCCGTCAAACCGTCCGCCAAGCCCAATGATGACTCTCCTGAGAGCTCTATCATTCATGTCCACAGCACGGGGCCAATAGATCCTCCTGATATCCAGTTCCGGCTGGTGATCATAATGTGCATAATTATCAATCATGGCTGAAAGAAGATTATGCGCAGCAGATATCGCAGGGAAGTCAGAGGTGAATAGGAGATTAATTCGCTCGAATGGCAGAACTCGAGACATCCCGCCACCAGCAGCGCCTCCCTTCACACCAAACACCGGGCCAAGGGAAGGCTCTCTCAGTGCTACAACTGCATTGTGCCCCGTGGCGTTGAGAGCCATCGATAAACCAATCGAGTTTGTAGTCTTACCCTCACCTGCAGGGGTTGGATTGGTTGCAGTCACAAGGATGAGTTTTCCTTTTCGCTCACCCAGATTCTTCCTGATGTTAAGATCAATCTTGGCTATGTACTTGCCATAGTG
>JABCTJ010000069.1 GCA_018238375.1 Candidatus Thorarchaeota archaeon
GCTCAGTTTGTTGCATCCGAAACGGAAATAGGTAGCAGTATCATTAGCATGTATTGGTTGTTCGTGATATGACAAGGAAGACTGTTTCTGCAAGGCGTCCTGAAACTCCGGATAGAAAGCAATACCACATCGAAACGGAGAAGGGAGATATCGCCAAGGCAGTGATATTGCCAGGTGATCCTCAACGGGTTGAGAAGATCAGCTCGCGATGGGATTCATTCAGACAAGTGGCATCGCATAGACAATATCTGACTCACACAGGAATCTTCAAGGGAGTGCCAATCTCTGCATGTTCCACAGGGATAGGAGGTCCTGGAGCCGCTATTGCTATCGAAGAGCTGGCTAATGTTGGAGCAAGGGATTTCATCAGAGTTGGTTCCTGCGCTACGTTGAAGGAAGACATCCAGATTGGTGATCTGATCATATCCACAGGCGCAGTCAGACTGGATGGGACGAGTAAGCAGTATGTACGACCTGAGTATCCTGCCGTGGCATCCTACGAAGTTGTTATGGCATTGGTTGAGGCTGCGGACTCGTTGGATCTGGACTATCATCTAGGGATTACCGCATCCACAGACTCGTTCTATCTTGGACAGTCAAGACCGGGATTCAATAACTATGTCCAGAGTTGGAGCACTACATTGATTGACGACCTTCAGAAAGCGAATGTTGTGAATTTCGAGATGGAGGCATCCACCCTACTCACGATTGCAGGCATATACGGGTTCAGGGCAGGAACAGTCTGCGCAGTATATGCTAACCGAGTGAAGGACGAGTTCGCGGTGAAAGGCGAAGCTGCAGCGATTGATTGCGGAAACGAAGCGATCCGTATTCTTGCGGAGATGGACGAAGAGAAGAAGAATAGCAGCAAGAAATACTGGATGAGAACCCTTCACAAGTAAAGGATGCTATGCTCACTTTCCTTTGCCAATGTAATAGTAATTTCCAGACGCTTTCTGTTGGCCATCCAGTTGAGACCCATCCTTGTTGACCCGCGGACGACCGGTCTGAGGGTCTCTACGGAAGGTGACTCCCATCTGCTTAAGGAATGCATTCATACCAATACGAAGCGTAGTAACTGACGATGCAACTCCTGATTTCCCGGGCACTCCGTTAAATACAACCATGCTATCGCTGAGATAGTCTGCCATGAGAAGGGAGTGCTCGACAACGAAAGCCATCTTCATTCCAGCTTGCACAGTCCGACGAATCGCTCTAGAACTGGCAAGCCGTTGTTCTATATCAAGAAATGCAGAGGGTTCGTCAAACAGGTAAATGTCAGCCTCGTTTGCAAGGCATCGCGCAATGGCCGCGCGTTGAAGCTCCCCCCCACTCAGGTCCGTGACTGCATGTTCCATCAAGTGTTCAAGTTCAAGTTTCCTGATGACAGACGTGTTGAAGTCAGGTGAGTCCACGA
Source organism: Candidatus Thorarchaeota archaeon (assembly GCA_018238375.1). Lineage (GTDB taxonomy): Archaea > Asgardarchaeota > Thorarchaeia > Thorarchaeales > Thorarchaeaceae > WTCK01. The sequence goes on from JABCTJ010000069.1 coordinate 1,418, forward strand.
GGTCCCCACCTGATTCACGAAGATACATTCTGACTGAACCATCATAATCGTGGCTGATGTACTGAGGCTTGTAACTTACTCTCATCTCGAAGCCAGAAACTGTCTTTGTTGGCGCCGCTCCTTCATCAGGTTCCAATTCACCCGCAAGCATTTTGACGAAAGTTGTTTTACCAATCCCATTGGGGCCAAGAATGCCCACTATCTGACCCTTGTATACGCGCCCGCCCCTGACCTTAAGTGAGAAATCTTCAAACTCTTTCTTCATATCGCCGTATTCTAGTAAGGGCTCTGAGCCGCCCCATTTCTCATCCTGACCAGCCATCCCTTTGAATGAAATTGAAGTATCGCGAAAACGCATATTCTCATCAGGAATGTAACCATCCAGAAAGATGTTCACGCCGACCCTTGTCCCATGAGGATGAGAAACTATACCGTACGCGCCCGGTTTTCCATAGAAGACACAGACAAGATCTGAAACATAGTCCAAGATAGAGAGGTCGTGTTCCACAACAACAACTGTTTTGCCCAACTCAGAGAGCTGACGAATAGCTCGGGCGACCCTGAGACGTTCCCGAACGTCGAGATATGCAGTTGGCTCATCAAAGAAGTAGATTTCGGCTTCGCGGACTATTGCGGCTGTAATCGCCACACGCTGAAGCTCACCACCGCTGAGATACTTGATGGGGCGGTCCCATATCTCTTCCAGATTCATGCCTTGTTTCATTTCCTTCAGTCGACCAGACGAATCTGCCGACTCAAGGAGTTCGCTTATTGGCTTGTCAGCAACCGCTTCCACTTTGGGAAGATCCGCAATCGTCTGCGGCTTGTGAACAGGTACAATCGTTCCAGCTTGCATCTTCTCGAAGAAGGGTTGGAGCTCTGAGCCTCGATACGCCCGAATAATCTCATCCCATTCTGGTGGTTCATCATAGCGGCCTAGGTTCGGTTTGAGTTCCCCTGCGAGAATTCGGAGAGCGGTGGTCTTGCCAACCCCGTTGGCACCTATGAGACCGAGAACTTTACCCTCCTTTGGAATTGGTAATCGAAATAGCTTGAAAGCGTTCACACCGTAGCGATGACTGGTGTCAGCTTCCAGTTCCTCAGGAAGGTTGATGATTTTAATTACCGCGCCATGCTGGTTGTATGGGCACTTCTTAACGCACATCGCAGCTCCGGAACAGAGCGATTCCACTATGACGGGTGGTTTGTTAGGTCCATCCGGGAATATGACTGTTTCACGACCTGCACGAACGCTGGGGCAGAATCTCTGACACTCGTGCGTACAATCCTTGGCCCTGCAGGCCTCCTTGTTGATGATTGCGATGCGCATGGGTTCTCACAACACGTGTTTAGGAGCTTTCGAGGATGTTCTCAGCTGTTTAGAAGTTGGACCGCCTTTAACATCTGGTTTCTTGAACTTGTCGGTGAAGACATATACTGTGTCTGCAATGTCGTAGACCTCATTACATAAGGTGGGACATGTGCAGTGGTGGTGAGTGTAAACAGATCATGTGTTCAGAAAATAGAGTCAAGCGGTTTACCATCTTGATGATGATCTTCGTTGATCAACTACACATCTGATAGAACGAACTTCTTTTCTGAGTTGGCCGGATGTTAAGCCAGAGCATCACGAAGATGACTGTCTAGGCTGACTCGACCATCTTCTTCAGAGGGAATCCAGAAAGACGCGAGAGCTAGTTCCTAAGGTGGCCTCCAAAGGCGCCTGTTGACCGTGCCATGAGAGGACTGCCATAACAATCGAGTTGAGGGGTCCTTATATTCTGGTGGCTGCATAATGCTAGTGAAGACCTCAGTCCCATCGGACTGAGTTCCTTGCTCTTACAGAGAAACCAAGTTGAGGGGATTTGCATGATTTACCGAAATAAGATGAGAAACCTTACCGTACTCCTGTTGTTAGTACTACCACTGATTGGCCTAGGCATTCTGAATTCGATGGCTGAACCGACTGTCTGGGTCATAAGCGCTGAAGGATATGATGGGAACGTAGACCTTGCGACGAGGACGCTACTTCACGAAATCTCCGGGGTCGATTGCATCGTGAAGACAACAACCTTCGAGAAACTGGACACCATTCCATTCTGATGTTCTTGTTCTCGTCGGTCACGGTCAACCCAACGGCCTTGAAGTTTCAGATACAATACTACCGTGGTCAAACCTCTATGATGAGATTGCAGAGCGGCGCCCACAAAGAGCGGTAGTACTGGCATGTCATTCTCCGACAGACCTGGATTCGAACATAGTTGGATTCAGTGGCCTGATTGATGCAGAGGCCGGGGCACTACTTACTGCGTGGCATGTCCAGCAATCTGTAGATCCTAGCAGTCAGAAAATGCCCCCCTTGGGAAGAGTGATTGACGCCCAGCGGAGCATGCTACATCCGCTGAAGAGATACGTATACTTCGTTCACGGTTACTTCGGTAGCGACGACATCTTTTACGACATGGCGGAAACCCTCATATTTCGCCACTACTTCACAACCTACGACGAAGTCAGGTATTTCTCCTACTTTTCTGCCTATGGAGCCACCACAGAGTGTGAGAAAATTGCCGTCCACTGTGGATGCACAATCTCGGACTTTGCTATAGACTTCGCCAACGAACTTCTCAGCCTTCCAGCTGGCAGTCAGGTCAACATAGTAAGCCACAGTATGGGCGGCGTGATTGCAAGGGAAATGCTCCGACTGAAGCGAACAGATTTTGATACTCACGAGATCAACTTTGGCCAGATTGTCACCATGGGAACACCCAATGCAGGAACGTGGCTTGCTGATCCCCTCAATAACTGGGCGTACATAGTTTCCTTTATCTCCGGGTTGCCTCATGGAGATGTGTGGCCAAGTCCGGTGTTTTGGTCGCTATGTCCAGGAACCTCGTTCATGAACACCCTTAACGAAGATCCGTCAAGTTACTCTGACGGAATCCGATTTACTACTGCCGCGGCGCAGGATCTTCTAGGTCTACCCCTAACTGACATTCACCACGGAGATCCCTATAGTGATCCGGTAGTCACTATAAGCAGCGTACACTCCATTGACGCCTGGAATCAGACCACCTTCTGGAGTATGTTTCATACCAACCTAGTGTCCGACAAGTATGACGGACAGCGGACATACAACCACGTGGGAGAATGGCTCAACTATGGTGATGACTCTGATGGTGATGGTCTGCTTGACGACGCGGAGAGTTACTTCTACGGAACAAACCCCAACCTCTACGACACAGATAGCGATGGACTATCAGATAGTGCTGAGCTAAAAACCTACAACACGGATCCACTTGACAGCGATAGTGACAACGATGGCCTCTCGGATGGTGCCGAGGTGAACGCTTATGGCACAAATCCACTGAACTGGAATACTGACGGAGACTCAATTGGCGATGGTAATGAGGTCAGCTGGGGTTACAATCCACTGGATGCCACCGATCCCATTCCTGCATCCTCACTGATCTACAGGGCCTGGGAGTCTGCAGGTACAACTGGATACGTCCGTGTGAATCACTACACAGCAATGGACTATGTGAAGGTCTATGTGAAGTACAAGAGCAGCTCAGGATATTGGACAAGCTATATACATGTAGGTACAGACTACACGCCCAGCTACTACGGTGACTACTATGTCTCTTGGACTCTCATTCAGGGTTATGTTCAGATGAAGGTGCAAGTCAAGGCGTATGATTCATCCAACCACTATCTCGGTAGTGACTATCAGTATGTCACATTGTCGGGTGGTGGTGGCGGGGGCGGTGGCGGCGGCCATGTGCCGTTCTAGACAGAAAGAACATATCAGCTTACCACACACTAGTGGACGATACCGGTGAAGACAGTGCACTCAAGCTATGGTTTCAAAGGAAAAAGGGCTCTTCAGATATGCCTCGTGCTCATGCTAACATTGAGTGTGTTGCAACTCAGAGTATCAGCAATGACCCTCTTCACTCCACTGCAGTCGGACGGACTGACATGGGAAATGGTTGAACACGACTATCCCGATGCCCTCTTTCGAGATGTTGCATTTCTAGATGCCAGCCATGGCTGGGTCATAGGCCGGTTGAGTTCCACCATTCCAACTGATGTGGTTGTTCTATACACAGATGATGGTGGCAGTTCGTGGCAGGTGAAGATGAGCGAAGAAGAACAGTATCTGATGCAGATTGACATTGTAGATGAGGATACCATATGGATCACGGGTATTGGTGGTCTCTTCTACACGACTGACACAGGCAAGACATGGCAGAAGATTGATCTTGTCATTGGACTCGCCGGCATGAGTACTGTTGAGTTTATCAATGCCACTCACGGATGGACAGCGACTGGAGACACGCTCTACAAGACTGTGGACGGGGGACAGACTTGGGAGTCGGTCCCAGGATGGACCTTTGATGACCTTCCAAGGAAAATGCGATTCCTCTCCTCCTCCAATGTATGGGCGATGGGCATCTATGGTATCTATCACAGTCAAGATGGAGCAGAAACCTGGGAGCAGGTTTCGAATAGGGGCGGCTGGACTCTGTCCTGTATCAGCGAAACTGAGGCTTGGGCAGTTGGAGACGATCGACTGGCACATATGACTGATGGTCAGACATGGGTGGAACTGCCTGTCCCTGCACGGTTCCCCATTGGCGGGTCCGGGTTTAGCTTGCCCTATCTAACGGACATTTTGTTTCTGGATGCGGACAACGGATGGATAGTGGGTGATAAGATTCCAGTGATGTACACGCCTAACGGTGGAGCAGATTGGTACGAACAGAGCGTGCCTAAAGCGGTGACCAGGCGCCTCATGGCGGTAGACTTTGTCAACTCGACTCATGGCTGGGCAGTTGGCTCTGGTGGCACCATAATCCGCACAACCAAGGGGAACACCCTTGGAACGCGACTATGGAACGGAATGACAGATCGGGTCCTTCTGTCAATCGTCGGTTTGGTGGCCGTAATGATAATTGGTGTAGTCTTTGTGTTCAATCGTCGAAAACGCGCCACAAAGTCAGTTCCTCCGGATGCTACGAATCAAACCCAAGGTCTAGACGTGGAGTAGACCTGATAATTGCTAAGCACCTTGCGTACTTGGAATGTATCAATGGACCCGGGGCCCCTTGGCCTGTTCCCACTATGAACACTCCTTCGCAGCAATTGGAATCTTTAACAATACGGTCTTCGTCTTGCTGCGTAGGTCTGGTCACTACAGGTCGTTACTTGCGTTTAGGTTTGGCTTGTTTCTGCGTGGTTTTCGAATGTTGGCTGCAGTGGAAGTCCCATGGCGCTTCTCATTCTTGCAGTTCTATATCGTTGCTACATTGCTGCCATCTCTAGGCCATGCCCCAATGCTCTCTGTCCCAATGATACGAGGGTGTTGCAGAAAACCGATTAATCCCTCATTGGCAGACTAGGAGTAACTGGACAGCTTGGGATAATTAGGAAGGCTTTTGTGGATAACAAGAGAGAGATGCTTGGTACGAATAGATATGAAAGCGCTTGAACACTTGATGGCATTCTTCACTAGGAGAGGATTTCTCCTCGGAGCAATCAGCCAGCCGTCAGATCTCAAGATGCAAATCAACAGAGTCCATGCCGCAGCCTATCTGAGTATTACAGGAAAACGCCTGCGCACAGTCAGCATAACGGCGACTGATAAAACAGCAGAAACACTAGATAATCTCAGTGATGGTCTTTCGCCCTCAAGACGCCTTGCGAGAAGACGTATATAACACAGTTCTCATTTGATATCATGTCGGGATGATGAATAAGCAGGGATGGTGAACGTCGTCAGCGTGATGACCCGCTAAACCGCAATCTGACCGCACTCTGATACCTCAGACCCAATTTCAAATCAAAGGAACTTGTAGTGGAGAACCATCTATCTTGGCACCTTTCAACTGCAACCACAATGGTGCGTGCAATGATGTCAGACTCTGCTGCATCGATACTGAGATGACACTCACTAGAGAAGATGCAGAGAGGATTGATACACTTGGCCACTCAAGAAAGGACTACCTGATTCGAGCGCCTGATGGATTCTGTCAGCTTAGAAACGTCGAGGGGCATTGCTATTTCTATGATCCTCAGAGTAAGACATGCGGGATCTACGAGTCACGCCCAGAGGGTTGCAAGTTTTATCCAATCATATATCATGTAGGGAAGCGCAAGTGTGTTGTAGACAAAGACTGTCCTTCAGGTGAAACCCTGACAAGACAGGAGATTCGAAAGGTATGCCACAAAGTACGGGCGTTGGTCGAAAAACTCAGAATGGAGGCGCTACAAGGTGAGAGCCCGTGCTGATCTCCATGCTCATTCGAACCTATCTGATGGTATCCATTCGCCATCGGAACTTCTCTCCATTGCATCAGACCTCAACCTTGGAGCCTTAGCACTCACTGACCATGATACGATTGATGGGCTAGTTGAGTTCATGAATGCGGAAGTGCCTGGATGCCCTATCAGAATACCGGGAGTAGAGATTAGCACTGAGTACCAGGGTGTGGAGGCGCATCTGCTTGGATACTTTGTGCCCACGTGGGCTCCGAAACTAGTTAAGAGGTTGAAGGCGCTTGAGGAGTCCAGGCGCAAACGTTTCCCAAAGATGCAGAACCGTCTTGAATCTGAAGGCATCCGAATATCAGATGATGACATTGATCAGATACTCCAGGGAGTCAAAGCTCCAGGCCGCCCACACATGGCGAAGCTGCTGATACGGAGAGGATATGTGAGGGATATAGAAGAGGCGTTTCATAAATATCTGGGAAAGGGAAAGCCCGGATATGTAAAGAAAGAACGCGCCGACATAGGGGAAGCAATCAGTCTTCTGAAATCAGAGGGAGCAGTCCCGGTGCTTGCGCATCCAGTGACCATGCGACTCCCGGACTTACGTTCTACTCTCATTGAACTAAGGGAACTGGGCCTCCTAGGCGTGGAGATTGAATATGACTACCAACACCTTCGCCTCAATGTGAAGCCAGGTGAGGTCCAGTTATTAGCAGAAGGTCTAGGCCTGATAGAAACCGGAGGAAGCGACTATCATGGCGATGGAGCCCATAGAAACCTTGGCAGCGTTACAGTCCCAATTCACGTAGTGAACAACCTGCGAAAAGTCCACGAGGAGCTGAGGAATAACACTTCGGAAGCAATATCTGGGTGAAATGCGAAGTCCTCGCTTGGGCGTACTTAATTGCGAGTGATTGACTCACACGTTCATACGTGGACACGACACATGATAAGCCAGAAGGACCTAGAGGCACGGAGAGTTGCTGCAAATACCGTAGGACACAGGCCTCAGCTAGACTCGCCGGTTGATAACCTGAGGACAGCAATGAGAAAGAGTGGTGTGGAGAGGGCTGTTATCCTCCCCATTGACAGCGGACT
>JABCTJ010000140.1 GCA_018238375.1 Candidatus Thorarchaeota archaeon
TCACCTTCACTCCGTGCGTCTTAGCAGCATCTTGGTCCACATTATCCAAGCCAACCCCTGCCCTTACAATCAGTTTCAGATTGTCAGCAGCGGCTATGACGTCTTTTGTCATCTTTGTAGCACTTCGGATAACAACACAATCAAATCCTTTGATCTGCTCCTCAATGGGGCCATCCTTTTCCTTATTCCTGAGAACAATCTCAAGACCTGCATCTTTCATTTTCTGCACAGCTGATTCTGCTAATGCATCTGCAATAAGTATTCGAGCCATCGTTGAAACCTCTCAATCTGACGACGCGCCAAATCAAACCATTACCATCTTAAACTTGACGACTGCAACATTTTCTTAAGTCTGGACGCGGTCTTAGTACTTATGAAGCGCGAGTTCAAGCCCTCCACGGCATTAGTTCCTTGTCCTGTTGTCCTCCTTAGTGTCACCGGGGCAGAAAATCCCAACATAATTACGCTCTCCTGGGCTGCTAATGTATGTAGTAAGCCGCCCACAATTGCAGTTGGCATAAGGCCAAATCGTTACAGCCACAAAATGGTGCAAGAAGCTGGTGACTTCGTCCTGAACATCCCGTCAGCCAAGCAGATTGAGGCGACTGTGTTCTCCGGCACAAAGTCAGGCCGTGACTTTGACAAGTTCGCAGAGTGTGGATTCACAGCTGCAAAAGCATCCAAAGTAACATCGCCAATGATAGAGGAGTGCCCAATCAACATAGAATGCAAGACAACGCAAATAGTTGGACTTGGATCTCATGATTTGTTCATTGCCGAAGTTGTTGCGGTACATATAGACGAATCAGTACTAGGAGAGAATGGGCGTTTGGACCCCTCAAAGGCACGCTTCTTCACCTATTTGCCACTGATTGGCAAGTATTGGACATTGGGAGAACAATTGCACTAGATCCGACCCTACAGGATGCCAAACCATTTCAACCGCTAGCTCTATTCCCGCCTTTGCCACCCCAACCATCACACGGACGATTATCTCTGAAAGTCACCTTTCAAGTCTGCATTCTTCGCTCCTCAGTGACATGGGAAACTGTATGAGGTTCACGTAGTCAATGAATCCAATAACAGTATTTTGGATCCTTCAATTGAGAGCATAGTGGCCTGCAACACCGTTTTCATAGTTCAGGAGGTTATATAGCTCAAACCACAACATAGTCACCGGGATTGCACCGAGATTGCTGTAACACCGATTGTAAGACGGACCAGAAAGCCGTGATCTCACGGGACGATGGCGGTTGCATCAGTAGCGAGTCGCCCGTAATGCAGTTTCATGACATTGAGAGTGACAAGATGTCGCTAACTGAAGAGTATCCTGACGAGGAACAAGAATCGGGGCGTGTGTATAAGAGCCGTCGGGGTGAGCCCCGGGAAGTGAAGGCATGCATACCTCGAATCCGCGGCCAAGAACTCAGGTCGCTTGACAAGTTGAAAACGATGATTCGGGACGAATTCCCAGGCATTCGGGACCGTGATGACTATGACTCCCTAATGAAGGGGGCCGCCTATCATTTCAAGTTGCTCCAAGCACTTGGAGAGAGAAAAACCATCAAACAGCAAGAAGTCAAAGAGATTGCCATGAATCTCGGCTTCAACAAAAGCACTGCGGTAGACTGGACACTGCGTGGACGTATGCCTAACTTATACACAATAGTGGAGAGGGGAGTCTCCAAATCCGAAGCGAAGACCTTGATTGCTAAGTTCAAGAAGCAGCTCGGTGGACTTGAGAGCTGGGAAGATGTACAGAAGCAGCTTGATGGGAAGTATCCCGACCGAGAATATGAGCAGACTAGGATGTTTGAGCTAAGGAAACGCCGAACAATCGAGTTTTACAAATTTGTCAAGGAGCTAGAGAAGGGCGGTGCTACCTCGGGAATCGCACGTCGGGCAGAAACCCCTGAGAGAATTGCTTCCTTGTTCATGAAGGGTCACTTGCCCTATCTTGTCCGACATGTTGTTCCATCCTTGACAGCATCGAGGACGAAGCACTCCCTCCTGTGCAAGGTCAAGTTCGCGATACCAGAAGTCCGTGGTTTCAGGATTGAGTCTATTGAGCGGCTCAAGGAAATCATAAATCGTGACTTTCCATGTTTTTCCGACCGTGAGAATCTTCCCGAGCTTTTGAGGGTTGCAGAGGACCATCTTAAGCTTTTTCGTGACTATCATACTAGGGAGTTCGTTGCAAGGAGCGAAATCCTCAGTCTAGCAGCGAAGACTGGGTACAGAGTTTCCACCATCAAACAGTGGGTTCGCGACGGCGTTAAGCCAGTGATATACTATATGTTAAACAGATCGTTGACTTGCGAAGAAGTCAACAAGAAGCTCAACAGCCTATTGGCCAAGCTGAATGGGGTTACTGACACGAGAATGCTGGACCGCCGCCTTGGGAATCTCTACATTGCAAAGGAGATTCGACGCCGTGCTGACTATGAAGCTGATCGAAAGCATGCCAAGAAGTTCTTTCGTTTCCTACGCTCATTTCAGGGTGGCGGATTTCTCTCAGACATCGCTCAAGGAGCAGGATTCACGAAAGATGATGTTGTGAAGAGGTTACACCCAGGTGTGCTGCCTAGGCTCATCAGAATCGCCTCTTCTGTCCCCACTGAATCTCTAGAACAGGGGAAAAAATGGCTACCTCTCAGAATGACACGAGGAGGGAAACTAAAGAAGTTCATTCGAGTTCCTTTGAAGATTATTTCTCCCCAAGACGTGCTCGATGTCCTTGAGCAGATTCAATCTCTGAAAACGGTAGAAATGGGCGAATATGAACAACGATTTGGAGAGATGCCAAAGGAACTCGCATTCATGTGGCTCCTTGGTGCATTGCTTTCGGACGGTGGCTTTGGAAAGAAGGTAGGTCCCTCAACATGTGTATCTTTAGGGCTCAGCCGGAAATACAGCTGGAGTGAAGGTTTCGGAAGAGGATTCTGCTATGCGTTGGGAAAGATAGGTATCTCATCATACCAGGGAAAGGACTTCGTAGGACAGCTAGAGAATGGGGAAACCTATGTGAAGCGAACCTGGTACAGTGCCAGAACTCCCTTTCTGATGTGGGTCAGAAAAACGTTACTAGGACTAAAGACATCTACTCCGAAGGACGCAACTCCTATTCAAGCTGATTGGATTTTGCAGATGCCAGAGCATTGGCGAATTGCGTTCTTGCAGGGAGTGTCAGACGGTGATGGTTGTGCGAGCATCCGGGCCTACAATATATCCATTGGGACTCTTGTGAATAAACAGTTCCTGATACGCCTTCTCGATTCCTTGGAAGTTGAAGCGAAACCATGCATCAGGGATGTGAAGATTACCAAGAGGAGGGCGATTCGAAAGGCTGAGCAACTCACTATGTTCAGGCATGCTGTTGGACGTCAAGAACTATTGACTCAGCTGATAGTCATGTTCAACCTCACGAATGGCAAACGGGTGCCCCAGGAGGAACTCGAATACATTATGGACCTTCACAGGAAAGGCTCTAGTTGTGGAGACATCACAGTGATGCTATGGGATGAGCAGCGAATCGCTCGCAGTCCATCCACTGTTGCGGGCATCATTAGGCGAATCAAGTCATCTCAATCCAATGATAGATTATAGCGAAGCCCAATCAATGGTCCATGGTCATCTCTTGCGAGTCGGGTGTGACTTTGCTGAAATAATGCAAATGACGTCTCGATCCTTAAGAGCGTGCTTGTCACTGATTCGCATCTTTGTCCTTGCATCGATGGCATGTATGAAGCTGTCCATTAGATCTGTATGGATGACACCAGCAAATTCCTTGGCTGTTATTCCATTGGGCACCAGAAAGACATCTGGCAAGACATTTCCATCTCCATCCGCAAGGGCATTGGCATCATGCACTGGATAGACAGTTATCATATCTAGAAAATCGAAAACGGCTTTGTTCAACAAGTTCTGTACACCAGTGCCTCCATGCTTCTTGAGAATCTCTTCTCTTATTTTCTCCAGCTGAGCAAGCTCGGCCTCTTTGAGCACATCGGCTTTCGTTATCTCAAAATCGTCATCGCCGGGGATGTAGCGGATTATTCCTTTCTTGTCCAAATCTTTGAGCGCTTTTTCAGCCAGAGCGCTCACGGGAACGACCAGTAGCTCGGGAAAGGTTTCCTGAAGGCGCTTGAAGTTCTTCTCAGAATTAGGCCTGTCAATCTTGTTGGCTGCAATAATTATCGGTTTTGCTATTCTCTGCAGAGTCCTAACGAAGTTCTTCATCTCTTCTTCAGTCCAGTTATCTGCAGATTCAGCCTTCAGCCCTGTGTCCCGAACTGCCTTGAGTATGTGTCCTCTGGATATCTTGAGCCCCGAGAGTTTCTCCAGAAGTAACTCGTCGAGTTTCGCCCCCTCAGCTCTAACCCGCCCAACGATTCTCTTCCAGTCTTTCTGGACGATGGCTAGTGTCCACGCAGTGATTTCCTCCTCCAAGAACTTCACATCTTCAACGGGATCATGACTGCCTGCATCCATCTCTTGACCATCGGCGTCCAAGGCTCCACTAGCATCAACAATGTGTATCAGAACATCTGCCTGTCTGAGGTCGTCCAGGAACTGATTACCCATCCCCCTGCCCGCATGAGCACCTGGTACTAAGCCCGGTACGTCAATCATCTTGATGGGTACAAGCCTGATGCCATCAATACAGATTGAGTTCTGTGGGTTATCTGTCACATCGAAGTCTCTACATGCGCACTGCGTTCGGACATGAGTCACGCCCACATTAGCCTCGATTGTTGTGAATGGATAACTTCCTACCTTGAAATTGGTCATACAAGCAGCATTTGTGAAAGATGTCTTACCACATGAGGGCTTGCCAACTATGCCAACGCTGAATCCCATCGTGACTCACTTTCCTTGTACATCATTAGATTACTTATCCTACATGATAAATCATTACTCTAGCGTCTAGAACTCCATTTTCCTCGCTCGACAATCCACGCGCTTCTTTCGTTCCATACCGATGAGTTTTTATGAATCCAGATTCACAATCTAGTATGAATCCTGATTCATTATACGGGGTGTGAAAAATGACGAAAATTTGTGTAACCTCTCAAGGTAACGACCTGTCTGCTCCTATCGATCCTCGGTTTGGTAGATGCGCTTTCTTTATTATCGCCGACCCAGAAACCATGCAATTCGAGGCTATCTCTAATTCGGCCATGAATGCCTCTGGCGGCGCCGGTATCCAAGCCGCACAGACGGTTGCATCAATGGGTGTGGACGCCGTACTTACTGGTAATGTAGGCCCAAACGCCTACCCTGCACTTCAGAATGCTGGAATTGAAATCATGACTGGCGTTTCAGGCACAGTTAAGGATGCAATCGAGAGCTTTAAGCAGGGGTCACTGACTAAGCTTGCTACTGC
>JABCTJ010000148.1 GCA_018238375.1 Candidatus Thorarchaeota archaeon
TATCCCCAAGTTCCACTCATCGAGGCTATAGCGGCTCTGATATAAAACCTGTGCAGTATTTGCCTCCGTCTGGGTCAGGTTTCCGGATTCCACGCTCTCGCCTGTGAATGTGGCTACGCTCTTCACAATGGCCGCCCTAATTTCAGCATCCGAGGGTCTTGAACTAACCTCCGCAGAGATGTTTGTCACCACATCCCTCTTGCTCCGCTTGCATCTGATTCTCGTGCGGTCTCTCAAGTATTTCGTTTGACCCAATGGCGCATCCAAAGATCTCTCAAGGGCGGTGATATCGGCATCAATCAAGAGTGTGCCATGAAGAAAGGATACTCCCTGTTTGATCCATCCTGCGGTTCCTGTGACCTTTTTCTCTCCGATTCTCAAGCACGATCTCTTCTCATCGTATGCAACGGGTATTCCTATCTCCTGGAGTCCGTTTGCGATACTGCCAACAAATCCTTGGTACAACTTCTTCAGGCTTCTGGGAACATACGGCTTGCGCTGGTCCGCACAGATGGTGAAGTTCAGGTTACCAGTGCCATGGTATACTGCTCCTCCTCCGGTGAAACGTCTCGCAATTCGAATGCCCTCTTTCTGGCAGTACTCTAAATCCACTTCCTTGTGCACGCACTGAAATCTGCCAATAACTACGCATTTGTCTGATTGCCATAGGCGAAGCGTGTTGGTTTTCTCTGCCGAATCCGCATTTACTCTGGCAAGCGACTCCTCTATCGATAGGTTGCGATAAATGTCCAGTTCTCCGTCTTCTATCACTCGCCAGACCATGATACGACCAACATCACTTCTTAGTCAGAGCAGAACGAAATCTGGATACCTGCGTCGAACTTAATACTTTGGCACAACGAGAATGAATGCCGGTGGTGGAGGTCACCACCGGCTGGTGAGCCTCGGAGGAGAGAAACCTATCAGAGGCTCGGAACAGATGTCGTTTTCGAGGCGTGACGCAGAGAGGTAGTCTGCGCCGGAAGTTGAACCCTCGCTGAATGATTTAAAGTCCGACAATTCCTTACACCTGCAGGTTTCCCAACTTGCTCCTGAAGGACAAGTTCAAGTGAAAACTCTTCATCTTAAAATCAACGCGAAGCCACTGAAGCACGCTAACATGGAGATCGAATGTGAGAACTGCGGGGGGATCAACTGGATCCTCACAATCTATGAGATGCGAGTAATGGGTAGAACAGTCACGTATTCTGCTTTGAAGTGTAAGGGATGCAAGATGACATTCCCTCTACAAGAACTGGCCAAGAACGTGAAGAAAGAAACTGTTGTTTCAAAGATTCGTAAGCGACTGCCTTCTCGGCGAACTAGCTGAATGCAATCGCACACTCATGGCAGTAGCTTGACCCGGGCCGTGTTTTGGCTCCACAGTTTGGACAACGTCTGGGCACTTGAGACGCTCCCATTCGGGGATTCAGAATGAATCTACCACTACTCCTGATGTTCCGCAAGCCAATTTTGTCAGCATAGAACTCTGTGTAGCCGCATTCCGAACATGTAAACGACTCGAGTGTGGCGGTGGAAATTCCGGGAAGGTCGACACAGAGGTGCCGGTTTCCGCCGTACAGTTTGTGTGGTCCTGCAATTTTCGTGCCGCCGCACTTTGGGCAGGTCTTTGATTTAATCATCTTGACACCTCATATTCACTCCAATCTCAGGAATCATCCTTTTTCCCGCACCCTCCATGCTCTATGAGCGCATGAATGGTCATAACCTTTTCGATTGCTGTTTCTAGATCTTCATGAAAAATGGATTCTCAAGTGTTTCCTTGAGCGCTGCAAGAAACTGACCTGCCGGCGCACCATCTAGCACTCTATGGTCTACTGCACAACTTGCCATCATCATATTCCTTACCGTGATTATATCATCAATCACTACTGGCTTCTTCTTGATCTGTCCCAAGGCAAGAATCGCGGTTTCAGGAGGGTTGACGACCGGGATGAACAGGTCTACTCCAAAGGAGCCCAGGTTTGATACAGTGAACGTGCTTCCTGTCAAATCGTCAGGCTCCAATGCGTTATCTTTTGCTTTCGTTCCAAGGCCCTTTGTTTCCTTAGCGATTTGTGTGATTGATTTCTTATTGGCCGCCTTCACCGATGGGACGATGAGTCCGTCTTCGGTGGCCATGGCGACTCCAATATTTATGTCGGAGAATATACGAAGCTCATTCCCCACAAGTGTGGCATTGAACTTGGGGAACTTCTCAAGCGTGTCTGCAACAGCCTTCACGATAATGTCGTTGAATGAAATCCTAATACCGAGCTTCTTCTGGATCTTCTTGTTTATCTCCTCTCTAAGGGCTACAACTTCACTCATGTCTATCTCAGTAATCATAGTGATATGTGGGTGCTGCCAACTCTGGGTCATTCTTCGAGCTATGGTCCTTCTCAGGTGAGTCATTGTTTCCAATCCACCCACCTTTCTTGTATCTTCCATTGTCACTGCGGCTAAGGCTGGTTGCGTCACGATGTCCTTCTCTACGATTCTCCCTCCCGGTCCAGTTCCAATGATTAGGGACAAGTCTACTCCAAGTTCCTCGGCCTTTTTCTTTGCTCTAGGCGAAGCCTTGATTCTTCCACTAGGCAATCTTGTTTCTGCAGCTTGAACTTTTTGTGGACCCGCTGTTTCAATCGGGGTTGCCTCTGCGGGTACTGGCCGTGTGGGGGCAGCTAGCGCGGGTTCATTGAGTTTCTTAGGTCTGATGTCAGGTATCTTCTCGCCCTTCTTGCCAATGAATACGATGGGTTCGCTGATGGGAATCTCATCATTCACGTCACAGAGTATCTTCAGTATGACGCCATCGGCGGGAGCTTCCAATTCAAACTCATTTTTCTCGCCGAATATCTCGACCACTAGGTCGCCTTTCTTGACTGTGTCTCCCTCTTTCTTGAGCCACTTCAGAATGACCCCGTACTCCATGGCGACGCTCATGCGTTGCATGATCATAGTAGTGACCATAGGTTTCACCTTACACGATTTCGCGTACAGCGCTAATAATTGAATCCTTGGATGGTATGAATGCCTGTTCAAGAGGCGGACTGAATGGAACGGGCGTATCAGGCGCGTTGACTCTCTTGATGGGTGCATCGAGCCAGTCAAATGCCTCCTCTTGAACAATGGCAGCAATCTCAGCAGTTGTTGCCCCAGTCTTCGTTTCCTCTGTCACGAGAACAAGGCGTCCAGTTTTCTTCACTGAGTCAATGAGGGTCTTCTTGTCCAGGGGTACCAATGTACGTGGATCAATAACTTCGGCACTGATTCCTTGCTTGGCCAGCTCGTCTGCGGCCTCAATGGCTTTGTGCACCATGAGGAATGTCCCCCATATCGTGACATCGTCGCCCTCTCTGTGAACTCTTGCCTTGCCGAACGGAATTAGATACTCTTCGTCAGGTACTTCCTCCTTTCGGTCATAGACAAGCTTGTGTTCAAAGAACATTACTGGATCAGGGTCTCGGATGGCTGTCTTGATGAGCCCTTTAACATCATAGGCAAAGGATGGTACAGCGATCTTGAGCCCAGGTGTGTGCATGAACCAAGCTTCAAGGCTCTGTGAGTGATGAGAGGCGAGGTTCTTTCCTCCTCCAAACACACTCCGCATCACAAGTGGGACTGAGGTCTGCCCTCCGAACATATACCTCATCTTCGCAGCCTGATTGCAGACTTGGTCCATGGCCAGTGTGATGAGGTCTCCAAACATTATTTCTGCAACTGGAATCATCCCGGTGATGGCTGCTCCCAGTGCAGCTCCTACAATTGCGTTCTCGGATATCGGAGTGTCTCGGACTCTGTCATCTCCGAATTCCTCAGCAAGGCCTTTCGTGACCTTGAAAGCCCCTCCCCAGTTACGACCGATATCTTCTCCCATAATGAAGACTCTCTCATCGCGCAACATCTCCTCACGAAGGCCTTCCTTGAGGGCATCTCTGTAAGTTTTCTCAGGCATCTAGGCCACCTCCGCGAAGACATCATCCAGCACTTCCTGCGGCTCTGGGTACTCGGATTTCACCGCGAAATCAGCAGCATTGTCGACTTCCTTCTGCAGTTTCCTTCGAATGTCCTTGGCTTCTTTCTTTGTCAGCGCCTTCTTCTCCAATGCAATGTTCTGAATGGTTTCGACAGCATCCTTGCTGAGCCAGAAATCGACCTCTTTCTTGGGCCTGTACTTGGCCGGATCGAATCTTGAATGACCTCGCATCCGATAAGTCTGACATTCTATCAGGCTGGGTCCGCCACCCTCTCTTGCTCTTTTCACAGCCTCCAATGTGGCTTCGTAGACCTCTACCGCGTTGTTTCCATCCACCACACAGCTTGGAATGCAGTATGCCTCAGCTCTCTGTGCAATGCTCTGACTGGGACAGGTTAACGTAATTGGTGTGCCCATCGCATAGAAGTTGTTTTCAACGATCCAAATTACAGGCAGTTTCCAGATTGCTGACATGTTGAGGGACTCACCGAATGTTCCGTTATTTGAAGCACCATCGCCAAAGAAGCAAGCGACAACCTCCTTGGTTCCTCTCATTTGGCATGAGAGAGCTGCACCTGCCGCGATAGGCAGGCCGGATGCCACAACACCTGTGGCTCCGAGCACCCCAGCTTTAAACTCCGTGATGTGCATTGAGCCGCCCTTGCCCTTGCAGGACCCGGTTCGTTTGCCAAGTAGTTCAGCCAGTGCCGCTTTCATGTCTGCACCCTTAGCAACAACATGACCGTGACCCCTGTGTGTGCTCTGAACCCAGTCGCTCTTCTTCAGTGCCGCTGTCACTCCAGCCGCTACTGCTTCTTGCCCTAGGTATAGATGCAACGTTCCTGGAACAAGATTCTCTCCGAAGAGGTCCCAGACCTTTTCTTCAAAGAGGCGAACCTTCAACGTTCGCGTGTACAAATCGACGAGCTTCTTCTTTGTGACTGCCATTATATATCCGCCTGCCCGACAGAGAGCTTCTGGGCGCCTCCGAGAGTCACACCAGATAAAGGCTTCGAAGTAGATGCCGTGAAGGGCTTCGAGAAACCTATTGCAGCCATGAAACTCATGGCAATGTACAATCGGTCAAAGAGCCTATGAACTGCTCGGAATAATGAATCGCAGTGTTTATGTAATAATGTGCTCCTCATATAATCGAAGTGGCGTTTGAGGGATGAAATCACATCTGGGCGTTATCCTAGTTGGGCTTCTTGGAATTATGTTGATTCTAACACCATTAATCAATTCTCCAAGTTCATTGATGTTAGATCATCAGACAACACTGGATCTTTCATCTGATTCCATATTGGAATGGCATCATGACTGTTCGAATCTCACGGCGTTTAATGGAACTAGTGATGGGACTTGGTCGTATTTTCCTGGGGACATTGTATCAGTTGGTTCATTTTCAGTAGCTGATGGCTACATCAATGCATCAGACTACGATACTGATTCTGGGTGGCACGGTCCAGTTCAGTATCATACCTTGACAAAACCGTTCCCTCTTTCGCAACTGCTGAGTCTTGAGGTTGAAATTGAGATGGATGCAACTGCGGACGACCGGTTCGGAAAAGTAGCTGTGGCTTTGCAGGATGATGAAAACAAGTCTATTGTCTATTTGAAAGTAAATGATGATTGGGGTGGAACCGATCATACTATGGGCGTAGCAGGTTGGTGGTTTCCTAATGGTACTCATGTGTACACCCCGTGTACCTATCCAGAGTATGTAGCTCAGGAACCATATCGTGAAACATTGACCTTGACCCAAAACTCAACGGGTATCTTTCTTGATAGTCCAAGGATTGGCGATTTTAAACTCTTGAATCACGAGGAGCTCAACGGTAGTAGAATGATATCCTACATTTCCATTGTCATGCAACAATATGATACATCTCCAGCTTGCGAAACCATGCGGATACATGACATTAGAATGACTTGGGATTCACACCCTGAGTCTGAAATAGCGACTTGGCATCACGACTGTTCGAACATTTCGCAGTTCAAAAATCAGCAAGTTCACCTGAATTGGTACAACCTCTTGAGTTGGAGCAATGGTACTTGGTCCTCATCAGGAGAATATCTCTATTGTTCTTCAATTGATTCCGGTACCAGCTGGCATGGGCCGACCTATGTCGCAGAGCTAAACCATGTTTACACGCTTGGTCAGCTTGGAAACTTCAGTGTGGAAATAGAGGCTATCAACGACGTTGTTGCCTATTGTGGGAAACATACAATCTATTTAGCCGACGAGAATTTCGATTTGATATTGGCTGTACATGTGAATGATGCCTGGTCGGGGTTACAACAGGGCGGCGTCTATGCTCTGCATCGCTTTAACAACTATACCGGAACTGACCTTGGACCATCCGCACCAGATTCGTTCACAGGTTTCAATGACATCGTTAGCTTCAGAGTAGAACCGGATGTGGGAGTCATTGCCCATAATCCGGGATATGGTGAAGCAGTGCTTTGTGCTTGGGATGATGCTGAGTTCTCTAGAAAAATAAAATATGTAATTCTCATGAGTGCGCAGCTTGACTCCAACACACTCATGCCGTTCAGGGTCCATGATATTCTACTTGAGTTTAATACTGGCTCTGAACCTAAATTAAGTCATCCAGATGATGTGAATTATGAGGCTGGTACAATCGGTCATTCCATCGTTTGGAGTCATTCTGTGTCTTGTCCACTCTCTTCTGAGATCTACAGGAACTCTTCACTCCTAGAGTCTGATAGTTGGGATGGTTCGAGTATAGTCGTGAACATTGACAATCTCTATCCCGGTGTCTACAATTACACGAATGTTATTCACTTTGGAGATGACGAAGAAGCAGTGGATACCGTGATGGTCACGGTAGTTGACACAACCTCACCTGAATTGACTCATCCGACGGATATTGAGTATGAGGTAAACACAACAGGTCATTCGATAACATGGGTCCCGTCGGACTTGATGCCGCAGTCTTTTGAAATTCATTTGAACGGGACATTAATCGAATCAGGAAGTTGGAACGGTTCATCAATTACGATTTCAGTTGATGGGCTGGAACCTGGTGCATACGAGTACACCATTGTGGTGACCGATACTTCAGGCAATTATGACTCTGATAGCGTATTGGTAATTGTTACGAGTAACTGGTGGTATGATTACGGGAATCTCCTTTCCACGAGTATTACTGCTGGGTCCATTCTAGTAATCGTGATTGTCGGAGGGGCGATTATTTGCAGGCGTCGTGCAGGTGCGACTTATGCCGATCCATACTCTTCGGGTTGATGATAACTGTGGACGCAGAATCCTAGTTCCTAGGAAGATTTCCAGATGAAGTTGAAAAGAGGAAGGAAGGACCGATCAATAAATCCATCACTTACCTTTCACTTCGTCAGGAGGAGGTAACTGGTCGACTTTTCTGGGTTCTTGTCTAAACTCGACACCTCTCTCCGATTCCAATGATTCAGTGTACAGTACATCGCCCGTAACGATGGCATCACGCTCGATGTATATCGTGCGACCATAGACGCTCTTCACTCTGGCGCGTTCCTCGATTCGGATATCATCACCATAGAGTGTGTCCGTCCTTGCGCGTTCGCGGATTAGAATCTCCTTCGAGTGCACAAAGCCGCTGACTTCAGCCTTCTTGCCAATGCGGAATCCATCTTCGGCATAGGTTTCTTTGGCATCAAGTCTCCCGCCAACGATAATGCGAAATGTCTTGATCTTGCCGCCCACCTCAATTCTGCCGCCAACCTTTATCTTCCTTTCACAGGTCAGGTCAGCTCCGACTTCGATTGTTCCTCCAACTTCGATATCGTCACTAAGGTGGAGCGAACCATCCACGCGAATCTTCCCGCCTACGTCGATTGTATGGCCAGTCGCATCACCATCGATACCCACACTACCTCCGACGTCAATACTGCCGAAGGTTAGGTCACCTGACCCCTTGAAGGAGCCTCCAACATCAACAGAGTCCACCTTGGAACCAGGACCAACTCTTGCAGATCCACCCACGTCAATCTCTTCAACCTCAACAGCTCCCTCGGCCTTGAAGCTTCCACCTATGTTCACCTTGCCAATGCGGCCAACTGTGCACTTGCCGGATCCACCGACGTCCAGCTCATCGCAATCGATACGGCCTTCTACCTTGATCGACCCTCCGGCATCCAATCTTAAGACCTCTGCATCACCCGCAATCCTGATTGAGCCGCCTCCGTTCAGTCGCCTTGCTTTTGCGTTTCTGCCTACTCTGATTGATCCACCACCCTTGCCAGAGTCACATGTCAAGTCCTTCTCGACACGCAAAGAACCATCTGCCTCTATCACACGGGCACTGGCGCTTCCCGTTACCTCTAGTGTGCCCTTTTTCACAACAGCGCTTTCTTCAATAATCAAGTCGCCGTTCACAATGATGCGGTCTCTGGTCTTAGCCTCTAAATTGCGAGCTCTTAATGAGCCGTCAATCTCTAGCTCACCCTGCACGTACAGGGTGCCTGTAATCACAATCTCGGAACCTTGCTGTGGAACCAAGTATCTGCACCTCTTGATTTCAACGTCGCCCTCAACTGTTCCGAGCTCGACGGTTTCTTCGTTTTCAAACTTCAATCGTTCAGCCATTTTTATTCGTCCTTGGCTTTCTTCCTATGTAAAGCACGGGATTTTTGGTATATAAAGCGGAACCACAATGG
>JABCTJ010000152.1 GCA_018238375.1 Candidatus Thorarchaeota archaeon
GATTGATTCGTTAGGCTTCTCGATAGGACCTTACGAGCTTATCGTGAGAGCAGTAGCTATGAACCATATATTCTTGGACTTCCCGTTCGATGTCAACGTGATACCGATTCCAGCAGAGGTTCAAGTAGCAGGCGTACCGCAATTAACAGTGTACTACGGCGACATGTTCTACTTTGGTATCGTCTACAATGATACCTATCATCACGTGTCCATTGATGGAGCGAATGTCACTTACGCTCTCGGAGGCATCTACGGAGTCCTAGTACAAGATGTGGACGGTGCATACCGTGGCTCAATCGATACGACAGAGTTAGCGGCCCAGACGATATACCTGCGGATAGTAGCTACAAAGGAGAACCACTCTACTGTGATACGGAACTTCATTCTGAGTATCCTTCCGATACCAACAGAAGCGCTGGTTGACGACAGCCTTCGAGTTGGATACCGTGGTGAGAATGTGACATTCACACTTCAACTGAATGATACATATCACGACCTGTTCATCCCAGGTGCTGTTGTCCATGTTTCTTGGGAAGGTGGTTCAGCAACCAGCATCGATGATCTTGGGAACGGGACCTATGTCGTCATGCTTGCCCTCAACCTTACGCAACCGAGGACATACGACGTTGACATCTTATTCACCCTGCAGAACTACGTAGCCGCATCAATCAAGGTGAACGTGGAGATTAAAGCAACTGGCGCTGAGATTCAAGGGCCAGACTCGATATCGGTTCCTGTTAACGACACTGCTTTGGTTGAGTTCATGCTCTGGGATACAGTCAATGCACTCCAAATCACATCGATTAACGGGTTTGCTAGCTGGGTGCTAGGCGATGTATCTTTGGGCCTAGAGAATGGCAACTATACTCTTGAGATTCCAGGCAACTTGCCAACTGGCATTTACGATATTGAGATATACTATGTCACTTCAACTTACTCGATAGAGAATAAGCAATTTAGGTTGGAAGTGCGCAATGTGCACACAGCGTATACGACAATCAACCAGACCATAATAACAACGCCCGGCGCATCTCTGATGATTCCAGTGAGCTATATTGATCTCGACCATGGCGTTGGCCTCAGTGGTGTGACACCAATTGTTTCCTTCGATCAAGACCTAATCGTTTACTTCGAAGACCAGACCTATGAACCATTCAGCAATGGAACGTACTACCTCTATTTCCAAGTGATTGGCGCCTACACATTTGATGTGGTCATCACCTTCGCGCGAAATCAATATGACTCTCAGGTGGTGACGTTCCAGATTCAGTCAGACATTACACCTCAACAGGCTTTGCAGCAAATGCTAGGCTACGCAGGCGGTGGAATCCTAGCCATATTCGCAGTCCTTCTCGTAGTATACGTCAAGGTCTGGAGCATCCCGTGGATTATCCGAGTCATCAACAAGATGTTGAAGGTGTTAGCAGGTGGCAAGATTCCAGCACCTGCGAATGTTCGCACTAGAGCTGAGCTCATACTGGAGATTGCCAACGAGGAACTACAGCCATTAGGTATTCAGAAAGCAATCGAGGACGTAACTGGCGAATCTATCGTTACAGTAGTTCCAGAGGTCGACGAACTCTTGGAGAAACTGGCCGCGATCACTGGTCTTGGAGAAGTGGAAGTAGCTGCATTCCGGGCAGACCTTTCCCGCATGAAGGCAAGCGAGCGCCCAGGATTCATTCGCGAGGTCATCGAACAGGAAGAAGCCCGCCGCGCAGATGCCTTGACCGAGGCCAGGCTTGATATGAAACTGGAGCTAGCAAAGCCTAAGCTTCTAGGAGATTTGCCCGAGGAACTCGACGAGCTCCGGAAGAAGCTCCAGCAGAAAGGCATAGGTACCGATGAGATTAACATCATTATAGAACAGGCCAAGAATCTCTCAAGAGCAGATCTTGAGGCGCTATTGGACAGCCTTGGTATCCGTCTTGAATGAAACTAGTGAGATGCCTAGAGAGTAATAGCTCCTGTCCAGGCGTCTACGCCTCAAAGGTTTCCTCGATCTGTTGCAGGATGTCAGGATGACTCTCAAAGTACTCTCGAGCAGGCTTGAGAATGTCAATCAGTGCTTCTGTCACCGCTTGCTTGATATCCATTGGGTGGAGCTCTTTCTCCACATACGCCTTTTCAAAGACTTCAACAGACTTGAACTCAACATCGCCCCCGAACTTCTCTTTCCTTGGAACAATGAGCTCGCCTAATCGCGGCATTAGGATGTATCTCACGGTGGCTGTGATGGGGTTTTGCTCAAGATCTCCCGCTGGACAGTAAGCCTTCCTAATGGTGGATTTGATACTCTCAGGACTGTCAGTCACCCTAATGTGCGTGGACGGATCACTTGCTGACATCTTTCCACCACCGCCCTTCAGTGAAGGCAGCAGTGGCATGAAAATGTAGGCTCCCTTTTGGTACCCGATGCTTTCTAGATGCTCTCTCCCAAGCATGTAGATATTCCTTTGGTCAATGCCGCCCACTGTGATATCAGCTTGAAGATATTTCACGTCCAATATTTGTAGCAGTGGATAGAGGAGTTCAGAAACCTTGGCATCACCTCGCATCCTAACAACTTCGCTCGCTGCTCTCTTGGCTCTCGTCGTCGTCACGCGGGCCGCTATCCTATATAGATCTTCAACATACTCTCGCTTGTGCTGGTACGTGGAGCCCCTAACAAATTTGAGTTTCTTGGAGGCAGAACCGAGAATACCTCGCATGCACTCTTCGTAGTATTTCGATCTTAGATCCATCAGCTCAAAAGATGCCTTCTGGCTGTCCAAATGTGCATGATAGTCCGCTAGGAGAATGGTGCCCTTTCCGCCAAGCTTCGCCAGTTGCACCAGTTTGTTGAGAGGTATCAAATATGCATAGTGAAATGGACCTGTAGGAGCTGTTCCATAGTAGAAATTGAAGCCGGGCTTGGATTCGAGAATGCGCTTCAATTCCTCATTTGTAACTATTTCTTCGGCGTTACTCTCTGCCATTTCGAGTGGACTGCTCATCTAGACTCACAGCCGGAGCTTTGTTTTCCTTCGGTTTTAAGCTTGGTGGGAACTACTCTGCTCCCGCACACGACGTCTTCTCTCGACAACTGCAAGAGCTACGAATCCAACTATCACGCTGAACCAGAGAGTTACAAATCTTATGATGATTATCGCAACTCCGGCTTGGCTTTCGGTGAAACCGAGTAAGAGTGGAATGAGTATGCCAGCTGTACCCTCATAGGCGATGAGCCCTCCGGGCAAGAAGGAAACTGCTCCGATGGCGGACGCTGTTGCGTGGATGAACGTTGCCTGTAGAAGCAGAAACAGCGAGGCTTGAGAAAGCGATGGAAACCCTGCACCAGATAGAATACTGAGAAGTAGCCATAGTGCTATGCATTCCATGAACCACCCAGGAACACTAATCGCCGTGCTTACTGCCATTGGCTTCGGAGACATCGTCTTAGTCATAGTATCGGCAATCAAATTGCTGTTATCTGAGAATCGCTTTAGTGGTCCAAAAGAAGTGAGTTTTTGCAGGATTCCATTATAGAATTCACTGCGACCCAGAATTATTGCGCCTACGACTGCCGCAGCTCCAAGCAACACAATGAGGTAAAGCTGATCTCCGCCTGCAAAACCTATACTGAAACCTGCCAGCGCCAGAATAATCATCGCAATGAGATCGGTCGCTCTCTCCGAAACTACTACTGGAGCGGTTTTCGCCAGGGGTGTTCCGTCTATATCACTAATGAAAACGCCCTTCACAGCCTCCCCCATCTTGCCCGGAGTTGTTGTAAGCGAGAAACCCGCTAGGAAAATGCTGAAGCTATCAGCGTGACTAAGGTTGATATCGATGCGGCGCAGGTAGTACTGCCATTTCATGTAGCGAATCAAGTAATTCAGGAACGACAAGGCAATCATAGCGGGGATTATCCAGTACGGAAGGGAGCTAATCGCAGCAATTACCAGGTCGATCTGAACATAGAATAGTATAGCAAGATAGACGACAGCTCCTATGAGTACGAATGCAATCAGCTTTCTGATACTGATGAATTCATTTCCTGTTCGTGTTGAAATTTCCTCACCATTCGTCATAGGCGATTCTCCTCATTCTCTGCCAAAATACGGAGGGAAGGTGGACCAAGGGAAATGAGCAGTAACCGGCAATCTGAGTCCTACCTTTCTTCAGCTCACCATAGATATCATCTGCCGTTTCAATATCTTGAAGCCAAGTTCTCGCATGTCCTATCTCTAGGAATGAATGGGCATCGCTTCCTGCAGTCATTGGTTTGCCAAGACGCTTGGCTAGCTTCTGTGCCCACGTATTGAACAGGTTCACCATGCATCGGGAGTTTATTCCCTCAATCAGGTCAACGTGTTTCTTAACAAGCTCCTCAGGCAAGCCACGCCTTAACGCAGTGTGCTTTCTCATGGGATCCATTGGATGTGGGAGAATCGTTATTCCGCCTTGTGCATGGATGTCTTCTGCAATCTCGACAAATGACCGGTTCTCAATTGGCTCGGATATGAACAATCCGATGAGCTCTCCATAGTCGGAGCATTTGTACTCGCAGGCCGGCAAGAGAAACCGTCCATTTCTTTCGATAACCTTCAGGATGGATGGTTTCCAATGCTCTGTAAGGGCGATTCCTCTGAGACCGTGGCGCCTCATGTATTTGAAGAGCATTCGGGGGTTGTTCAGGCCGTCCTTAGAGTAGAGGGTGTGAAAGTGCAAGTCAAAGGCGGAAAGCCTGTCGTTCATAGTAAGCACCTACGGAACTGGCGGGAACATAGTCAGGAGAAACTCAAGAACTCCTCGCCAGAAGAATAGCGCTACCACAAGCACCACGACGAAAATCACGACACCTATCAGAATCGCCTTGTCTTTTAGAGCAAGGTGCGGTTTTCTGCCTACAGGACTGCCTGTCTGGATGAGGTAAACATAGCGAAGGATGAGCCCCGCAATAATCGGCACGGTCATCATCACTGGCTGATACACCATCATCTCCCCCGGGAAATTGTTGTAGGTGTATAGCGCATAGAAGAGAACTAGCCAAGTGGCAGACATTGTTATGCCTTGGTCAAGCATCGCTTCAGTGTATTGCTTGAAGACAGGCTTGTGCTTCGCCGCATCCTCTCCAAGGTACTGAAGTTCGTTCTTTCGCTTACCAAATGCTAGGATGAGAGCAAAGAAGAAGACCCCTATTACTAGCCAGGATGTGAATGGCACTAGTAGGATTGCAGTTCCGGCAATGGCCCTTAGGATGAAACCAAACGCAATATCGACAACGTCAACAACGGCCCACTTCCTCAAGAAGTAATTGTAGAGCTGTGAATTTACGAAGTACATGAGGACGATGATAAAGAAGAATCCATTCTCGAGATAGGCCACTGTAAACCCAACTGCCAAGAGCATAACAGCTAGTCCCTTGGCGGACCTGCTCGATGCACGACCAGAGGGCAATGGCCGTTCTCTCTTCTCTGGGTGTATCGCATCCTGCTCTAGATCTGTAATGTCGTTCAATATGTACCCCGCGCTGGAAATAACACAGAACACCAGAAAGCCCACAATCAATGGGGGGTAGTTCCAGATATTGTACGCCGCCGGCAAGGTTTCCCATGGCCATTCAGATGGTATCTCTACGAACACTATCGCTAGGAATACCAAGAGATTCTTGTACCACTGATGAGGTCGCATAAGCCGGATGTAATCTTTTACTGCCATTCCAATCTTCTCCTATTCTGTTGAGTAAGACTTCCAGAGTTCACCCCACTCCGTTTCCTCAAGGAACCAACGAACCCACTTCTTGCCCTTCAATGGCAACCAGAACGCATCGTGATATAGACCTGACAGCTGAGTGGGCAGCCACATCAACGGGGACTTGAATAGGAATGTTTTCATCCCTGGAAATTTCAGGAACCCTCGATTCCAAGCTATGACAGGGCTCTTACCTGAACTAAGGTGAAAATTCGGGAGATCATCCCACGACTCAAAGTCGCCAGTAAGCTCGATTTTCTGTGGGTCAGATTCCCCAAGGCCATGCTCCTTGGCCATCTGAAGCTTGAAAACTAATCTTTGGTCAATGCCCATCAAGCGGGTTTGCACTGTGTCGGCTGCAACCATGTCGCTGCTTGCTATGAGGACGTTGCCGATCTTGGGAATCATGGTGCGTGGACCGGGGCCATCGCCAACAACACTGCCATCAGTAATGACGAACTCGGAATGTGATATCGTCTTCTGCAGCAGCAAGAGGTCAACTAGAACCTCGTGTATCTTCAGGTGCGCTAGATGCCGGTTCTTTGTTAGATAAAGGCCAAATGAGTCCTTGAGCGCGCCAGTCATTTGAGTGTGACCGTGTGTCTTTATCGTAGGCAAATGGATGATATTCGTGCCGAAGATTTCCTTAGGAGCAATCACCTCACCGAAGATGTCTTCGAGAACAAGTGTCTTCCTTGGAAGCTTTACATCAACGTAAGTTGCATTGATTAGCGGCAGGAACTTGATCCTGTGTTTCTTCATGACCGGGTACCAGTTATTCCCCTTAGTCCCTGCATAGATGTTGGTCACAACTGTTTCATTCTCAACAGCTTGAATGTTGTGATTATCAAAGCCATCTGCGATGAGCTTTCTTAACAAACCATCGAAGATGTAGGGATTCGTTGAACATGCTGGATAGAATTTGCTCCAAGAGAGGTTGAGCTTGATTGTCGTCATGACATCCTTTGATACGTATTTATCATAGTCCGCGAAATCCATGAGCCGCGCAATGTCATCATAGACTGTTTTTGGAGAGGTCTTGACGACGGCTACCTTTGGCATCTCTGTATCATCCTAGGGCGAAGACTCATGGCACTCTCAGTCTATAAAACACCCACGAATATGTTTGCTTTTTAACAACCTTATGAAGTTGCCTCAATGTAAACCGTCGTACTGATTGCTATCTATCTTTCATAGCTCTCATATCGGAACAGGTTTGATCTTGAGGTCATCCTTCAGACGTGCTATTTTCGGTTTCACTGTCCCTCCGGCTGTTGCAGTGAATACACTGAACAGCCTTCCTCCAAAGAAGCTCTTGAAACCTTCCTCAAAGACTTCATGACTTCTTAACATGAGCTCTATACCTAGGTCAGCTGAAAACCGATCGAAGGCGACTTGGCCAAAATACTTCATTCTCCTGCCTCTACAGCTTGGTCTGAAATCGAAGTCACGGTCCTTGGGATCATTCCAGACCATCTGATAGGCGATATCGTCTGGGAAGTTGGGGAAGCATCTATCGATTGCGAGAATCTGGCTCAGATTGTTGACATTCTCTGGAACACCCCCATGACAACAGAAGATTCCGTTGCTGCTTAATCCAGCAAGAGGTAGAACCGTGAACACGTTCAGATAGTGCTCGAACATAGAATGAGAATACTTGCGACTGATGTCCATATAGAAGCCATACCTTGTAGCAACCTCATCTGACTCGTGATTACCGCGGAGCATCACGACGCGGTCTGGAAACTGCAGTGCAAGCGCCATAACGAGATTGAACGTTTCAACTTGAGCTGGTCCCCGGTCGCCGTAATCCCCTAAGAAGATCATGGAGTAGTCCTTTGATTTCAGGAAGTAGTCTCGGACCGCTAAAGCAGAATCGAGGTCTCCATGAAGATCGCCAACAAAGATCACGCGTCTTGCAGGAATTTCTACCACATTAGGCTGTGAATCATACAAATCACACATCATTCCAACAAGCTGTTTGACATCCTCCGCCGTGATGTCTTTCTTTCCGCCGAGTACATCTTTGACGAGTTTCACAGAATGTTTCCTCTGGAATTAGTCCCAGCCAAGGGCTTTGAATATCGCGATCACTGCTTCCTCTGGAGTTGAAGCCGAATGGATGACATCAGAGCGACGCGAATCGATTCTCTTGCCTGCAAGCTCTCCAGCCCATCCACCGGTTGAGGCCAAGGCTACAACCGGCTTATCAGAGAACCACGCAATGGCTATCTCACTCAATGTCCCTGCAGAGCCATCAATAGCTATCACTCCGTCTCCACCTTTGGCTACTAAGAAATTGCGGGCATAACCCAGACCTGTTGGTATTGCAATATCGACGTACTGATTTGCATGTTCTTTAGCGTCTGTTGGCAGGATTCCAATCGTGAGCCCATCGTGCTTTTTTGCACCTTTACATGCTGCTTCCATGATTCCTCCAAGACCCCCACACAGGAGCACGATACCTCTTCTCGCAATTTCTTCTCCAATACTCTCAGCAAGCTCTAGAGTTTCCTGATTGCTGTCCGCCCCGCCAATCACTGATATGATTCTCATCGCCACAGCAAGTGTCACCGCCTCAATGTCTGGTGCATTGAACTACATAAACTCCCTTCTCAAGGGGAGGCTAAATAGGCTACTATGTGAACTGGGACCTCCGCGACTCTCAATACTATCGCAATTCTTCCGGAAGTGATATAGGCAGTCTGCCGTAATCGACATTTCCTGAAGAGGAATGTCTACCGCCGGGAGGCAAGACTAGATGAAGAGCAAGTTCAACAAGCACATACTACGTGTGAGAGGCACAGCGAGTGAGAAGTTCAATGATTTCCCAGAGGTTATCGAACTTGATCATCAGAAGATGAATCCCGGCAATAATGGCCCCTCCTGAGCATTCTGGTGAGCTTCCTTTCTACTCGTAGCGTCCTGCTAAACACAAATGTAATGGATGTGAAACTTTTGGTCAAGATTTGGCGTGCGTCAGATGTTAAGATGATTGGAATGGCAGGTTACGGCAGAAAGTACGTCGCAGATGTCGAATTCAAGGAATCCCTGAAGAATGGTGGCTTTATCTACGTCAAAATTCCAGGAGGAATGAAGACACATCCCCATGCACACGGAATCCTTGAAGAGGTCTTCATTATCATGAATAGGACGAAGATGAGCGTGGGAGGTCAGCTCCTTGATGTCGACCATGGCGATGTGGTGCTTGTGGAGCCCGGGGAGGCTCATTCGTTTGAAACCCCCGAGGGGGATGATGTGGTCGTAATAGCAATTAAGTTCCCAAACTTGAAGGACGACAAGATATCAAGTTCCCAAAGGTAAAGGTTGACAGCGTGTAGGCTGTTTAGGATACAGATTCTGGATTTGTTGGATGCTGGGAGTGTTTTAGTTGCACTTGGTAGATTCACAATCCATGTCTTATTTGATGATTGGAATAAGAAAGCATTCACGGTTCCAGAGTTTCTGGAATTTGAAGGCAAAACTTACATAGTTTCTTGCGTATATTATCATGCCTATCTCTTGTATAGGCCATCAGCACATGATAAGTTTGAGGGGTTACTAGAGGCAATGAATGTTTTCAAGATAGCGAATGGAGGGAATTCTGATGATTGAGTTGGTCTTGCTCGTGATTGAGTTCGTCTTGTTCATTCTTGCCATAGTATTTTGTGCAGGTATAACATATAATCGTGGTCGGCCTTCTGGTAGAACAACAGTCACTAGACCATCAGGTAAGAGCGTTGATGGGATGGGTGGTATTCGAGCTTGTGATTATTCCCATGTGAATCGTGGAAAAGCATATCCAGTAAGTCTTCGACAAGAGAGAAAGAGAACTGCCACATTTAAAGAGCCAAGAAGAAGAGTGGAAAAAGATAGACACAAATGAAAACAATTCAAACACGATTGTCTTTTTGGACGCTTTTCTATCCAAAGGTTTTGCTCAACTTTATTCTATATGAGGAGATATAGGAAATACCCTGTAAAATTCTCAAAAACTTCCTGTGTAGTGAGAGGAAAAAAATGAAGTGGACTATGCCTGCACTCTCTAGAATCAGTCGTACTCTTCGTCGTCATCCTCAATCACGATATCAAATGATTCAGGATAAGGGCGGTCCGGAGGCTTCGGGATTGCTCTCTCAAGGATCTCCCCGAGTTCTCTCCACTCGCGATGTCGTATGATTCGCCCATAGATCCCCGCTGCAGTGATGATAGTAAATGCAATGAATCCCACAATATGGAGTTCAGTTCTGGTTTCGAAGACATAAGAGGAAGCGGAGAGCGCAAGAATCAGAATGCTTCCAATGATGAGCGTATTGAGAAAGCAGTCGCATCTGATTCCTAGCTGTGGAGGACCCACCTGAAAATCTTCAGGGTCTGAACCGGAAGCCCGATTCAAGATGTAGTTGAACGCAGTTGCAATCAGTACACCAACTATAATTATGAACCCGAGAAGTGGGTCCACGATCATCACCTCCAAGATAGTTTCTAGATTTCCACCTTGGGCGCTG
>JABCTJ010000184.1 GCA_018238375.1 Candidatus Thorarchaeota archaeon
AAATACGGTGGCTATAATCCTGATTACGGTGTCATCATATGGCGGAGCGGCGTACCTGATGGACCGACTTGGCAGGAGAGGTCTTTGGCCGGGTGCGGCAAAAGTGTATGGAATAATTCAGGAAGCAACCAGCGATGAGTGAGACTGACAGAAGAAATCGAATGATTGTAGCTGTACTGTCCATTCCATTAATACTAATATTCATCATGTTTGGACCACCATACTATGAGAGCTTGAGTATTTATGGAAAACGTGTTTTTATGCCAGTATTTTCGGGGGCATTCTTGTACTTACTGTACTATGTGATAGGAGAGAGAATAATATATGAATGGGTTAACAAAGACAGTACACTAGGTGATGTCGTGCACGAGGATGCAACTGATGACGAACCAGCAGAAGAGTTTAAGGCATATGAATCAAATAACAGGAATGATTGAGATGGCAGAGATTGACACGACCCTGAGACCCCCACCACCGGACAAGGACAAGAGAGAGTTCAGGTCCACAGCCTGCGCTCTCTGTGTCTGGGTCATTGTGTTCATTTTCTCTTGGGTTGCTCTCACGATGGATTACCCGTTAGAGACCATGAGTCTGGGTGAACTGATTGCCCTATTGCTGATACAGCTCATATCGTTGTTTCTATTTCTCTTGGCAATCTACAAGATAGCGAGGGCATTGTTGAATCTCTACAAGTACAGGTGATTCTTCGCGTTCTTCCATGCTTGACGTGCTCGATACCCCCTCTGGAAGAGTCAAATTCATGCAAAGATTCGTAATCATGATACCGAAACTCCACGCACAGGCCGAGTTGGACAACGGACAGAGAAACTAGTCGAGCGCTCGACTAGTTTAGGAACATCAATCAGTCTAAAAGTGTGAACTGGGTAAAATCGTGGCAGTCCATTGTAGATTGTACAAAGTTGAACACCGAAGTCTAATACGTCCAGGAAACGGCACTGGACTACTCCGTGAGGAACCTTCACAGGTGTGTCATATTCCTCAGAAATCAATGTCGTATTGGTCTATATAAAGCCCACAATAGAATTGTCCAGATATGTCTAGCTTTGCAACAGCCATTTGCAACCCTTAATATACCGTGAAAATTTCGTGACCATAGGGTCCGGATGCAGAAGGGTTACATACTCTCCCCCCTCCTAACCACGCGAATACCTACTTTCTATTTTCCTTCTGCGTCCGGAAACCCTAACCTATTCTACGATCCTAACTGGTTATCTCAGAGAGCTAAAAACATCGTCACGCCTTGCAGTTGTCAAACATTTGGCGGATTCTATCCGACGAGCGTGGTGAAACAAGATCCAAAACAAGAGATGTGCTCAATCCTGGGTCGAGAGTAAACAGCCCAAGACCCATCTCCAACAAGCCTTACAAGCACATGGTTATCTCGCCGCATTTGTCGAACTAGGTTTAGAGCGGCCCTGACTCCCTTCGGATTCTCGACCAGCTTGTAGACATAGCCATTGATAATTTGCCACTTATCGGCGCTCATATACTCTGGTATCAATCTTGCTTAATAATCCCGTTTGATAGAATTGCAGCATGAATTCACTTGCGGATTATGATGTTCGCGCCATCAATCCGAACATGCGGAAACTCATCTGCCAGCTCAAGTAGCCAGTCCTCCAGTTCCTCAACACTGCTGAAGCGGAGTAACGTGGCTAGGCGATTCATGGGTAGGGTTTCATACCTTCCGATTATCTTTCGGAGCTGCATCATCCTGAAGGCCGCAAGCTCTACTTTTTCTTCCTCAGTACGCGGCGCGATCTTATCAATCCACGGACTGCCCAGCGGAAAGTCCCACACAAAGAGCTCACCCTCAAGGGTACCAGCAACAAGCTGACGACCATCGCTACTCATCGCTAAGGAATGCACGTTATCCGTATGATCAAGGGTCCTTAACAGAACGCCTCCGTGCATTTGCCACACTCTAATTGTGCAGTCATTGGCGCCTGTTACAAGGTATCGTCCATCGTGTGACACCCATAGTAGGAGGATTGCTGAGGTGTGACCAGACAAGGTGTTCAGGAGCGTTCCAGAATCCACATCCCAGATATGCACGTCGCCATCCTGACCGCCTGAAATCATGAAACGCGATTCGGGTGTGAATACGAGTCGAGTTACATTCCCCTTGTGCCCATGAAGTGTGTGGAGTAGAGCTCCCGTATCGAGGTCTCGTAGCCATAGAATGCCTGTGGGATCCCTGCCGAGTGCCCTTTTTGAGCCAGACACAAGATAAGCCCCATTCGGACTAACTGCAATTGAAAATACTCCTGCACCTTGTTCCCGGATGCGAGCCATAACTGAATGACCAATATCCCACACACGATCCTTGCCATCGTCACCACCCGTAATAACATAGCAGTCATCGGGGGTGATAGCAATTGAATTGGTGTGCAGTGAGTTAGGCGTAAGTGTATTCAGTGCAGTGCCAGCCTCGACGTCCCAAACACGCACTGCGGGATCCCTATCTGATACCGAAAAAATGCGACGTCCGTCAGAAGTCGCAACAAGTCCGTAGACAGGGCCCTCGTGGCCAATGAAAGTGTGCACAAGCTTGCCCGTTTGAATGTCCCACAGCCGAACAGTAGCGTCTTGACCTCCTGAAACCACATGGCGCCCGTCCTGGGTCAAAACCACCGACCAGACTGTGAACTCGTGCCCCTCAAGCAAGACTGTAGGTTCAAGATTCCCTTCCACCAGTAGTTACTCCTGTATTCTAGTGGGTAGCAGCACGCATTAAAGGCCTATAAGTACAAGTATGAACAAAGAAAAGCTTGCCGATTCTCTTGGTAATACATGGCAGACACTGAAGCCGACGGTTTCCAGATAGCTTTTGTATGATTAATGGACTAATCCAGACTTAGTTCCCGGCGGACTTCGGCAACCGACACGCATTGCAGTGAGTGAATCAACGATGGTGGAATTGCCTGAGAGTGTACTTGATTATCAACGAATAGGAGAGTACCTAGCGAAGAAGGAATTTCAAGACTGGACTAGATAGAGAATTGTTCTAGAAACCGACTCATAAAATGCTCTTGACTCTCGTCTGAACGGACTTATCTGAGAACCAGAGCCTAAGAAGACAATTGGTATAAGGCCTTGTAGAAAAAACACACTCCCAACACACTCCAAGAAGTTGAATCGTTCGATGTTGTGCAAGACCACCTTGACCAACAGCTCTCTCCGCC
>JABCTJ010000202.1 GCA_018238375.1 Candidatus Thorarchaeota archaeon
GAATCACTCACTCGAATCTGGTTGAAGTTATACCCCCCTCTAATTCTCGATTCAAAATCCTTCAAGACGTGAACATAGAAGCCTGTTTTGACGAAAACTTGACTTATCAGGTCACCAATGGTGTCTATCCCTTGCCCGGCTTGGCCACCAGTGTTTATTGTGAAATCCATGAATGGAACTTCTCCAAATGGAATCGAATCAGCTTACGAGTTTAGATGTCATTCTTAATTCCTTTGTTTGGTGAACCGTACGAATGATGAAGCTCGCAATCCGTAGCTCAAACTCAATCTTTATATCCAGAAGTCCGAAGTCCATGTACAGTTTTACCATTGGTAAGCTGGGTTAGGTTACACTGAGTTGACGCCTAGTCCGGTATACAAATTATCAGGGGAACAAAAAATGGCACAATTATCTGGAACACCCATCCTGATTCTGAAGGAGGGCACAGAGCGCGAGCGCGGTAGAAGCGCGCAAGCCAACAACATTATGGCAGGTATCGTCATCGCCGACGCAGTTAAGTCCACACTTGGACCTCGCGGCATGGATAAGATGCTCGTCGATTCTCTAGGAGATGTCACAATCACAAACGATGGTGCATCAATCCTGAAGGAGATTGACGTCCAGCACCCAGCCGCAAAGATGCTTGTTGAGGTGGCAAAGACCCAAGACCAGGAAACTGGTGACGGTACGACCACTTCGGTTGTCATCGCTGGCGAGCTCTTGAAGAGAGCACAGAACCTGCTTGAGAAGAAGATTCACCCAACGATTATTGTTGGGGGGTATCAGAAAGCAGCAGACAAGGCAACAGAGATTCTGGCGGACCTATCCATAACCATGGAAAGCCCGGACAAGAAGACCTTGAGAAGCATTGCTAACACATCTATGAACAGCAAATCTATTGTTGGTTCAAGGGACCACTTTTCTGACATCGCTGTCAAGGCAGTCTTGCAGATTACCGAAGACATCAACGGCAAGAAAAGGGCCGACATTGACATGATTGAGATTATCAAGAAGCAAGGCAAGAGCCTCACTGAAACCGAGCTCGTAAGGGGCATGGTGATTGATAAGGAGATTGTACACGCTGCTATGCCAAGGAAAATTGAGGCTGCCAAAATCGCTCTGGTTAATACGGCGATAGAGGTGACCAAGACCGAGTTCGATGCTGAGATTCGGATTGAGAGTCCGGACCAGATCAAAGCCTTCCTCGACGAGGAAGAGCGCATGCTCAAGAGCATGGTTGACAAAATCATCGACTCCGGTGCAACTGTTCTCATCTGCCAGAAAGGCATCGATGATGTGGCGCAGCACTATTTGGCCAAGGCGGGAATCCTTGCCATCCGAAGGGCCAAGAAGAGCACTTTGGAGAAGCTGGCAAAGGCCACAGGTGCAAGCGTAGCAACAAACCTAGATGATCTCACTAAGGATAACCTAGGCAAAGCAGGCATTGTTGAAGAAGTCAGGATTGCTGATGACAAGCTCCTGTACGTCCGAAACTGCAAGGACCCGAAGGCGGTATCAATCGTCATCAGAGGCGGCACTGAACATGTTGTCGACGAAGCTGACAGGGCACTGCATGATGCGCTCTCTGTGGTAAGGAATGTCGTCGAGGACAACACATACGTTGCTGGCGGCGGTTCTGTTGAAGCAGAGATAGCCAAGCGCTTGGAAACTTATGCCACTCAAATAGGTGGCCGTGAGCAGCTAGCCATCGAGGCATTTGCAGAGGCTCTCAGAGTTATCCCAAGAACACTTGCTGAGAATGGCGGTCATGACCCAATCGATATCATTGCAGACCTGAACAAAGACCACTCCAAAGCAACAGGTATTTGGTATGGTGTGGATGTGTTCAAGGGCAAGAGCGTCGACATGCTGAAGGCAGGTGTCATTGAGCCATCTCGCGTAAAGCATCAGGCCATTCGTGCGGCGTCAGAAACTGCCCAGATGATCCTTAGGATCGACGACGTGATTGCAGCCAAGGCCGGTCCTCCACCAGCACCACCAGGTGGCGGTGGTATGGGCGGAATGGGTGGCATGGGCGGCATGCCCGGAATGATGTAATGTACAGCAGAGTAATGGAGCCATAGTGCTCCATCACTTCTCTTTTTTTGAGCAAACCAGAGGGATATGATAGCAAGAGAGATTAAGGCAACAATGAAAAACGAGTGTACCACATCTCGACCACCTTACAGGATGACATCTAGATGACTGATGAGATTGACTTGAACTGGGAACTCATAGTGATTGGTGGAGGGCCTGCAGGAATGACCGCAGCCATGTATGGTGCACGATACGGGCTCAAGATAATGTTGCTAGAGTCAAGAGTCTTGGGAGGAGCGCAAGCCACGAGCCCGGGCATTGAAAACTACCCAGGCTTCAACTTCATTGTTGGCATGGATTTGGCCAATAAAATGAAAGAACAGCTCAAGAAGTGCGGAGCAGAGTACAAGGAAATCACTGAAGTAAAGAGTATCAAGATACTTGAGGACTCAGGGGACTTCGCATTGGAAACGAGGCGTGGGGAATACATCGCAAAAGCAATAATCATTGCTACTGGGGGAGGCCACAGAAAGCTGGGTGTACCAGGAGAGGATGAATTCACAGGAAGAGGTGTTTCCTTCTGTGCTACTTGTGATGGACCGCTCTTCAGAGGGAAGACATTGGCCGTCATCGGGGGCGGCAACACCGCTGTAACTGAGGCGCTGTATCTATCTGAACTAGCAGGGAAGATCTACGTGATTCATCGAAGAGATGCTCTGAGGGCTGAACAAGCGGTACAGGATATGTTGTTCAAAACTGACGCAGAGATTTTGTGGGACCACATTGTGAAGGAGTTCCACGGTGAACAGCTGATATCAGACATCCTGATTGAAAACGTCAAGAGTGGTGAAACACGAACTTTGAAGATTGATGGGGTCTTTGTGGCTCTTGGTTCGGATCCAGAGAGCAAGCTTGTGAAACCGCTCGAAGTGAAGATGAACAAGCGCGGCGAGATTTTTACAGATGGCGAACAGAAGACAAACGTGCCGGGCTTATTTGCAGCAGGCGATGTCGTGGATGGGATGAAGCAAATCGTTGTGGCAGCTGGTCAAGGTGCAGTCGCTGCAGATTCTGCATACAAGTATATTCGTAAGGAAAAGACGGGCCCGCGTTAGTGTACAACCGTTCAACATGGGGAAATGTTAATAACACCCCAACAGTCCGAGGCACAACGCGCCGAGACAGTGTTTTCGGTATCACCTATTTGACCGTGGTGTCCGCATGAAGAAGGTCCAAGTAGCAGGTTTAATGATAGCAGTAGCCATTCTAGCGATGGCATTTACAACGATACCAACTGCGGCCAATCCAGCAACCCGTTTTGAATCCCTGAATACTTATCTGACTGATAGGTATGACACAGCCGAAGGGGGCTACAATCTTGATGGAGAGGGAACCTCGCGAATAGAGGCGACCTATTCTGCTGCGCTCTTATGGGATGCTATTGGATATCTGGATGCAAGACCCCCGACAGTCGATCTTCTGAAGATGGCGAACTTCACTCAAAAGGTGCAATGGGATACCGGTGGAGAGAGCAATGAACGCTATGGAGGCTTCGGCTCATTCAT
>JABCTJ010000025.1 GCA_018238375.1 Candidatus Thorarchaeota archaeon
CAAAGCTGGTTCCTCCGGATGCCATGAATCAGACCAATGGTCTAGACTTGGAGTAGAATTCGGAGAAAAAAGAGAATACACTCAACAGCAGACAGACTAATGCAAAAGGAAAAGGGTGCTCAGCAGATGGCAGAAGGGTAAACTCCCGATGGCGTCGGGGCAACCTGAACAGTTGCACCGCTCCCCCGTCTTAGCCTGCACCTTACCCTGTCCGAGGACAGAGCAAGTTTTCTTCACAATCTAGAAATTTCTCCGGGTAAGATGTTACTATTCCTTGGAAGTGAGGTGTGTTTTAAGGAAGGCCACCCGACCGGCATAATCCCTTGCTATTTCATCTTTCCGAATGGTAAGATGACCAGAGTCAGGCTTGATATGAAGCTCGAGAAGATGATTGCGAGAATAGAGCCGATTAGCGAACTCCAAAACTGGAGGAAACGGCGTTCGACTATCATTTGTACCTTGACTTATTCCCAGCGGAGCTCTTACATCATCCACCTTGCTTATCGGTGACCGTTCCAACATCAAAGGCCGATTCTTCTCAAGGTCACCCCACATGTACTCAGCAAACTCCTTGAATTCAGCATCACCGTGGTCCGCCATATATGTCCAATCAGCGATGGGAGCTGAAGCATATCCAGCAACCCATCTCTCTGGCTGGAACGCTAGTGCTGCTAACGTCATGAAACCGCCATATGATCCACCAGTAATACCTACTCTCTTGGGGCTGATATCAAAATTCTCAACAACATAATCAACTCCAGAACTAACATCCTGTAGATCTGCTCGTCCAGCCTCTTGGAAAAGGGATTTCATGAATGCCAATCCGTAGCCTGTTGAACCTCTGAAGTTTGGTGCGAATATTGCAAACCCTTCCTGTGTAAAAACCTGAAAAATCCCGTTAAACTCATCTGAGTAGTGTGATACTGGACCCCCATGGATGTATGCTAAGCAAGGATAGCCGCCTGGAGGTGGTGACTCGGAAGGAAGAAACAAGAATCCATTGATAGTAGTCCCATCAAACGAGGACTTGTAAGTAATTGATTTTGATTCAACCACAGGGAAATCTTCAGTGCCGATTACCGCTGACTGCCATTGGGTCAATTTCTCATTTAGACCAGTTTCAAGATTATGAGCCCAGAGCTCACTCGGCATTCCGGCATTAGTATGCACAAAGAAAAGGGTTTGTTTGTCGTTCCACTCGCGTGCATAGTATGGAGTGTTAGTACCTACTGGTAAGTCGAGCATTCGTAATGAATTCCCATCAATATCAATTTCATGAACTACAGACCGGCCATCTCTCATTGATCGCTGAAAGAGCTTCTCCCCGTTTGGGCTCCAAATGCATTGTGCAATCTCTCCATCAGGTTGTGGAATGCCTCTCAACTCCCCACTCTCAGCATTGTATAGTGATAACTTTCCAAAATCCCCTGATGGTTGAAGCAAGGGAACGAGAGGTCTTGTTGGATTCCATTTTTGGAAAAACGAGAAAGATATCAGTGTAGATATCTCGGTAAGAACTTCTGCACTTATTGGATTGAATACTGTCAATAGGCCGTCCTGCATTCCGCCCGGACGAGCCCCCTGAACAAAGGCAAGCTCGGGATGACCCCACTCAGACCACAACACACCATGAACATCTTCTAGAACTACTTCTGGTTTAGCCGTTACATCATTAGCTATCCTTGAAACATGGTAATTCTTCTCTTGCGATCCTGCGTAGAGGATATTCTTTCCATCAGGGGACCAACTAACCCATAAGATTCGATGCGGTTCGATTTCCGTGAATGTCCTTCTTTGCATGTCCTCTGTTTCCTTGACACTTGAAAAAGTGTCAAGTAGACACAAATGTAACAGTTCAGAGCCGTCAGGATCTATTACAGCCAAAGTTTGCTTTTCATCAGGCGATAGAAAAGCAAGGCAGCCGTAGATTTTGGAGCTGCCAGGTAGCAGAGTTTCTTGTTTCACTGGGTCAGTAAGAGAGCTGCTTAGTAGCGATTTGCCTTCAGTTTCATCAAGT
>JABCTJ010000047.1 GCA_018238375.1 Candidatus Thorarchaeota archaeon
CGGATCACCAACTTCATAGTCACCGGGGACGGGAGGCCAAGCATGCTCGTTTCTGGACTTTTCCAAGCGTTAGTCCCCCTACTCGAATGTGGGCGGTGCAAACAATTGCCGGTCCAATCCAAGAGCCTTGTTCGCTTCCGCAACTGCTGATGCAATGGCATTTGACATCAGAGCAACGGATGTGAATACTTCCTTCGTTCGAGACATCGATCCGTACATGATGCAGTCGGTTGCGAATAGCTGAGCAGCCACTGTCGAAGATACCACTGTGGCCGTGTGTGTCACCTCATCATCGAAACCAGGTTGTTTGATAAATTTCCAAGCCGATGGTGCGTTGTGAGGGGCAAGACATGTGGGAAGGCCCAGCTCCGACTTAATGGCTAGGATGGTTCGGTAATCTAGGCCGTAACCAGCACCCACAGGCATTGTCGCAGGATCTATTACCATTTTCTCGATACCCATATTCTCTGCCTCAGAAATCATCTTCTTGATGGTTTCCATGCGGTCCGGAAGAGATGTTGCCCTTGGTGACCAACCCAAGACAACAGCCATGTTCAAATTGCTATTACGCAGGAGTTCACTCTCTTCATCCTTCATTGAGAGATTGATAGAGTTGTAGATTGCTCGATCTGCAAGGCCTGAATCACTGCAAAACTCAATCGCTCGCCTTCTAGCCTTTGAGCCAGTTGACTCGAACATGAATGGGCCATCGTAGTTCTCTGCAAGCCATGAGAGGTGCCGCTCCATGGCCACACTGGTTCTCCCAAAGGCTTGTATGACAAGTGGATGACCCGTCCTCTCAGCCATAGCGATTCCAATGTCAATCCACTCCTTGGTCATCTTCTTGTCGAAGAGACCCTCTTTCGTACTCTCAACAAGAGGTTGTCCCTTGAAGAAGAGACCTCCAATCAGCACTGTGGGATTCTCTCCCGGATGGCCGCCTATCTTTACGCCTCCAAAATCAAATGTCTGCTGCTCTTTCTTGAACACGAACACCTAGCACACCTCACTTCGGTCGAGGATGCAGACCAGTTTCTTTGACAAGCTCTGGTATGCTCTCCTCCCAGCCCACGCCCATGATGTGGACGCCATTTACTCCGGTGATTTTCTTCACCGCCTCGATTGTTTCCTTTGCTATTCGGAGACCTTCTCCTCGCACCGCACTTCTCTTCTCTGCGCCCTTCAAACCAGCTCCCGCCTTCTCGAGCCGCTCTATGAATTCTTCAGGTATCTTGATGCCAGGAATCTGCCGATTCATGAATGCTGCCATCTTAGGACCCTTCAGGGGGATGATTCCAGCGAGTACCTTCACATTGTAGCTACGTATGCCCTTCATGAACTCTTCAAGTCTAGAAGTATCGTAAATCGCTTGAGTTTGGAAAAACTGTGCACCCGCATCCCGTTTCTTCTCAACACGCCACACATGCATTTCCATTGGGTCGGCGTAGGGGTTGAATGTAGCACCAAGGTAGTAATCAGGAATTCCCTCAAGCTTGTCCCCAGCGAGGTCGGTTCCGCCCATCAAGTGACTTGCCAGACCCAGAGCCTGAATGGAATCGAGATCATAGACCATCTTGGTCTGGGGGTGAGAACCCAGCAGTGTGTGATCTCCAGTCATGAAGAGGATATTTCTAATCCCCATGGCATACGCACCATAAAGCTCACTCTCGAAAAGAATCCTATTCCGGTCACGAGCCGACATCTGCATGATTGGCTCTGCTCCGGTTTCAAGCACGTAATGTGCACAAGTCATGCTGCTCATTGTGGGAATGCCGCGAACGTTGTCTGTGATGTTTATGGCATCACAGTAGTCCTTGACGAGGCGCGTGCGCTCGACCACAAGCTGGTGATTCGCTCCGTGAGGGGGACCTACCTCCCCTGTCACAACGAATTCTCCGCGTTCAAGCAGGCTCTTCAAACGAGTATCTACCAGCGTTCTGTTCTCCTCTAGATTGACCAGAAGGACAATCAACTAGCAGCACATAATCTCTTTGGTAATCATGACTGGTTCTTGAATCAACGAAATGGGAATACAACCGAACACTCAACGTCGAAACTTGGGATAGAGGACCGAAACCACTAGAATCACAGCGGCAGTCCCGGTTATGACTATGACTACCAGATTCTGAAGGATGAAGGCAGTGATATCAAGACCGCCATAACTCTCCAATTTCACCCACACGGTATCGCTGGCGGAATTGCCGGCTCTATCGTACACAACCAATGTGAAGTTGTAGACTCCTATCTCAAGACTATGGAGATAGAAGGTCAGGTCAGAACCGTCCCAATCACCAGAGAATATCAGAGTGGAGTTGCGATAGAGCTCGTATCTGTCAGGTGAAGATGAATTGGCCTGCCAAGAAATAGAGCGACTACCGCCCCCTTGCGTGAAAGTTATGTCAGCTGGACTTGAGAGCAAGACAGCGGCCATATTGAAGTAACTTGGATTGGGGCTCAGTTCAAGGAAACCGTCAGAAACATATTCCGTAATTACAAATAGGCCAGATGTGACCATGGGCTCAGCCATTGGGTCCGGATCCCACGAATTCCATCCTGAGGCACCAATCTCTGAAAAGACGTGTTCAGGCAGTATTGGCTTGAGGAATATGGAGTTCATCTCCCAGTATGAGAGGGCTCCAAACTCGATGACCACTGTGGTGGATGTAGTACTGTAAGCAGTGAGAAGACTCTCTAATCCTTCTCCGTAGGGGTTGCCTGATCCATCCTTATAGAAGTTGAAAGTGAAAGCAACGTCCTCAGCTGTTATCGACGCGTTGTCAGTCCACTTGGCATTGTCAACCAGCTC
Organism: Candidatus Thorarchaeota archaeon; assembly: GCA_018238375.1. Classification (GTDB taxonomy): domain Archaea; phylum Asgardarchaeota; class Thorarchaeia; order Thorarchaeales; family Thorarchaeaceae; genus WTCK01. Next base: position 2,807 of record JABCTJ010000047.1, read on the forward strand.
GAATGTAAACCTGGTTCTTCCAACGGGAACATCCGGATTGTCATCATTGGTTTCGGTGGTGAAAGATTCAGCAAGCCAAGGTATAAGTTCGCCGGTGGGACTACGACGCATCAGGCTATCGTACATGTTGCTGAGAGCGAGTGCTGTGTGCTCTGACGAGGTAGCCATGAAGTTGAATGTGTCGATACTCTCAGGAATACCAATCCTAAACGTGCCGCCGAATGGACCGCCTTGTGAACTCATCAAATGCGTTTGGTAGTTTGTCCACCAGCAAGGAACGCTATCAACGATGTCATCAACGAACCCCTCAAATTTATCGGTTCGATACAGTCCAAACTCGAAGTTGTTATAGCAGATTATGATTGGACACTCGTAGACTAGAATTTCCTGCATCTGATCCAGAGCATACATGACTTCATCATGGTAGGGAGAGTTCAGAAGGTCATCTCGATAGGCGTCAAACGTGGTATTTGCGAAGTTCGCGAAGTTGATGAAAGGTGTATCTGCGTAATCAGACCAGAACTCGTAAGCCATCCATGTGACATCAAAGTCGCCAATGGATCTCCCAAGAAACGTCATGTCATAATCAAGGTGGTTGTTGAGCTTAGTCAGAATCTCGTAAAAGCCCGTGGGTTGAGACACTGCATCGACATGAAGAGCCTGCATCGCTGACTCGAAGGCCGCCCCGAGTTCGATCGAAATGCCCCAGGAATCTGATACTTCAATAGTAATGTTGAAGGGGGTCCCGTTTGGGGCATGCCGATAGGTTTCACCCTCGGGTATCAAGAAGCCTGCATCGTCAAGCAATTGGTTTGCATGGTCGATGTCAGATGCGTAGTAGTCATAGGATAGATCCCCGTCAATGCAATACGGGTTGGCCAATGGAATTGGGGAATCTTGAGGAGTGGCCATACCCTCAAAGAGGTCCGTACAGATTGCCTGTTTGTCACATGCAAAAGCGATTGCTCTACGCAGTGCAGTTATGCTTAGCGGGTACTTGGCGGTGTTCAGAACCGCGTAGCCATACCCATTCCTGTCATACTTGGCAATCTCAATGTTGGTAGCCGCATCGAGCGCTAGGAACTGTATCGAATCGTCCAGTCTTGCCTGAAGGATGTCAATATCATCATCGTGAATCGCTTGCACCAAGTTCGCTGTATTTGGAATGATGTCGTACCTTATTCTGTCCAAGTACGGACCTTGCTCAAGGGCTGTTTCTCCCAGAGCTATTGCCGGAAAAGGCGTAGCGCCCGAAATCAATAGAAGAACAGTCACTGCCAACAGAAATGTGCTCAAGGTATTCTTCGATTTCATATACGAAACTCACCCTCTGACTTGTATTGATAGAAGAGCTAGCATAATAGGATTGCGCCAGCCAGAAAGCGTATGAAGGTCAATAACTGACACATATTAGCTTTCTTCATGAACTATGCTTCGGGGGCCCCTCGCGAGGCTCCAATCTTTCATCTCCCATATCTTCTTGATATTGTCCAGCTTGTCCAGTTTCTTCAACCGGTCGTAGATGAGCTGCCACGCACATTCTGTATCGGGGTCTCTCTCACACATTCCGTCCATTGAACCTCCGCAAGGCCCATTTAGGAGACCCTTGGCACAGCGCGCTATCGGACAGATTCCACCAGTGAGATGAAGAATACACTCGCCACACATCGAGCATCGTTCGTCATGGTGATACCGTTCTGGCATTATACCTAGGAACTTCGAATCAACTGCGGGAAACGCCTCCTTCTCGGGAAGCAACTCGACAACAGCTTGCGTAGCAACTCCACACGCTTGGATAAGAAAGGCATCTGCTTCCTCGATCATCTC
>JABCTJ010000099.1 GCA_018238375.1 Candidatus Thorarchaeota archaeon
GGTGACAGTAACGTTGAGTTTAGGAACGAGGACTCTTGTAGAAGACAAGGTAAATAGGGCGGGGGTGTAAGCACCAAGCTTCGGCGAGGTGTTCAGCTCACCGCTACTAATGTCCAAGGCGTGCAGATCAAAAGCGGTTTTCGCACAGTACCTAGAGTTGTCAAGGTAAAAATGTACAGAATATACCTCCATCCCCTGCAAGCGATCTTTTTTCTGTATTCGCTAGAAAAGGCGTGGCCTATGCGCACATAGACTTGTCAGGGAAGTGAGGGGGCTACCACTGGGATAAATGTGAGGGCTTCGAGTGGCCAAATGTAGGAAGAGGTCTACATCACGCACATGGATGAACGATGAGCAGCCATTGTTCAAGATACAATTCTATTGTATTGACATAGCGTAATCATATCCCTACGGAGAGTTAGTCCCTATCTGCACGTGAAAACACATTTCTTGCTTTGCGCAATCCAGCTTGTCAAGAATTCATATCAGTCAGAATAGCACCACCAACTGAGCGCATTGTTGTTGCAGCCATCTTGGCTCTTGACCCCCGATATAACGGTGTCTTGGAGGGGGGGGGGTGTTTCACCAGCAAGGAGTGCAGACATCAATGGCCGACGGATGATAATGTTGAAGGTCGACTAGATTGACCACCAGCCCAAGGTAGTACTGCGAAGCATACAAAGAGCCCCCATCCAAGAAAGATGATAGTGAGCCCAGAGTTGTATGTAATGTATCCTGGCATGATTGAAACCACCTTGTCCATCCACATCAACGTAAACCCAATACCCATCAAGACCAGTGAGAAAGGGATCCCGATGACTCGTTTATCAAACAGACTCACTTTCATCGCTCTCGTGCTTTCACGACCTACCCAAGAGTACTTTTCCAATCCCAGGATAACTGGCACGGAAAACAGCAGGCCAATTGCGAGACAACCGCCAAGCACTAGCGTGGCTAGAGCTTTCTGGAAGTGCATGAACTCGCTCTGGTCACTCGTGGGATTGAAGGCGAAGACCTGTAGACCATCAGGCCAGCCCAAGACGATTCGATAGTGAAACAGCCCAGCACCGTAGTCGCGGTGCTGTTGTAGAGTAAAGGGAAACGCTGTTGGTGGGTAGACTCTCAGAGCTTGGTCCTGACTCATTGGGTAGTCAGTGATTGGTGGGATCGAACCTGTCAGTGTTGTCGCTCCTACAGCTACAATGCCAAGAACCACAACGACTATGATTCGACGTGGGTAGCTTTTCCCGAAACGCATCCACGCTCCCACGCAGACCAGCATGACCACAAGCATTTCAGCTCCTCCGTAAGGTGTATGACCACATCAAATATGTTAAATTTTTTTATCAGTCTTGCGCCGAGAAAGGCACATAACACACAACATCAAGTTTCGTGAGAATTCAAATCCAGAGGGCGCCACTTCAACATCCTGCTAATTCTTGAAGTAGCGATATTCATTGAATCTTCTGACGACCGAAGACATCACTTAATTGGATTAATGGGAAACTCAATATAACCCGGACAGTGAAAGCTTCGGCGAGGTGTTCAGCTCACCGCTACTAATGTCCGAGGCGTGCAGACTAGAAGTGATATTCACACAATACCCAGAGCCGCAAGAGTTTTGAGTCTAGCCTCAATCTCATACCTTGGTGCGCTGCCCAAGCAACATTGGTCTGAGGGAACAACCACTGCCTTTGATGAAAGCAACACACGTAATCAATACCTTGCTTAGGGCGGGGCATTTAGCTAAGAGGGTACAGCTTGGAGTTTTGTCGCGGATTGATGAGGTTCCCTATGTTGTCCTAAGCCATACTGTGTATCCTGGCGTGGAGGCTCACCTGTTCACTGCTGCAGATGCTGCTCTCTGGATACCTGCTTTCACTTTCTCAGGTGACGTGGTGCTCTACGGACCGAAAGAGCTAGATGAGGGCAAAAGCCCTGATGCTCTTGAGAGTGCCAGGTCAGAGGCTTGGCAAAGGCTGTTCACTGCTGTCGAAAAGATAGCGAATCTCTTGACATCCCACAGAGAGTATGTTGACCAAGGCTACATTCCCAGTATAGTATGGGCCCATCATGAAGCTGAGTGGTATCTGGGGATACGAGAGGCCCCTGACCATGAGTCACGACCTGTTGATGAGTTCTTGGACTATGTTGATGCTTCGATAAGACCACACATCCGGGAGCTTAACGAGCTCGGGTTCATAACAATCGAGAGCTGTTCCGGGCTGGCGGATGACCATGCAGATAGAGAACCATACAGACCTTACGTGATGTTTGACGACAGAGCCTACATTGATGTGAGCGCACACTTATTTACTGTGGCTGATATTGCCCAATGGATTCCAAGTTATGCGCCTCACGGTTTTGATGTAGTGGTTCAGCAACGGGTCGGTGAAGACACAGAGAATGCTTGGAATCGTTTGGTTGAGGTCGCTAGGGTGTTGGCGCCCCTAGTCAAGCAATACAGGGAGCTCGTCAGGGACAAAGGGAGCCCATTCAGACGCATGCGAAAACAAAGAGAATGTCCAAAGAGTTTCGTATAAGAACTGTTTGAAACAGAAACCGGCAACTCTGACCATTCGAAGGAGCAATTTGCTCCCGGAAAATGGGCGACACTAGTCATCCCAGAGGATTCAACGCAATTCGGCAATGTATATAGATACTCACCCAACCAAGGCGTCTAGCTCACTGCTACTAATGTCCGAGGCGTGCAGACTAAAAGCGGTTATTGCACAGTACCTAGAGTTACGGAACCTCTGTACCTAGAATTGTCAAGGTAAGGAGTTACTATGCTCTTTCCTTCGAAGTATCTATGCCATTCCCTCAAGGATTGCTTCCAATTGCTCTCTTAATGCAGGCAAATCACTCACAACTGTCTGCCAGAGAATGTCGAGGTCCATGTCAAAATAGCCGTGAATGAGTCGGTTACGCATTCCAATCATCTGTTTCCACGGTACGCCGGAATGCATCTTGCGAAACTCATCAGATACTCCAGTTGCCGCCTCACCAACAATCTCTAGCAACCTGACGAGGGCAAGACTGAGCATTCGGTTCTCGTCAAGATCTTCGCGTTTTTTTCCCGCTGTGAACTCAAGTGCCTCGACAACAGCATCCAGCATGTGTCGCAAACGAACCTCATTATCCTGCAACATACTGAACCTCCGCTCTCTCAAGCACTTCATTGCGGAAATACCTACTGAGGTCTCCTGGGGTTCTGATGTCAACCGTTCGGCCAAACAATCGAGAGAGTTCTTCTTCCATCTTGACAAGCGCAAGAAGTCCTGGTACAGAACCCTCTTCAAATTCAACCAAGATGTCGATATCACTCTTGGGACTGAAATCTTCTCTTAGAGCTGAACCAAATATGGAGAGTTTCCGAATGTGGTGACGCATGCAAAATTCGGAAATCTTCTGTCTATGAGGAAGTTCTATTCGAAGTGTCATGTCGCCACATCCTGCCATCGGAATATGAACAACTAGTCTTCAATTTTGTGTATTTAATCAGATTAGGTCATCGTTTCGATTGAATATCAAGCCTCTCGATGCATACAGTTTACCACTGCTAGTGTTCGATGAGTGCAGACTAAAAGCGGTTCTCGCACAGCACCTAGAGTTGCATAACATTTGCCACTATGTCGCTTCTGGCTCCTTGCCCGCCTTAGCAGCTATGGCATCATCTAGAGCGCGATATTTTTTCTTAAGGTCTCGAGTTGAATAAGGAATCGCCCAAATAGATACTGCCCAGCAGAGTGCTCCTAAAACAGCCATGACAATGGCGAGGATTAGATCTTCTGCTTGCTGAGTCAGCACAATCGGAAGCGAGATGCCCAACGCTCCTAGAATCAGGGCAATGCTGCAGACGATACAATACCCACAACCCTCAATGCCTTGGATATCGATTCTTGTGCTGCCCGAACCCAAATCCACTTGCACGTCCGCTTGTTCAGCCTTTTTGCGGATTGCCTTGTACTTCATGCTGACAACAACGCCAATTCCAAGGGCGAGTATGATCATCATCGCCAGACCAGTGACAAAGAAGATGGCCAGCCAAAACATGGGGTTTGAAGTATCTGCTTGTAAGATAGTATACAAGTGTCCTCCTATGACCTCCATTTGGCGAATACCTCCAACTCACTCATATTGTCTTGTGTGCTATTAACACCTCGCATCGGAATCCTATCTACAGCATGCAACCGTGCGTCTTGCCGCCATTATTGCGTTGTTCAATTGAAATCAAAGGCGATACTTGCGCAGTACCTAGAGTTGTCAGGGCAAAGAGATACTATCCTCCATCCTCTGCATACCATCCTTTCTTGGGGTTACGGCATATTGACAAACCCAGTTGATATACCCTGCTTTGCGTATCTGGGAAAGGTCTTATTTGAGGGGTTGATATTCAGTGACCAGTGAACCACCATAGACGAAGGTGAGTGAGGGAATGCTTGAGTTCGAGGAAGCGCGAGTTTATGAAACCATGAAACGGCTGTGTGACCTAGGTCCAAGGGTTTCTGGTTCCAAATCTGAAGAAGCTGCAGTCAAACTGATCGAGCGCCAATTCAAAGAATTTGGGTTGACCGATGTTATCTGTCATGAGTTTCCACACAAGTACTACGATGCAAAGCTAGCCATGATACAAGACCCCACAACAGGGATTTCGATCAATGGTGTGCCCTGTTGGATGAGTGCAGAAACTCCAGCGCAAGGACTCACTGCAAAAACCATCTATATTGGCTCACACGAACTGATAGATGATGTTCCTGCAGCCCGCGTTAAGGGACGTATTGCATGTGTTCTGATGATTGACCAACACAATACTGACATCTATGAGGCATGGAAGTCATTGTATTCGAAGCATCCTGCGGCGGTCGTGTTCATGGACCTAAATAGGAATCTGGCGCCCAGGTCATACGATTACAACGGTCTTGCAGAGCTATTCTCTACAGCTCCGTCAATGGTTGTTTCTGCAGCTGATATGGCCGAGATACATGACCGGATGTTTGGGTCCAAGTTGCGACTGGTAGTGCACGGCAAATCTAAGGCGGGTCTACTTCGGAATGTTACAGCAAGTGTGTCCGGACAAAGAGAAGAAACGGTTCTGATTTGTGCGCACCATGACACCTGTACTTTTGCCCCTGGTGCTACCGATAACGCAGCAGGTGTGGCAATAATGCTTGAGATAGCTCGGGCAATCTCAAAGACTCAGCCTAAGTTCACATATCATTTCGTATCATTCGGTGGGGAGGAACTGGGTATGCTGGGATCAAAGGAGTTTGTAGCATCTCACAGTCTAGACTTAATCTCTCTTTGCATTAATATTGACAGCATTGGCGCACTCCCTGGTGTTCTACTCTTGCTCGCTGCAGGCACTGATAAGATGATTAGCTGGCTGGACTCCATTGCCAAGACTAGCAAATATCCCGCCAGGTGTAGACGGGTCGCAACGTCAGGTGGGGACAACAAGGTTTTCGCCGCAAATGGCATCCCAACCATCCATATGGCAAGCCATGGCACCACCAGTGGAAATGTCAGTCACAGCACCATAGATGCTCCCTCTCTTCTTCGACCCAGGGATTTGGGTGAAGTTGGCAGACTTTCATGCCTCGTCATAGACTCCCTGGAAGCATCTCCGGATTTGCCATTCGAGTTTGAGATTCCCGACGACCTGCGTGAGATGGCCGTGAAGAGGATAGCTGATTGACGGCTCTCCTGCGTGCTTGATGCAGGTCAGGTGGGAGCAATCTAATGGAATCAAGGATACTCCATACTACAGCTCCCAAGCGATATTCACACAACACATAAAGCTGTCAAGAGAAAGAAGCTACGAACCTACGAAATACTGCTAAAAGCCGGTACGATGATGACCACTATCTCAGAAGGTCAGTTGTCCATCTGAAGAGGTTGAGTCAATGGCAGAGCACGATACAGACGTACTGCACTCTGGTTTGAAGGATTATGACGCTCTGGCTCCATCAATCCCCTGGAGATTCGTGGTGCCTTTGCACATCGTCGCCATTGTTAGTATGGCCATCACGGTAGTATTCAGCTATGCTGAAGTTTTTCCTTTTACTAGCCCTCTTGGACTTTATCGACTCCTGCCGGGAAACATACTAATCGACTTTGCATGGCTCTATATCATCTCAGTGGTCATAGGCATAGTTGTATACCTGACCTCTCGACATCTATCGCTTCTCCAGTGGAAAGCGCACCGTCTTATCACCGGCCAAAACTGCAACTATCACATACAGGCCTTCAATCCAAGGGTTGGCCGCGCGGGTTTCATGAGGCGGCTCATCATTCCGGCTTTTGTTTCATTGGGACTTGCTTCAACAATCTCCAGCAACTCCAGTATTGTCGATTTCCTATTTGTGACGGAGAGTTTTAACACCCTTGCACCATCGGCTCGTGGCATTGCAGAAACTATGCCTCTTTTCTTCCTTCTACTTCTGATTTCTTGCTTCATTGTCATCTTCTTTGCTCCGGCCTGGCTTCTCGAAGACACTGGAGTTATCTATGAACGGAAAACAGAGGGCACACGATCCACAGCCGACATAGAAGGAGTCGGAAACTACTACCTTGCGTTGCTCAAGGGGTTTGCAGGGATTTCGACTATCGCAACCTACTTCCTCATTGCCCTTCAGACTTACGAATGGTTTGCGTCATTGCCTGGTACCATTGAAGTTCCTCTTTGGTTCTTTCTTCTCCCAGTTGTAGTCATCTTCATCGCACCGCTCTTGGCAATGGGTCCCATTTCGGTCGTATACTCTTTCTATGAACTAGGTATGAGAAGGAATGTCAATGATTTGGAGAGGAGAATAAAGAGTGAGGGTCTCGAGCGAGTTGTGGTAGAACTGCCAACATCGATTGTGAATGATTCAACAGGCTAGGCTCTCTGTTTCTATTAATGGTTAAGAGCCCTGCTCGCCACCACTAATGCATGATGTATGTAGACTAAAAGCAGTACTCGCGCGTCACCTATGTAGTAAAACAAACAACGGAGCGGGCAGGATCTGGAGCAGTCGCAGTGCATTTGCTGCTGGTAATTGCGACTTGGTTTCCAAAGCACCCGCTCACGTTTTCGCTGATACCGAATTCTCGGCAACTAAGCTGAGCAAGATAACCCAGTTCACGGACCAAGCAGACCCGGAAACAATAGGACCAGAATCATTGCCAACCCAAAGAGTATCACGAAGGGTAGCAGACAGCAGATTAGACTCGCACCACAGCCTTTGCTCTTGAAGAAGATTCGGTCCACAACAGTTGCGGATGCAACAGCGTGAAGCCAGTTCATGTAGTCTCCGACAGAAACTCTAGACTGATCCCTTATTGCGATTATCTTCTTGTCTAGTCTGAATGCAAAGGTACCGTCGCTGCTTAGAGCTTCGAAACCCCATGGCAGGAATCCTGCTTGCGCCTTGATGAGGTCATCGCGGTAATGCATTGTGAAGTTCTTGCGCAATGCAATCCACGGGCGAGTAAGCTTCGCAATCTTCTCTCCACTCTCATCGAGTAGATAGAAAGTCTTGTCAAAAAAGCCTCCCTTAGCTGTGAGTATCCTATTTCCCTGTTCATCTTCGAAATGAATGGTAGATCTAAGGAAACTCAACCATGACTGCTTTCCCGTGGCAACCCTCTCACCGGTTTGCTCATCATAAATCTCGTAGACTGGTCGCAATGCAGCCAGTTTTTGCACAACTTTGAAATTTCGGCGTCCTCCACCGATTCCATCGTCTATCGTCACAGCATATAGCCTCAGCCACTGCCCGATTTCTTATGTTAATAAATGATTGGAGCTGAGGATTTTGTTCATAGGCACACGAACATGCTCACCAATCGCTACGCTTAGGTTTCCGTTCCCAATCTGAATACTCTGGCCGAGGGCCTTCGACTGGTACAACAACTGCTCCCTGACAATGTGGACAGGTTGCGTTTCTATTAGGACCAATCATAGAGCTTCTGCACATGAAGAGAGTACCACAGTGTGGACATGGTATGTGGCGATCCGCGACAGAGGCTAGTTCCTCCACTCCCTCTCGTTGTTCCTCAAACTCTGCAGCAACATGCCTGCCAATGTAGCCACTTACAATTGCATCCAGAAAGAAGAGAACAACCGTTAACAGTATTGCTGGAGGTGAGATTAATCCCCACAAAGGCATGATGGTCATGTAGTAGATTAAACCGAATAGTGGTAGCATTAAGAGGACCAAGATGCCCTGCCCCAACCAGCTTGTTAGAGTCCTTTTAGGGTTGAGGTCCCATAGGTAGCGTGCCATGTGACTATTGAAAAAGCCAACACCAAATAGTAGCATGATAAAGACAAGAACCAGTCCTCCTAACAAAGCATTCAACGAGCCACCATAAATCGCCCCTAGGAAAATTACTTCCATAAAGAACGGGAATCCCAACATGATTAGTGAGAAAGCAACCCCGTGTACGAAATACTTCCACAGATTTGAAAGCGTATCATCCTCCGATTTGTCTTGCCCAACTCCAATTTCCAGTCTTTCTGCATCCATGAAACCAACACTCCTTCTTATTCAGGTCCTAGAGCTTCCCAAAGGGTCTTCGCTGTAAGAACTTGCCGTGGCCCACCTCTCCAACGAACTTACCATCTTGTGCAACCACTGCACCCCTTGATATGGTTGTCGAGGGGTATCCAACAAGTTTCCATCCTTCGAATGGACTCCAATCACAGTTAGTCTGCAGGTCAGCGGCTCGAAGTGTCACCTTCTTCTCAGGATCGAAGACGACCAAATCTGCGTCACTGCCAACAGCAATGGTCCCCTTGTCAGGGTGCATGCCGAATAGCTTCGCAGGATTCGTGCTGATGAGGGCCACCAGCTGGTTCACCGTAAGTCCTCGTTTGCCAACCCCCTCTGTGTACATCAGGGGCACCATGGTTTCAACGCCAGGCATTCCGAATGGAATCTTTCTGAAATCGCCATTCCACGCAGCCTTCTGCTCAGATGTGAAGGTGCACGTATCTGTCGCCACTACCTGCACATCACCATTCAGCAATCCTTTCCACAGACGTTCATTATCGTGAGGTTTCTTGACCTGTGGACAGGTGGCATACAGATGCCCATTCTTACCCTTGAAGACTTCGTCATCAAGCAGCAGATACTGAGGGCAGGTTTCAGCGTATACTCTCACACCGCGCTCTTTCGCAGCATGAACCGCGTCAGCGCCACCACCGGTGGACATATGAACTATGTACAGCTGTCCGCCTGTGACTTCGGCCCATTTGATTGCACGAATGATTGCTTCTTCTTCAGTGAAAGCGGGGCGAGACAGTGTATGTCCATATGCACCCCATTTCTCTTTCTCCTTTGCGTATCTGTCAATCAACATCTCCAAGACAAACGCGCTCTCTGCGTGGACTCCAATGTGTCCACCAAGCTTTGCAGTTTCCTCCAGAGCGCGGAACAACATGCCATCATCAGCCATCCAGCCCTCATTCTTGTAGATCATGAACATCTTGAAGGTGGGGATACCATAGTCAATGACTTGCTTGATCTCAGCCTGAGTTTTATCGTTCCAGTCCGTAATGGCGGCATGCAGACCATAGTCGATGCATACTTTCGGGTCCGCCTCAGCCCGTCGAGCTTCAATTGCATCCATGATTGAGTGGCCTTTACTCTGGATTGCGAAATCAATTACAGTTGTCACACCCCCGCATGCCGCAGCCTTGGTACCATTCTCAAAGTCGTCAGCAGAAATGGTTCCAGAGAACGGAAGCTGCAGATGGACATGAACATCAATTCCTCCTGGAAAGACATACTTCCCCTTGGCTTCAATGACCTGTGTTTCAGGGCCTGCCGTCAGATCCTGCGCCACAGATACTATCTTTTCCTTTTGCACTCCGACATCTGCTGTGTATGTGTCGGAAGCAGTCACGATTGTTCCATTCTTGATAATGAGATCCAGCTCAACCATAGAAATGCCTCCCTAATCCACTGGTGCATTAGCCATAAATCGGTTTGGGAAGAATATGAGTTCAAAACCCCTATTCTGGACAAGAATACGAGTTCGAAACCCCTATTCTGAACAAGAATGGGATTGAACTCAACTGGCCGAAACGGGTCAGAATTTTATATAGGAGCAGACGAAAGCGATGGCTCGGTCCAAAAGTGTCATTATCTCCGTCAAGGTGCCCATTAAATGGGAATCAATGACAAAGAGAACGCAGCAGCGACTGAGACAGATTATTGGTCGGGACACGAGAGTGATTCGTGCTTTCCTTGGTGTTATTCAACAACACGAAGACGAGTTGCTGACAGGTCGAAGCAAGAATCGAATTTGTGATGGTGAACTAGACAAGCTCACAATGACCGCCATCAAGGTCAAGTCTGGATATAGTCAGAGATTAGCAGTCCCACACGGCCTCAAGGTTAGGTTTCCCAGAATGTCAAGCAACGAGCTGATTGAGTGTCGACAGACTGCAGTTGCCACGTATGAGAGTTACCTCAAGCTTCGCAAGAAAAAAGGACGGAATACCTCTCGTCCCTGTGAGGTCAACTCGACTCGAAGGATTCCGAGATGGGTGTTCAATCAGAGGTTCAAGCTCTTTGAGAAACGCACGACTGCTGCTAGATGGTGGTTGGACCTACGCGATTCTCTTGATTCCACACCTGAGGGAAGAAGGGTCCATGATAGACTTCTCATTCCTCTGAAGGTTTCGCCCTTTCATATCAACCAGATTGAGAGAGGCGAAGTGAAAGCCCTGCAGGTCTTCACTGACCGAAACCGAAAGTGGTGGGTGACTTTTGCAGTTCGAGTTGACACACCAGAGCTGCCAACTGACAACATGCCTCTAGCCGTTCTTGGAATGGACCTTGGTATCGAGAAGGCTGCTTGCACGACCCTTGTAACTCCTGAAAAGGTCAGGGAGACCAGATACTTTGTTCAGAGGGACAAGGTGAAAGTGATCAAGAAGTACGACAGACAGGTAGCCGACCTTCAACATGAGATGGCATCGAGAAGAAACAACGGACTGCCCTACAACAAGGTTGCAGATAGGCTCATTGGACTCAGGACGAAGCGAGTGAGCGTTGCACGAGAGTACGATCGCGTTCTGGTACGGCAGCTTGTGGACTACTTCACCGAGCTCTCTGGGAGTTATACCCTCCATGTGGCCATTGGTAGA
>JABCTJ010000130.1 GCA_018238375.1 Candidatus Thorarchaeota archaeon
GCACGATGGGGCAGTTGGAGATGCATGCACTGCACTCGATGCACTTGCGAATCTCACGCAGTATCTCGATGTCTTGAGCATGAATTATCTCGGGTCTCTCCGGTGGCTTGTCACGAGCAACGTACGGGCGGGTTCGTCTAATCCGGGCTTCCGTCTGGTTCATGTCTACAACAAGGTCCTTGATGACTGGCATCTTCTGCATGGGTTGTAGGATTAGGTCCGCGTCGGGGTCCACCTTGGTCCGGCATGCAATCCTAGCAATAGTGTTCACCCTGACTGCGCAGGACCCACACTGGCCACCTCTGCACTCCCAGCGGAAGGCAAGACTGGAATCGTACTTATCCTGTATGTAGAGTAATGCGTCCAACACTGTCATTCCAAGCTCGTACTCCACCTCGAAGTCTTCGAAGTATGGTGCGTCATCAGTATCGGGATTGTATCTTTCAATGCTAGCTTTGAATTTCTTTGTCATCGCTTTCATCTCCATCAAGGTGGTGTAATCTTTGTGATCACTAGGTCTTCCCTCTTCATGTTCATCTCGCCTTTTGGCCCCTTGCGAATCACGATGTTGTAGTAGCCCTTATCATTGGGATCAGGTTCAACTCGATAGTGTGCGCCCCTGCTGCCCTTTCTCATAAACGCCGCTTCAGCAACCATTCTTGCAGTTATGACCATGTGTTCAAACTCGATTGCCTGGTGCCAGCCAGGATTGAAACGCTTGATTGGTACGTCAACCTTGATGTTGGGAACAACTTCCTTCACAATCCGTTTCAGTTCCTTCACTGCATAGGCCAGATCTTCTTCCTTACGAAATATCTGGACCTTTGACCACATCAGGTCGGTGAGCTCCTTTCGTGCTTTTGAGGGGGAGATGCCCTCCTTGCGCTGAAGCATCGCCTCAAGGCGGTTGAACTCCTTCTGGATCTCCTTCCGGTCTACGCCTGTGCGTTCATGCTCCTTGGCGAAGCACCCAGCGTTTCCACCAGCAAGCGCTCCAAAGACCTGTGTGCCTGCTAGAGCATTGCCACCGAGTCTATTTCCGCCATGAATTCCGCCAGTGCACTCACCAGCAGCATAGAGACCGGGAATCGTTGTCTGGGCATTGGTGTCGATCTTAAGTCCACCCATGAAATGATGTGCAGTTGGAGATACCTGCATGGGCTCATCTCTAATATCAACCCCAGCATCCTCAAACTGCTCAATCATGCTCTCAAGTCGGTACTCGACAATGCGCTTGGGAAGATGTGAGATGCTCAGGTAGACTCCTCCATCTGGAGAGCCTCTGTCTGCGAGTACCTCAGTCATAATGGATCGTGCAACTTGGTCACGCCCTGCAAGCTCCATGACCTCCGGGTAGTAGTTGTTCATGAAACGCTCGCCCTTGTTGTTGAGCAGGATTCCGCCCTCCCCCCTGACTGCTTCGGTCACCAGCCTTCCCTTGGCTGACTCAGGGGCTACCATCCCAGTCGGATGGAACTGAATCATCTCCATGTCAATAATGTCGCACCCGGCTTCGAAAGCCATAGCATATCCATCACCAACATCCAGTTGTGCGTTGCTGGTGACTGTGAAGATTCGACCTGCGCCGCCTGTGGCCATCACCACTGCCTGAGCGCGAAAGACGAGATAGTCACCGTACTTCAGGTCAATTGCGGTGACTCCTGCTATGCGACCATCGTGAACCAGCAATCGCGTTGCGAATATCTCATCAAAGACACGAACGGATTCTTTTCTGATTCCCTCTACTAGGGTAAGCATTATCTCAGAACCGGTTCTGTCGGAGGCATATGCCGTTCTTCGCCAGCTCTGCTTGCCAAAAGTTCTCTGGGCGATCTTACCCTCAGGAGTGCGGTCAAAGAGCGCACCCATCTCCTCAAGATCGAAGACTCTCTCTGAGGCATTATTGACCAGAATCTCTGCAAGTTCCTGGTTGTTTAGGTAGTTGCCTCCCACGATTGTGTCTTTGAAGTGGGTTTCAGGATCATCGTCGGGGTCCACATTTCCTAGTGAAACATTGTAGCCGCCTTCAGCCATGGATGTGTGGGCTTTGCCAATGAGCTCCTTGCTCAGCATTATCACGTCTAGGTTGAGCCTTGATGCCTCGATTGCAGCCCGGCATCCTGCTCCGCCAGCACCGACAACGAGAACGTCACAAAGAATCGTCTTGTAGGGCAGTTCGTCCAACTGAAGTCCTCCGATGGAGATTTCTCTCCGTTCCTTCCAGAGGGCGGGAACAGGCCCTCGTTTAAGACTTACTGTTGGGGTTGAGTCCAATTACTCCTTGATGCCAATCAGAGAACCGTAGGTAGGAGAATGCGAAAGGTGGCTCCCGCACCTTCTTCACTATCAACAAGCTCGATAGAACCGCCGAGTGTGTTCAAGATGGCCTTGGATAGGTACAGGCCAAGGCCCCCACCCCGAGTGGAAACCCCTTTGTGAAAGAGTCTATCACGAACCTCCTCGGCGACACCGGGACCATCATCGGCCACGATTATGCTTACAAAGTTCCCTTCTCGTGTCATGTTAATTTGGACTTTCGGAGAGGTCCCGGCATGTGTCGCGGCATTTCTCAATAGGTTATCAAACACAAGCGGAAGAAGCTTGCTCCCCGCGATTTGGACTCCTCTAACCTGTTCATCAACCGTAACGGTCACCTTCAGGCCAAAACTGACCTCTTCAGCCAGAGATGCAATCTTCTCCACCATAGGAACTAGATCACTCTCGGTAACCCTCGAAGCTCTACCAACAGCATTCAGGAGATTCATCATTCGCTCACAGACAGCCTCAGTAGACGAGAGTAACTCGTCTATCACTTCATCTCTATCTGCGATGGTCATTTTTGTAATTTCAACATTACCAATGATTACTCCAACATCATTCTTTAGGTCATGCCTTAGAAGTGACGCATAGAGCTCGAGCTCTCTGTATTGCTGACGCATAATTCTCTCTATGTCCTTGCGTTCCAGATAGCCGCCTAGCTCCGCTGCCACTGTGTCTATGATGATTCTCTCATCGGATAGAAAAGGTCCTTCTTGAGCTTCCGGTTTCTCCTCCAAGTAATATATCTCTAGAAACCCGATTTTCGTGTCATGTGTCCAGATTTCCGCACTCTGCTTCCAGTTGGCTTCCTGAAAGTTGAATGATTGAATCGTGCGGTCCCCCAAGATAATTCTGACACAGGTGTTAGATGGGTATTGCCACCCCTCTGGAAGCAGGTGAACCAAAGTATCGAGAACTTCATCCACCTCCTTCCTTGATTCCGAGAATAGCTTGGAGATGTTGCGGAGGCACACGATTTGGTGAGCAAACCGTTCAATCTGCGAACTCGAGTCTTCAGTCATGATAAATTATCAGCCCCACTTGGTTCTTCAGAAGTCCGTCTGTAATGTGATTTAGGGTTCATTAAGAACCTCTTGGAACTATCAATGTATCGCTGACTCCAAGAAAGGTGGTTTATTCGGTGCTAGTCCAAGAGTGTATTCTTGCAGGAATGCCCTTGATATGTTAAGAAAATAACTAAAAGAGAAGACGACATGAATCACAGCCTTGCCACAAGAGGGCAAATCAATCACGTCCGTGTTAAAGCCCCTCTTGTTGATAGAGCTTGACGGTGAGCAAGAATGAAAATTGACAAACGAGGGGCTGAGCACATTAATTCAGCAGTTGTTGGAGAACTCACTCATGGCGATCTGCACTCGTTGAATAATCTTCTGCAGGGGATTATTGGATTGTCAGAACTGCTAAATTGCAATCCCGACATACCTGCGGATGCAAGAACGGACTCCATGAACATTCTCGAAATGGCACAGAATGCGTCAAATCTAATCAAGGGAACTAGGCAGGCAAGCCGATTTGAAGATGCTGAGTCAGAAACAAGAGTTGTTGAGGTGACTCCGGATGTCGAAGTTCCAAAGCCGAAAAGTCGGTCTGATGTGAATATCCTAATTGTTGAAGATGACCCTCTCGTGTTGAAGGTTGTGGCAGGGATGTTAAGGGCGGTGGGTTACTCAGCAATAACAGCCCAAGACGGACTGGAGGCACTTGAGAAGTATAAGGAGAATCCAGACAAAGTATCTCTGGTTCTATCAGATTTGGCAATGCCGCGAATGAACGGCTTACAACTGACAGAGGAATTGCTTGCGGATAATCCGAAGATGAAGATTATCATAATGTCAGGATACCTGCAGGAGGAACCGGAAACCGATCCCGATGAATTTGGACTTGCGGCCTGGCTTGAGAAACCCATGACTGCCGCAAGACTTACAGCAATCATTCAACCCCTTGTGGGCGTATAGCGGCTAGCTCATTATCTTTAGGTGACCTCATCAGAACTTCGTAGAACCATGGAGCGGCTAATAGCCTGATCTATCAGACCTCTGCTATCTGATTTCTCGCAATAGCCATTCCTTGAAGAACTACTTTTTGATGCCGATTCTTGCGTAGACATCAGCCTTTCGAGCTGCGACTGTTTTATCCATATCGTCATGAATGCTCTTGCCATGTGAGTCCATCGTCACGAGTAGGGGACCGAATTCTTCTGCGGTAATAACCCACAATGCTTCAGGCATTCCCAAGTCATCCCAGAGGTATGCGCGAACCTCCTTGAGCCCCTTGGCTGCGAGTGCACCACAACCTCCTGTGAAGCTGCAATAGACGGCACCGACTTCCTTCAATGCATTGAGTGTCTTGGCGCCCATTCCGCCCTTGCCGATTATAATTCTAGCCTTGTACTTCCGCAAGAAATCATCTTCGAAGAGCTCCATCCTGATGCTTGTGGTGGGACCTGCAGAAACTATTACCCATTTGCCGTCCTTCTGCCATGCCACCGGACCGACGTGGTACACAACACTGCCCTCAAAGTCCACGGGTGGTTTCTCGCCCTTCTCGTACATCTCCAGAGCTCGCTCATGTGCTTCATCCCTGGCAGTATAAACGTGTTCTCCGGTGACGTAAACGATGTCTCCAACCTTCAGCTTTCGGGCGTCTTCTTCAGAGATTGGTGTCGTTAGATGGTATTCAGTCATTTCACTTACCCTCCATTGGATGCGTCAAGTATTTCACGTCAAGATTCTTTGATATGATTGCAGTGCTCTTTCGTGCGGCCCAACATTGTATGGCCACCCCAACGGGAAGACTAGCTGGATGCCGCATTGCATAATCTACTTTGACACCGAGGACCGTTGTCTTGCCGCCAAGACCCATGGGTCCGATTCCGGTAGCATTGATTGCATCCATGATTTCAGCTTCGATCTTTGCCACCTCGGGCTCTGGATGCTTGTCATTGAGCGGCCGGAGCAACTGCTGTTTTGCAATCTTGAGGGCAATATCGGAACCGCCGCCAATTCCTACTCCGATTATGTTGGGTGCGCATGCCTTCCCCATGTACGAGATTGCGTTGTCGACCACAAGCTTCTTGACACCAGTTAGCCCGACACCAGGTTTCAGCATGCCAAGTATGCTGACATTCTCGCTACCACCACCTTTTGGGAATACAGTAATTTCCAATGAATCACCAGATACAATCTCCCAGTTTATCCATGGTATCTTCTTCCCAGTGTTGTCGCCTGAATTACCGCCAACAATCGGATTGACCGCATTTGGCCGGAGAGGAGTTTCAGCAGTGGCCTTTCGCGTTGCCTTCGCAAGAGATTCTTTAATCTCTCCAATGAATGGGAACTTGTCACCGACTTTAACATAGAATATCATGATGCCTGTATCCTGACACATGGGCACTCCAGTGGCAGCCAGTTCGATATTCGTCAGAATAGCGGAGAACTGAGTTTTCGCAGTTTCGTCGATTTCACGCGCATGAGCCGCTTTCAGTGCTTCTTCAATCTCCTTAGGCAACACAGTTGCTGCCTTTCTCAAAAGGCGGACTGTTGTATCATGGATAACTTGACTTGGGTCTTTCATCATATCAGCTTCTGAACAATGATATTGCAGCGGGATGAGTGTGCGACCTCATATGCGGCTTAATCTATGTTACTATGAACTTCGATGAAACATGGGTGAGGACTATAAGAGATGGTAAGTATCCAAGAGTTGTACAACAGGTGATTGTAACAGAATGCAATTAGACCCTTTACTCATAGTTCCTACCATTTCCTTTGCTACAGCTGTGATACTCCTTCTAGTGTTCAGCTTTCTTGATGTTAGGGAGAGAAAAGTGTCAAATGGGCTTCTTTTTGCGGGAGGACTAGTCGGGTGTGTTGTATCAATCCTGACCGGGCATCTCTTCAGTCATACCTTTCTGTACCTCTCGGCACTCTCATTTGTCCTAGCCTTGTCCTATGTGCTATTCAGACTGGGTGCTCTTGGCGGTGCAGATGTAAAGGCACTCGTAGTAGTCGCCCTCACAAGTCCTGGAGTGGTCTACGCCCACTGGGAGAATCAAATCTACGAGGGCGTCATGATAGGTGCAATTGAAATTCTTGTGATAGTGTTTGTGGGGTATCTCTACTGGCAGATTCTTCGGCGCTCTGGTAGAACTACCTCAGAAGAAAGAGTAGTCCCGCTCATACCCCTGCTTCTTGTTGGATACGTAGTCGTTCAGATGATGCCATTCATCTCGCAGATTCTGTTCATCAGCTAGATCTCAGCCTTGGATGGGCAGATGTGGCCACAGGACTGTGACTACAGTGTGAACGCATAGAGAAGAGTCCAGAACAGCACCCAAAGTAGTAGGTAGGACGGAAGCGCATTCGTTATCAGCTTCTGGCGACCCCCTAGTGCTTTAACATCGATTTCTATTAGGTAGACCAGTACAAAGAGGGTCACCACATAAACAAGCAGGCCGAACATAAGGCCGCGAATTCCAGCGAAGAAGCTGCCACCGACACCGCAGATTATGGCGGTGATGATTGCGAAAGAAATCTTGACATAGTAGTTCTGATCGTTAGGAACCCGTTCCCAGCGACCATATACTTTTTTGAAGAAGCTCTGCAGAAAATCTAGCTCCACCATCTATCACCGGACCAGTTAGTGCCCCGTTAATCGACTACGTTATAACAATATCGTTCAGTTGGAGAAGCCATAATGAAGGAAGCAATGAGTAACATCGACATACGACTTATCCTGCAGGAAGTTGGAGCATCTTCAGCGGGGTCTTTCATCAAGAACATCTACCAGTATGGCGATGTCTTTGTCCTCAAGCTCTATCAACCAGGAGGTGGAACAAGCCAGCTCCTAATTGAGCCAGGACGCCGTTTCCATATCACCGAATACAGGCGAGTGGCACCCAGGATACCGTCTAAATTCTGTAGTGTTCTCAGGAAGTACCTGCGCGAGAAGAGAATCATCTCAATCAGCCAGCACGAACTGGATCGAATTGTTGTGATTGAAGTGGGCGACGAGGAGAGCTCCCACAAGCTGGTTGCTGAGCTATTCGGGAACGGAAACCTACTGCTACTAGATCCCGAGGACATCATCTTCGTTGCGCGTCGTTATCGAAGAATGAAAGACCGCAATGTGATTCCGAAAGCGAAATACGAGTTTCCACCCCCAAGAGGAGTTGATGTTTTTGCTCTTGAGGAGAACTCCTTGGAGAGCATCCTATCCGAGTCGAAGGCCAACGTAGTCAGGACGTTAGCAAGCAGGCTGAATCTGAACTCTCTGAGCTGTGAGGAGATATGTGCCCTAGCAGGTGTAATGCCAACGACCAAGGTATCCGAACTCGATTCTCAAGCACTCAAAGACATGAACTCAGGTCTCCAACGTTTCACTGAGAAACTCAAAGAGGGGGTGAAAGAGCCGCGGGTTGTATATGCTGAACCTGATGAAGAGGAAGAAGAGCCAGAGCCGATTGCGTTTCTTCCCTTTGAATTTGAAGTATATGGCGAAGAAAACGCTGAAACATTTGATACATTCAGCCAAGCCATCGATGAGTTCTTCGGAGTACCAGAATCAACGGAAGAGCTGGATGCTCAACAAGACGCTATGTCAAGGGAGCGTCAGAGGCTGCAGAAGATAATCGATAAACAGCATGAGAGCATTGAAGCACTGGTAACCAAGTCTGAAACACTAAAGGCAACGGGAGAGATGATATACAATCATTTCCAGACCGTGCAGGACGTGCTTGATACCGTTTCAGGGGCTCGTGCCGGAGGTTTCTCGTGGGATGAAATTGTCCAGAGGATTGAGGATGGTAGGAAGCAGGGTAATCCATCAGCGTTACTAATTGAGAAAATCATTCCATCTCGAGGGCAGATTATTGTATGTCTGGACGATACTAAGGTTGTCCTAGATATCAGACAAAATGCACAGGATAATGCAGCTCTCGCTTACAATCAAGCAAAGAAAGCACTTTCAAAAGCCAAAGGGGCTGAGAAGCAGATAGGTAAGACTCGAGCACGACTTGAAGATCTTGTGGCCACCGACATAGAACCCGCAAGCCAGAGAATCCAGGTGAAGATTCGGAAGAAACACTGGTATGAGAAGTTCAGGTGGTTTACTTCGTCGGAGGGTTTTCTCGTCCTGGGAGGTCGTGACGCCAAAAGCAACGAACACTTGGCAAAGCGACAGATGGGTGCCAATGATGTTTTCCTTCATGCATCAGTTCACGGTGCACCTTATGTAGTGGTCAAAGTCCCTGACACTGCGCCAGGAGACCAGACCATCAGAGAGGCAGCACAATTCTCTGTAACTTTCTCAAGAGCTTGGCAGGATGGCCTCTCAGGTGGGGATGCATTCTGGGTGAATCCGGAACAAGTGAGCTTCTCACCACCCTCCGGAGAGTATCTCCCAGCTGGCGGAGTTATGCTCTATGGCACGAAGAATTACGTTCGAAGAGTACCTGTGGAACTCGCAGTGGGCGTGATATTCGAGGAAGAGGATGTAATTCCCATCTCCGGGCCGCCATCAGCAGTAGAGGCGAATACAGAGTTTTTCGTTCGAGTAATGCCAGGAAAGACAAAGAAGGGGCAGCTGGTAAAGAAAATTCTCAAGCATCTTGCTGGAATTGTGCCTGAAGAGATGAAACGCGCTATTGAACAGATACCGCAGGAGGACATGATGCGGGTTCTGCCTGCGGGAGAGGGCGATATAGTCAACCGAAAACAGTGATTCATCGTGGATCCTGCAGCCTTGAACACAGACACATTTAATAACACACTTCAAAGAAGTGGGCCGGAGAGGCACTCCAAGCCACATACATCCAGAGTGGTAAACCAACCTTCTGCCCAATTGAGGTCATTCCAATGTCCGAACCGACACCAATGATGCCTGTTAGGGAAATCATGTCTGTGAATGTAGTTACAATGCCACCTGATGCCACGGTTCTTGAGATTGCCAAGTCAATGGCTAGCATTGACATCGGATCAATAGTCATTGTAAAGGCGGAGCGTGCCATAGGCATCATAACTGAAACCGACATAGTCACTCGAGTAATTGCTGAACAAAAGGACCCAAAGACAACGAAGGCCAAGGAGGTCATGAGCTCGCCTCTGGTTCACATCACTCCTGATACGGCCCTCACAGAGGCAATGCGTGTGATGACGCGCGCTGGAATCCGACGAGTGGCAGTCCTGAAGAATGACTCGCTGGCTGGAATAATCACTTCCAGAGACATTCTGCGCTGGTCTCCGGAGCTCATTGACGTCATGGTGGAGTCATTACGTCTCAAAAATGAGCAAGGATCCGGAGTAGTAGAAGAGGAAGACGAACTCATTGCCTATGGAGGCGTCTGCGATGTATGTGGAGAGTACTCCATTGACTTGGCGCTAGCAGACGGCGAGTATATCTGTGAGGAGTGTCGTAGCTAGTAGAGGAACTATTCCTTGATTTGCATTAGCCATTAACTCAGCATAAAAGTTGGAGATTCATGCGATGAAGGTAAGCCAAATAATGACTAAACCTGTCACGATTGACAAGGATCAGAGACTGTCGTACGCAATAGACCTACTCGATAAGAAGAAGGTAGACCGCCTTATTGTTGTCGAGAATGGGAAACTGAAGGGGATTCTAACCTATGCAGATATAGCTGATAGACTGGGAGTCAGCAAGGTAGTGGCGGTTTCCATCGGAAGACTTCACGTGTCCAGTGCGATGACTGACACGGTGATCACCGTGGCTCCTGACGATGACGTGACTGATGTCGCCAAACTCATGATAGACAAGGGCATGAGCGGATGTCCTGTTCTTGACAACGAAGGCAAGCTCGTGGGCGTCATAACAAAGAAGGACCTGTCAGAGCTCGTGAAGAAGTTCAAAAAGGTAAAGGTGGAGGAGTTGATGACAACGGAAGAACTCCTAGTCGTCAACCCTGTTGAGCGACTGATTAAGGCAAGAATGGAGATGCTTACTCGAGGTCACTCAGGCATTCCTGTCACTGACGGCGGCCGTGTATTGGGACTCCTTACAGAGAAAGCCGTGGCTAAGGCAATGGCTCGCTTTAGCGTGGAGGTGCCCGATAAGTATCGTAAGAGCCAGGTGAGGCAGATACGTGTCGTTGACGCAATGATAAGACAGCCACCTCTGACCTCTCCGGAAGCTTCGTTGAATGAAGCAGTGACACTCATGCTTGACGCGAATCTCAACACATTGCCTGTTGTTGGCGCAGGGAACAGATTGATGGGTATTATCGGCGCCACAGACTTCACTCGTTTTGTGGCTAACAAATTCAAGGTCACTGAGAAGACTGAATAGGGCATTCTCACAACGTCATGATGCAGCCGGGATGGCGTTGATCGCGTATGACTGTGGACTACCTCCTGAAGAATGGTCTAGTTATCGTCGAGGGTGTGCCAGAACGAAAAGATGTTGCTTTGTATCTTGACAAGATTGAGGGAATTTACAATCTGGGGAGTGAACCACCAGCCCAGCAAGTAATAGACTGCGAAAATCTCTACATCCTTCCCGGTGCAATTGACATCCACGTTCACCTAAGAGACCTAGATAATTCTGACAAGGAGGACTTCGCAACCGGCACAAGAGCTGCCGCTGCGGGCGGTGTGACTACGGTAGTTGACATGCCCAATTCCAACCCACCCACACTTGATCGTGATAGCCTAGAAGAGAAAGTGAATAGAGCAAAAGAGAAGCGATATGTTAACGTGGGCTTCTATTCTGGAGTACCAAGAAAATCATCAGACTTCGATGAGCGGATAGTACCCGACATTCTGGGGTTCAAAGTGTACCCACATTCGCCAATAACCAAGGGCACTTCATACAGTCAAAAACGAATACGTGCCTGCTTGAAACTGTCAGAAGAACATAGTATCCCGCTTTTGCTGCATCCTGAAACTGGTGGAAAACATTCTGCACCAAAAACCCTTGATGCATTCCTGAAGCAGCACACCTGCGAGAGTGAGGGAGATTCTATTCAGCAGTTCCTGAATGCACAGTCAGAGGTTGGCGGTAGATTGCACATTTGTCACGTTAGCTGTGCTTCATCCGTGAGAACAATAGAAAAGCATAGGGCTGAGGACCTCCTGACAGCCGAAGTTGCACCGCATCACCTGTTTCTAGCAGGAGGGGATTTTACACACACTGACGGCGCAGCCAAGATGCTACCCCCTCTTAGATCACCTCATGATAACAATGCATTACAGAAAGCCCTCCATCAATGTGTGATTGACTGTGTTGCCTCTGATCATGCACCTCACACGGAACAGGAGAAGAGAGCCACGTTTCTCGAAGCATCATCAGGGATACCGGGGCTAGAAACAACTGTTCCCCTCATGCTGACAGAAGTCCTAGAGGGGCGACTTTCATGGGTCGAGTATCTGAGGTGTTGTTGTTCGGCACCTGCCCATATACTTAAGCTTGGCTCTAAGGGAGTCCTCGCCAAAGGCTATGACGCGGATATTTGCATTGTCAAGAAAGAGGAATCGGTGATTTGTGGTGCTTTCTTCCATTCAAAGGCCAAAGTCACTCCATTTGAGGGGCGACGAGTCCTAGCCACACCGGTCATGACGTTTGTTGGAGGCGAGTTGGTCTATAACTACGGTCAGTTTCTTATTGGTCCCGGGGTTGCAGGAAGGGTTCCTGTGCGAAAGACATAACCGCATTCAGTGGATGGGGATACCCGAGTTGATGCTGCATGACCCATGTTTACTCTGATGATGATGGTAAACTCCTAGTCAAACTGGCAAGGCAGACTGTGGATGAGATTGTACAGAATCAGAGGAAAGCACAACCTCCGCAGGACGCTCCTGAGAACCTATGGAAAGAATCAGGGGTCTTTGTGACCCTCAACTCCATCAAAGGAGATACTGTCGCTCTAAGAGGATGCATCGGTCGGCCATATCCGACCCAACCTCTAATCGATGCCACGATAGACTCCGCTGTCGATTCGGCTACACGCGACCCACGCTTCGCTCCGGTTGAACCGAAGGAGCTGGACGCAATTCTAGTTGAGCTCAGTGTTCTGACACCTCCCATGAAGATAGAGTATGATGATCCAATGAAACTCTTGGAGTTAGTGGAGGTCGGGCGCGACGGCCTTATAGCATCCAGAGGCATGTGGCGCGGGCTTCTGCTCCCACAGGTTCCGGTCAATTGGGGGTGGAACGTAGAGGAGTATCTGAAGCACACATGCGACAAGGCAGGTTTACCTACTAACGCGTGGAAAGACTCGCAAACCGAGTTCATGTCATTCCAGGCAGAGATTTTTGGAGAAGAATCACCACGCGGAAGCGTGATTAGAAACCCCAGTCACCTAAGAAGCTAGCAGCGAGTGTGAATTACAATGAACAGACCATCGCCAGCAGTAATGAAAGCCCTAAAGGAATACCTTGAGGAAGATATCAGATCTGGCGACCTGACCACGAAGGCCATAGGTCAGCCAATGACACCTGGAACAGGCACGATATTCGCAAGAAGCAAAGCCATCTTGGCTGGCGCGATTGAGATTGCTGCAATAGCTGAAATTACTGGACTCGCCTGTGAGGTGCTTGCTGATGAGGGAAAATGGGTAGGACCAGATGAGCCTGTCATCCGTCTGAAAGGACCTGCTGGAACACTGCTCACGGTCGAGAGGGTCTGCTTGAACATAATTATGCGAATGAGTGGAATTGCCACCAAAGTGCACCGAATGATGGAAACTGCGAGAGAAGGAAATCCGGCATTGGTCGTTGCTGCAACAAGGAAGACCACTCCTGGTTTCCGATACTTTGAGAAACGGGCAGTCCAAGCTGGTGGGGGCGATCCTCATCGGTATGCGCTCGACGACATGGTGTTGATAAAGAATAACCACATCGCGGTAGTAGGAGGAGTGGGAAAAGCCATCATAGCGGCAAGAGGTGCAGTATCATTCAGCAAGAAAATCTCTTGTGAGGTGAGAAATCTCAAGGAAGCTATGGAGGCTGTTGAGGCAGGGGCTGACATAGTTTTGCTTGACAATTTCAAACCCAAGGGTATCGCGAAGGTGAACGATGCATTGAACAAGAAGGGCTGGCGAGAAAAAGTGATCCTAGAGGCATCCGGGGGAATAGATGAGAGCAATGTGAAAGACTACGCACAGAGCGGTGTCGACATTGTGTCCTCAGGAGCATTAACGCACTCATACGACGCTTCCAACTTCAATATGAGACTGACTTTTGCATAGTCAAGAAGTACATGGTGCCCCGGCCGGGATTTGAACCCGGGTCATAGGGTCGAAAACCCTAGATGCTGGGCCGGACTACACTACCGGGGCATCGTAGGGCGTGCAGCCTGCTGAACAGTTATTAAGATTATGCCGCGGAGAGCTTCTCAGTGTCGACAAGACGCCTCAGATGGCTCGGCGCAGGTGCTTTCTTCATTGTGTGCTTTCTTGCGGGAAGACGAATCCGCCTTAACCTGGGGTCTGCCTCCCTTGGATTGATATTTCCTGCATCTGGCGGACTTCAAGACTGCCCTTGGATTCTCATCCTTGTGCAGAGATCTGCCGGCGATGGACTGAAACAGGAACGAACGAATATCATCAGAGCAAGGGACTCCGGATAGTGATACGGACCCGGATACCAGAGTCGGTACCGCCATTACGCCATATGTTTCTGCGATATTCGTATGCCGCTCTACGTCGACCTCGTATAGTCTGGTGGTTTCTCCAATAGTGTCACACTCGGCTTCCACCATGTCCTTGACGACATTACACCAAACACAGTGTGGAGAGGTAAACAGTAGTATCATCCATTATACTCCAAATGACTTTCCTCGTTGTTATGATTGTATCATTTAAGGTCGGATGATTACAGCGTTGAATCCGGGGTGATTTCGCTAGGTTAGGTCTGTTAATTTGATGGCCGAGTAGATGGAAAATTGGATGGTCAGCAATCATGACAACATGGGACACAAATCCTCACGACCGGTTGGTCAATCGCATATCATCTGCTTCAAGCTTAACTGTGAAATCGATCTCTAGCGAGTCCATACGAGTTGAACATGGGTGAATGCAATCAGCACTAGTGTTATCAACACCCAGTACAGTACAAAGAGCACAACGTATAGTATTGGTCTGTATTTATCATCCGTAAGTTTGAGTGGGAGTTTCAGACCAGGGAGAATGAAGGCCGTACGTGATATGTAGGCTTCGTATTCCTGTCCATACACCGCTCTCAGGCGGATTTCCTCCCAGTCGGCCACAATGAGAAGCAAGAAAGAAATCAACGACCACGAGAGTATGTCTCCTGGTCTGATCCATAACATGGAGTGTGTAGGGCTGAAGAGTGCAGTTGGTAGTAGGAAGAGAATGATTCCAAGATGCTGTGGATGCCGAGTCCATCGATATGGACCAGTTGT
Organism: Candidatus Thorarchaeota archaeon; assembly: GCA_018238375.1. Taxonomy (GTDB): domain Archaea; phylum Asgardarchaeota; class Thorarchaeia; order Thorarchaeales; family Thorarchaeaceae; genus WTCK01. The sequence continues at coordinate 14,719 of JABCTJ010000130.1, forward strand.
AACAAGACCACATCCTTCAACATGTTTCACTGCCAGTTCCCTCAACCCCCAGACAGATATGCCAAGCCCTCCTAGGAAAAGTGCCACCTCAATCAACCAGATTGGCAGGAGTAGGACTGACAGAAGTGGTGAATCTCCCGAGAACGGCAGCCACAGCCCGCCCCAGATATCTGAGAAAGGGAAAATGAAACCTACAACATTCCATGCAGTATACCATGCTGGGAGTAACCACAGCATGGGAGTGATTATGCCTGCAAGTATCGGGAGATACAGTCCAATTGTAGCAAGAGTAGAGGAGAATCGCACTGCTAGCCTCTTTCGGTCCATGCCATACACAACCTAGGGTTGAAATTCACCTGTAATCAACTGAGTTGAATGTCTATTTCAAAAGGATTCCGGACTACATATCGACCAATCATAGCAGTATGCAGTCATCCAGATTTCGCAATGTTAATATCCCAAAGGAATTGCACAGGTCTTGCCTTGAGGCATTCGGGGGCCCGTAGCTCAGCTTGGTAGAGCAGCAGGCTCATAACCTGTCGGTCGTGAGTTCAAATCTCGCCGGGCCCACATTCTTTTCTCACACTTAGCAAGGGCCTTATACCACCTTCACACTACTCCACATCTACATAGGAGCAGTTGAGATGCAGCTGGTACCCGACATCGTCACAATGGGAGTAGTAGCAAGTCTTCTGGCAGGCGCCGCAACAGGACTGGGAGCAATTCCAGTTCTGATTGGAGGCAAGCCCAGTCGAAGGACTCTGGACATCATGCTTGGATTTGCTGCGGGAGTGATGCTTGCAGCCTCTGCATTCAGCTTACTCGTACCGGCACTGGCACATCCACTAGGAGGGGTCTGGGTAGTCGCCCTAGGCTTTGCACTTGGTGGTTTCTTCGTTCATGTCGCGGACAAGTTCCTTCCACATGAGCACTTCGAAACTGGACCTGAGGGCCCGCCCTCTGCGATGTCACGTATCTGGCTTTTTGTTATCGCAATAACAATCCACAACTTCCCTGAGGGGCTTGCAGTCGGTGTTGCTTTTGGGGCAGAAGACATGGGCACAGGGATCGCAATCGCCATAGCAATCGGGCTTCAGAACATCCCTGAAGGGCTTGCAGTGGCTGCTCCACTTGTTAGAGAAGGATATTCAAAGTGGAAGGCTGGAGGTATTGCACTGCTCACTGGTTTAGTCGAACCAATCGGAGGCCTCATCGGAGTTTCTGTTGTAACATTCGCGCAGTTCCTGCTCCCGTATGGCCTAGCCTTCGCTGCTGGCGCAATGATATTCGTAGTGAGTGATGAGATAGTGCCAGAAAGCCATTCTGGTGGCTTTGCGCGAATCGCGACAATCGGGCTCATGGCAGGATTCATACTCATGATGGTTCTGGATAACGTGTTTGGATGAATCGTCGAAGGGCGCAGGACAGCAATCCTGATATCGCAGCGCATCACTTCCTGAAACGTGTAGGAAGCCCAACCATATATGCGGAACTTGCAGCAAAGCAAGTGGCCGCTTGAGAGGGAGTCACATTGCCACGTTTCGCGAGCGAACGAAGTCATCCGAAGAAAGATAGGATTGAAGTGAAGGACTCAGATTCCAAGGAAACCCAGAGTGAAAAACTGGAGTTTGTGACGGAGTCGAAGCGAGCGGAATCGATTGAGAAAAAGCTAGAGGAATCATTTGAGGACCTAGGCAAGCTGGAATATGACGACCCCTCAAAAGAAACCAGAAATGACAAACTTGCAGAGGCTTTCAAGGAACTTGAGGCACAAGAGAGGGTGGGGCAAATCGAGTCTTCAGACCAGATACTTGATTCTGAAACTCCAAGAAGATTTGGAGAAATTTACTCGTTGAATGAACTCGATGAATCTCTGAAGCAATGCCCTGAGCGGCGAATACAGAGAAGCTTCGAGAATGATTACCGAAAGGCAAAGGCGTACTTTGAGTCGGAGGAGGCTACTGAGCGCGAAAAGGGAGCGGACGAAGATGTGGATTCAGCAAGATCAAAGCTTGTTGAAGACATGGAAAAGCGAGAACAAAGGCGGAGATTCGAAGAGGACCATGGCGGGCTTCCCGAGGTGTCCATCAAGTCAATGAATGATGTGGACAATCTGATTGTGAAACATCCCGACATGAAAAGAAGTAAGAAATTCGAAACGATGTATAGACATTGTGAAATCTATTTCGAGGTAAAGGATGATTGGTCCAAGACTCGGGAGGAGCTCTCACAGATTCATGATGTTTGCAACACACGCGCGGGCAATTGGCGAGCAGGAAAGGAACCAACTATGATATCCACTCTTCGCAAGCGTGAGGAGGAGAAAATCATCAGGGAATGGGCGGCGAGTCAATCAGAAATCGAGTCTATTAAGCCACAGACAGTAGATAACACATCCGATCTAGGGAGAACCGACTCCGGAGCAGTTCACAAAATCAGCTCGGAAGTAGTGCATCAATCACTAGAAGGAATTGGGGAATCGAAATCATGGAAAGACAGGGAGGTCGCTGCATCTATTGAGAGGATGTATCGAAATCAGGTGAATGAGCGGCAGCATATCTACATTGCAGACTTGCGGAAAGATTCGGGATGGAATCAGACCCAACTGAGGGACTTCGAGAAGTACGTCCAGACGAACCAACGGAGCCTAGAGAAGTCCCTAGCTGCCATCAGTCTACCTGAAGGCGTCCAAGAACCCCGATTATCGATGGCTGATGGCCGATTATACGTCTGGACACCTAAGCTAAGGGCAGATGAGCTCCTTAATGCCTACGAGAAGCAGTTTTTCTATTTCCAAAACAACGGGGGTGTAGCGCGGCTTGTGGAAGACCTTCAGAAGCAACTGCAGCTGGAAGGCAGCCTTCACAAGGCCCATGGTCATCTCAATGAACTGATTAGGCAGTCCATCGCCAGTGACAGCGGCCCACCGCTCAAAGCAAGTCCATTCCATGTTAAGGGTCAACGTGTGGAGGGGAGAGTTCTCAGATTCTATCTTGATGCAATGGGAATGTCACTAACTGATCTTGAAGGAAGGATTACGAAAATTGCGGGCCCGAATGGTCAGGCGGGGATTAAGAATCCGAGATTCCCAAAGGGTGAGGAATTGGAGGTTTCAATGGCACGCCTCACCGCATCGATTGTGAGCGACGGCCATCTCAGGGAATCGGGAAGGATAACATATCTTGAGAAGAACCTAGAACGGATTGAAAGGGTCAGACAGATACTCACCAACTTTGGAGATATCAAGGTCGAGGGTGGTTTTCGAAAGGGTGTGTATGAGATTCACATCCCATGTCAGATTGGATTAGCCCTAATAGAATGGGGAATGACACCGGGAGATAAAGCCATCCACAATCCTGGCCTTTCTGAAAGGATTCTGAATGGCTCGGAGAGAGTGAGAGGTGCCTATCTTGAGGAACTAATCCCTGAGGATGGCTATTTCCATCCATCTACCGGATTCGCATGGAATCGTAGTCATGCACTTCATGCAGGTAACAAGACTGCTGATTCCGGATTCGAACAGAGGATCTCGCAAGACGAGGTCAGCTTAATGCAGGAATTTGGGACGAAAAGCAAGAAACTGGTTAAGCGAAAGAGTATTTCCTATGGAGCCCTAAAAGAACTGCAAACACATGATGACCATAGGTTCGCAGATGCTGCTAGGAATCTCGTTCAGGCCATAAATGAGAATCCTAATCGGCTAATTAGAGATGAATGTCGAATAGCTGAGAGTCTCGGAATCCAAGTCACGTTATTACCCGACCAAGTCAGATACTCCCTTGCCACTGGCAGAGTATCCGTAAGATGGAGAGCGTCCACGACTAGCGTGGATGATGCTCTTCGATGGGCAGACATTTGTCCTCCGAACGACATCGAGAAGAAGCAAGTTGTAGAGAATTGGCAGCGGAAGAGAGCTGATTGACTAAGCTGCAAACAGCATTATCAGAGAGTGTATTGAAAGGTTAAATGAGTGTGTGGAAGCGCCGCCGGGAGGGGTGTCGTACGTCATGGATGTCATGACGTTTCTCGAACCTCCGACCATTAGCCGCACACCACGATATGTGATGCACTACAACTGTCTGGCTCTCAACCAACCGGTTGAAAGGTAACAGGCTGTCGCTCTACCAACTGAGCCACGGCGGCATGATTCGAGTCGGTGTGACCCAGGGGTTGCAATATTAACGTTGCTGTTTCGCAATGCCACTCCCGGTGGCGCCACTCCTTCTGTTACGAGTCTGGTATCGCATTCCGGGTGATTTTGTATACCACTTGATGTTTATAGTCACTGCAGCCTACCGTCGTACTAGTCCCATCATCTTCAAAACCATCGAAGCTCCCTCCTGATAGCATGACCAGTATCATTGGCCACATGATGCAGAACGAAGTCGGGCACATTTTGCCCCTGTCTTCAGGGTATCTGTAGACATCTCCAATCTTCTGGTCCATGGAGCATTTTCCTTCACCAAGAATGTCAATTACCTCTATCTTCACATTGTACTTCGGCATAGGAATCACAACTGGCACTCTGGTTTTGCCCCTCGCCCTATTTGAAAGAGATTGCCTGCGCAGAGCCATTGGGTGGCCCTGCAATAATGGATTTTCCAGCAATTCGAGCTGTGATACTGATACAGCTAAGGAATAATACGGAGGATGTCCTACAAACGACTATGTCGCCGCAAGATACTGACAGCGATTTGATTCCCATGCTCTGGTGTCCAATCATTCCACCAGAGGAATTGAGCAAGTTAGGTGAACATGAGGAAGACGTTCGCAAGGTCAGAGAAGTCTATGACGACTGGCGAGCGTCCATGAGCCACAAGGAAATCAAGGGAAGCGATGCAGGACTATACCTTGACAGATTACGCATGCTCATGATCGGAATAGGTATTGCTTCAGGAACCAATAGATTGTTCGCTGAAACTGTTCAGTCCATTATATCGCGCCGTCTCAGAAAACAAACCCTATACTTGGCCTCAGTCCTACCGGAGGATACCCCCCCAAAGAAGGCAGTCAAACGAACACTGTCTGAGTTCTTCTCTGAGCTGAAGTTCATGCGGGACATTGACCCAGAAGAGGAGATTAAGACTGCTGCCATATCTAGATCTAGCGACTCGGGAGGCGCCATCATGAACAGGCTCCGGAGTATGTTCTCGAAGAAAGATGGCGGTTCAGCCCAACTCGATGACGCTACAATGCGGAGAGCAAGTGTAGAAGCCACGAGGATACTGGTGAAAGTCTATGTGCAGCTTCTCAGTCCGGACCCGTGGGGATCTGCAGCCTGAAATCGTACGGGCTGTTGTCCATTACTCTGAACGAAACATGTCGCCATTTTTCTTGTGGAATAGCAGCTCCGACTTCTTCACCAAGTGCCAATCGGTGTTGTAGAGAATCACTCTTACATCGCTGCTGGATATCTCAAGTTCGACAAAACTGGCATCATCACGTCCCCTCCAGCCACTTGTGGCACCTGAGATTGTGCCGGGGTTAATCATCAGCTTGCCCTCATAGAGGTCAATTGCGGGCTTGTGGGTATGACCATGAATCCCAATGTCTGCGCCCACGCGGCAGAGTATATCGTGAAATTGCTTGATGCTACCCCTTGGCTTTAGTTGTGTGCCATGAAGCAGAAGAACGTTCAGACCCTCAATCTGTAGCTGCTCGTGGAACCTGTAATCGTGACCATAATCCATATTGCCTTTGACAATGTAGCACTTAGGCAGGGGAGGAAGGGCTGCCCTCATTGCCTGCTCGCGCACTATGTCACCCGTCACGAGCGCTAAATTGTACTGTGTCTGTTTTATTTGCTCATAGAAGCTGGCGGGTATCGAGTCCGTTCGAGTTGGCATATGTGTGTCGCCAAAGACTAGAATTTTCTGCGTTTTCACCCCAACCTTCACGGGTTCTATCATTTGCAGCCTATTCGGACCGTTCTCGCGTTAAATTGTCTAATATCTTCGAGTAAACCTCTCGTTTCTTCCCCTTAGCCATCTTTGTGAGCCGTTCGACTATGAGTTCCGGGGTGCTCCTAGCAAGATGGCCAAAGCGGGGCGTCCTATCAACAATGAGTTCTAAGTTCTCATCGAGGCCCTTCGCCTCAATGCCATCAATCCTCATGGGCACGTTTGTGGATTCTCGGACTTCCTTTGCTAAATGGCTACAGATAACTGTGCAGCTTTTTGGGTCGCTCTGTAATATCTCAACCAAGCCGGCAATGACATTGGCAGCGCTTCCGGGTTCTGTTATTGCTTCAATTTCATCGAAAAGAACCAGCTTCGACTTGGTAGACACAACGATGTCTGCGAACTGTTTCAGTGTCGTTTCAAAAGCGCCCGCATTGACTACGCCGCGACTCTTGTAGAAGAAGTAAAGTTCCTCGAATATACGAATATTAGCTTCCCTCGCTGGTACGGGGAAGCCGGTCTGTGCCATCGCCACAATCTGAGCAAGCGTCTGTATTGTCGTGGTCTTGCCACCACTATTGGCTCCTGAGAGAATGACACAATTTTCGCCGTGGGTTCCATCCGGTTGGAAAGGCGTCTTTCCAATGGCGTAATCAATTGGCTGCACTTTGCCATGTTTCCCCTTCAGCATACTCTCAACAAGGAATACATTACTGGCTCCTTGGATGCCAACGCCCTCGTAGTCCAATGATAGATCTGGAGTTTTGAGGTCATAGTCCTTAGCAAACGATCCAACTGCTAGGAACAAATCAAATTCAAGCAAAGTCTGTACTGCCGTCGTCACTGTTTCTTTGAGCTCGTCAAGCTGCGATGCAATCTTCTTGATGATGACGAATTGCTTGTCTGCATAGATTCGTCTGAGTTTATCCTCAAGGGTGTTAATCTGAGTCGGAACCATCTTCACCGGAAGTGCGATTTCCTCACTGACTACTCCGGTGGCCCAATCGGCCTCTTTTACGCTGAGCCCAAGCATCTGAACAAGCCGGTCCTCGGCATCTTGCACGCTTGCAGTGAATGTTTCAATAATTTCTGCTGGCAACATGTTCCGCAGAGCACTTCCCTCTGCCCCTTCCATATCTGCAGACTGTAGTATATTGATAATTTGTTGACCACCAAGCTTGATCTCGCTCTTCGTGATTCTAGTCCTAATCTCTTCATTCAGCCATGACTCTATTTCAGCAACAGCAGTCGGAAATACCTTGACTGCATTTCTGAATCTATCCAGTTCAGAGTCCATCCCCTCAGTAATACTTCCATCTTCCTGAAGGTTCTCTAGAATCTCATTCACCTTAGAGAGATTCTCGAAATCAAGACTGTCCCTGAATCTCTTCATGGACTCGTTGTCTGGAAGCGTATTGAAAGTTTCAGCAAGTTTGCATGCAGCTTCGATGACTTTGTAGTTTCTTGAATAGAAACTGATTGTTCTTTCTGGCAGGAGTTTGTCAACGGTCCAATCCTTGCCAAGCATCTCAACATTATCAAACATGTCCAATGCGTCATCGAGTACGCCGAACGGTGATATGAAGAGCACTAGGTCGTAGCCTTTTGCATAGTCTGCTCCACTCTCGCCCTCAGACAGAACATAGACCGGACACCATCTGTCTACTCGCTCGTTTATCAGGATATCAAAGACCTTGTCGTCGTTTGTGATAATGACCCGTCCCTCAAGCCTCCTAGGTTTCACTTTTCTATACAGGCCACGCACGTTGCTCAGGAGGACTCCGAGCGAGTCAATCGACTCCTGTGTGAGATTGTGAGCAAGCTCTGAAGCATCCGCAAAATACTCTTGCCGCTCACGAATAACATCAATCTTTTCCTGAGGCAGAGGGAAATAGAGGAGTAGCTTGTCCTTACCATAGCTCGTCTTAGCGTATCCACGGATTATTCCGAGCACCTGATCGAATATCTTGCGCATATCAGCACTCCGAAGAATCGTGTTTGCACTAACACCGAATTCAGCCTCAAAGGCACCTTTCACGATATTCACTGCTTGTCTTGAGCCAATTCCTGGCACGGTTGCCACAAGATCAACACGCGAGTCTAGGATGACCTTGAGAGCGACTGCTTCACTACCAAAGTGGTCTGTAAGGGCCTTCTTGACCTTCTCACCTACTCCTGGAATGGCTGATAGACTCTCTATGCTCAAGCTTTCTTCCCCTGTGTCATAGCTGTATTCTGTCGTCATCGGTGGCGCCTTTAAAGCGTTGACTCTCGTGTGCCATGAGTCGTGTAGTTCGCGATTAACCATCTGTAAAAAATACCTCCTTTGTGCATACCGCCTTGACTGTTTATTCCGGACATACATTCAAAACCTCGTACAAAATTGAGCTGATGCGCTACCCGGGCAGATTCTGGCGCCAAATGGACTAGTAACCTAGGTTCATGTCAACCACATTCCAAGGTTTCTCTCCTCGAATGAAGCGTAGGATATTCTCGCCAACAAAACGGATCTGTTCATTCATTATGCCTTCCGAGTACGCTGCCCTATGGGGCGACAACACAACGTTATCTAGCTCGTGAAATGCAAAGTCGTTGGAGGGGGGGTTGATTGTGCCCTTCCTCTTGTGTGGATACTTCCACCAGACATCCAGCGCTGCTCCACCAATCCTACCTTCTGCAAGAGCTGCGTAAAGAGCCGCCTCGTCTACGATTGGACCACGAGAGATATTGATCAGTATAGATGATGGTTTCATCCATGATAGGAATCTCTCATCCACTAAACCCTTGGAATAATTGGTAAGTGGAAGAGCAAGAATGACGAAGTCTGCACCTCTAACTGCGCGCTCTATGTGCTTAATCGAAGATATCTTGTCAACCAAATTCGTTTTGGCACTACTCCCAGTGTGAGTCACAGCATGTAGTTGCACCCCAAATGGCTTCAGTCGTTCCGCAATTGCAGACGCGACATTCCCTAATCCAATAAGCAAGCAGGTCTTCCCTCGAATCTCTATGTTAGGTCTTGAACCACCCCATCCACGAGACCAGTCACCCTTTCGAAGTTCTCGGTCACTCACAATGATGTTCTTTGCGGCTGCTAGGAGAAGCATAATCGTATACTCGGACACCTCAGCCGCATTTGCATGAGAATTGCATACAACTATGTCTTCATGCTCTCTGACTGCTTCATGGTCAATTTTGTCGATTCCAGCACCAAAAGCTTGAATCATCCGTAGATTTGATGCTGCACGGATGTATTCACCTGGGACACGGCCAGAAGCCACCGCTACGGCATCGCCCCCGGCTTTAATCATAGCCTCAGGATCCCTTGACGACACCACGACCTCAGCTTCATCTCCGAGTATGCTCTGAATCGTCTTTATAATCTCTGCATCTTCGTAAGGGACCAGCACTTTCACAATCTTAGCTCCCAAGGGATGCTTGGTTGCATTTCGTTGCTTAAGTCAATACGGATGGGGACTTCGTTAGTTGGTGGAAAAAGAGAGCATGCAACGGCTGCCAAGAACTTGTGCAATTCTGGACATTTTGTAGGTGGTTATAACATACTGCTCAGGATTGAACGATGTGGACGTTCAATGCTGATTTCAAGGGCTTTCAAATACGAACTGGACCCAAACAACCAGCAGAGGACCAGGCTCTCTCAACATGCCGGGTGCGCGCGTTTTGCTTACAACTGGGGTTTGCAGCAGAGAATTGCACTCTACCGTCAAAGTCAGGACAAGAAGCGTTTTACCAGTGCTATTGCACAACACAGGGAACTGAACCGACTGAAGAAAACGGTCTATCCATGGATGTATGAGGTCTCCAAGTGTGCCCCACAGGAGGCCCTGAGAAACCTTGAACGAGCCTTCAGGAACTTCTATCGGGGATTGAAGTCCGGGAAGAGAGTGGGATTTCCCAAGTTCAAGAAGCGGGGTGTACATGACAGTTTCAGACTCACTGGCACCATCCGATTTATTGGTCGCATGATTCAATTGCCACGACTAGGAAGAATCAGGCTCAAGGAGAAGAGAGAGAGTTACTTCAAAGGAAGGATCCTGTCGGTCACCGTGACCAAGAGAGCTGACAGATGGTATGTGTCAGTGACTGTTGAAATGGAGATAGGTCGCCCTGAACCTCCAGGTGGTGGACCTGTAGGAGTGGACCTTGGTGTCAAGACTCTGGCCACTCTCTCTGATGGAATCGCGTATTCCAATCCGCGAGTGCTGGAGAAGAAACTGAGAAAGCTGAGAAGACTATCCAACTGCCTATCACGAAAGAAGAGAGGGAGCAAGAACAGCGAGCGAGCAAGACATGGACTTGCTAGACTCCATCTGAGAGTCTTCAACATCCGGCAAGACACACTGCACAAGATCACGACCCATCTGGCCAAGAACCACAGTCAGATAGTGATTGAGGACCTGTGTGTCGCAGGGATGCTGAAGAACAGGAGACTGTCCCGAGTGATTGCTGATGTGGGGTTCTACGAGTTCAGAAGACAACTGCAGTACAAGTGTGAGTGGTATGGTTCTGAGCTTGTTGTAGCCCCACGATTCTACCCGTCATCGAAGAGATGTTCAGCCTGCGGGAATATCAAGAAAGACCTGACACTATCAGACAGAGTCTACGTCTGTACTGAGTGCGGGTTGGAGATGAACCGCGATTTGAACGCTGCATGTAATCTTGTCGCCGCCAGTTGGACGGAGACAGAAAACGCCTGTGGAGAGGACGTAAGACTTGTGGCAGATTCGGTAGGATCTGCAGAGCAGACCTCAATGAATCAGGAACCGAACATCAGTCAAGGACATTGATGTCCAAGATTGTGTAAGTTTCGGGCAACGGCCATGACTGTGTGTTGATTAATACGACCGGGCCACGTACACGATTTCCTTTGCAGGTTTACCGCAGACAATGCAAACGCCATCTGGTTGTTCCTCAACGTTCGTCCTCGTACCTCTGATCTCGCCGCCGGTCTTGTCTTTAATTTCTTCGTCACAAGCAAGGCCCTCCATCTCGATGGTACAGAAGGGTATTCGGGCAATCTTCCCCTGGTCCAAAGCGTCAGAGATTCCGCCCATGGTATCTGTATCCACAATGAGATTCTCGAATTTAGCGTCAGCCGTGGCACGTAGATTCTTGTCGATTTCTTTGCCAAGGTTGCGCACCCTCTTAACCAGACCATCCAATTCAACGGATTCGCGCTCTAGGAGGTCTCTGCGGAAGAGCACAACCTGTTGCTTCTTCATATCACGAGGGCCAGCCTCAAGGCGAATGGGTACCCCCTTCATCTCCCAGTAGTTGAACTTCCATCCAGGAGTAGCATCACAATCGTCAAGATGAACTCGGATGCTTGATTTGCGCAGCTTGCTCTCTATGCCACGGCAGTACTCCATCACCTTGTCTTCATCCGTTCCTCTAAAGATTGGAACAATGACCACTTGATAGGGAGCAATCCTGAAGGGGAGTCGTAACCCCTTGTCGTCACCATGTATCGAGATCATGGCACCAAAGATTCGGGAAATTGCAGGGCCGTAACACGTCTGAAATGGGTGGACGGTTTCGTTATTTTCATCAAGAAACTTGATGTCAAACGCCTTTGCAAAGTTGTCACCAAGATCGTGTGTGGAGGGTAACTGGATTACCTTTCCATCAGGCATCAGGGTATCTGCTGCATAGGTGTTGAGCCCTCCAGGAAACTTGTCCCATTGTGTACGCTTGAAGGTCAAAACAGGGAGACCGTACTCTTCTGTGACTACTTCTTTTGTAGTTTCCAAATCTTCCATTACTTGTGCTAGCACCTCGTCATGAGTAGCAAACACATTGTGAGACTCAATCCATAGGAACTCCCTCCCTCTAAGAAAGGGCCGAGTGCTCTTGACCTCAGAGCGGAACACTGAGCATCGCTGGTAGCGCTTCAGAGGTAGGTCTCTCCAACTGCGTATCCACAGGGAGTACATTGGATATATTGCGGTTTCACTCGTTGGCCTGAGAGCCAGACGCTCTTCCAGCTCCTGACCATCACCAAACTCCTTGATCCAGAACACTTGGGGCGTGAAGCCCTCAACATGATCTGCCTCCTTTGTGAGACTGCTCTCTGGTATCACTGTCGGAAATAGCATAGGCAGGTGCTTTTTGCGCTGGAGGACCTCCTCAAGAAGATTGAACATGAGGTTCATCGTCATAGTGCTCCAAGGCAAGAATGGTGTGAACCCCTTCACCCCATATCTGACGTCAGCGAGCTCAGCCACCTTGCATATCTCTCCATACCACTCAGGGAAGTTCTCTTCCTTGTTTATGCTGAAGATGGCCTGTTTGTTGCTTTTCTTCCCACCATTGCTCATAGTATCATCCTTCTGTGATTTGATAGAACTACAGAGAATCCGCTAGGACAAAGAATCAGTAGTCTAGTGATAGTGCGGAACGCATTCACCTAGCATTAATCGTTCACCAAAGGAGTGTCGGCTGTGTTTGTTATTTAAGTTGTACCTTGAGTGTAGCGAGTTTCTATCGTTTAATTTTCACTTCACCGATATCTTTGACTCGTTTGTCAAGCCCGTGCTTCTTGATTAGTTGAGTCACGCCCTTCGGCACCAATGGCTCCCACTCGCCACCCCAACGGAGAAGGTCCCGAATATGTCGTGCACTAAACGTATCCCGCTCCAAGAGCTCTGTTTGGTCCACCTTAATGCCTGCATCCTTTAGAAGCTCTATGACAAGTGGATTATGAGTGTACGCCTTGTTGAAGTAAGGCACGAAACTTCTAAGGTGTGCCACCCAAATCGGGTGGATGTTGATGTCAGGAAGTGGGATTATGTCAATGCGCTCTAGCGGCAGACCCTCATCTATTATGGCACGCTTCAGAAACATAACTCGCTCGCCACCCGTGAATGGATTATCAGGTGTGTAAGCGTACTGGGAGCTTCCAATAACAATCGTCAGGTCCTCGCCCCTCTCCAGAATCTGTTTTATCGTGTGAATATGTCCCTTGTGAACTGGCTGGAAGCGTCCTATGAACACTGATTGCATTGTAATCGTGATGGGGTGAAATGGCAGTCCAGATAAGCATTGAGTGTCCGAGAAAACCGACCGAGAAACAGCCGTTGAATTGAAACGCAGCGTTTCTTAACAGCAATGCCACATCTGATATCAAGATGACTGCGATAATTGATATTGATGGCTCCTACGGTGAGGGCGGTGGACAGATTCTGCGAACCTCGGTTTCATTATCCGCTTTAACTATGAAACCAGTAAGAATCACGAATATCCGGGCAGGGCGGCGCAAACCGGGACTTAGAAGACAGCATATCGCAGGAATAGAGCTTACGGCCCAGCTTGTCGACGCTTCGGTCAAGGGCTTGGAAGTGGGAAGTACAGAAATCGAGTTTGCACCAAGAACAAGGCAGAGTGGTGAGTTTAGCTACGACGTAGGAACAGCCGGTTCCATATCCCTAATCCTTCAAGCTGTGCTTCCGCCTGCGGTGCTATCGCCAGAACCAGTAAGTTTCAAATTAAGGGGAGGTACCGATGTTGCTTGGAGTCCACCAATCGACTATATGCGCAATCTGTTTGTCAATGTCCTGCATCAAATGGGGCCTCGTGTAAAAATCGTCCAGCATCGACGCGGCCACTACCCCAGAGGTGGAGGCGATGTTTCATGTGAAATAATCCCTGTGAAAACGATTCAGCCGCTCGATTTGGTGCAATTCGGTGAGCTGCAGTATGTAAACGGTATCTCTCATTGTGTCAGGTTGCCCTCACATGTTGCGGAAAGGCAGGCTTTGTCAGCGGAAACCATTCTAGCTGAACACGACATAGAAACAGAACACATAGTTCGCGAGAGCTATCCAAAGAACAAGGACCCGCATCTGGGCCCGGGAAGTGGCATTGTTATCTGGGCCGAGTCTCGCGATGGTATCCGGCTTGGAGCTGACAATCTTGGAGAAAGAGGGAAGAGAGCAGAAATTGTCGGCGCGGAATCCGCTCAGCATCTCTTGAGCGAACTTTCAACGGAGATGGCCATTGATTCGCATCTGAGTGACATGCTTGTGCCTTTTCTTGCTATAGCATCGGGCAGGAGTAGAATTGGTGTGACTGAGATAACATCTCATCTAGAAACAAACATCTGGGTGGTAGAACGCATCCTAGGCCTCAAGATGACACTTGAGGGGGAAATCGGATCTTCAGGAATCCTGACATCAGAAGGAGTTGGACTTTTCTCTGGAGAGGGATGAAACGTACTCATCCACTGACTCCTGAAGAGAAGTCAGGTCGACCGCCTCAACCGCAGCTCTCATCAATTCGTCGATGCCCACTCCCTCGCTAGCGATAATCTCATGACTCGGTTGCAACTTGATTCTTGCCGCCTTCAAGTGCTCTGGAGGAGTGATGTCTACCTTGTTGAAGACCACCAACAATGGATTAAGGGGAAACATTCGGCGGACCTCGTTGTATAGATTTACCTGCTCATCGATGTTCCAGCCGCAAGCCTCAGATGGATCTACCATGAAGATGATTACGTGAGCCAGATACTTAAGCGCTGCAATCGCAGCCCTCTCGATTTCGTTCCTTTCAGCCATCGGGCGATCGAGAATTCCCGGCGTATCAACGACCTGAACACTGTGGTTCTCAACAGTCAGATGGCCCACGATGACTTCACGTGTTGTGAATGGATAGTATGCAATCTCGGGCTTAGCCGTAGAAACAGCCTTGACAAGGGTGGACTTGCCGACATTTGGAAAACCTGCGCAAACAATGGTGGGCGAGTTGGGACTTATACCGGGAAGACGGGACATGACCATCTTGGCCTCGATGATGAAGTCCAGGTTCTTTCCTGTGGTTCTCAAGATTGACGATATTCGCCCCTTCGCGGCACTACGTGACCGCTTCAGCTGTTTGAAATCATTAGCCAGTTTGAGTGCTTCGAGATGCTTGCTGGCTATGTCGTCGATGAGAGTGATGCAATTGTATACCGCTCCCAAGGATTGCTTGAGCTTGTCAGTACCCACAAGAACCTCTGTCAGTTCCAAGTAGAATGGATGCATACGTTCCAAGGACGGAAATTTCTCCACTGCTATTCGGAGCTTCGCTTTCACGTGTTTCACGAATTCCTGAAGGCGCGTAATCTCTCTGATTCGAGTTCTTTCAACCTTCTTTAGCCTGTGCGAGCTCTTCATGCTCGCGCTAGTCGATTTGTTATGCGCAAATGTAATGAGCTCCTCCGCAGTCATGATGGTCGGAATGTCTGCAAAAGGATTCATTCGACGCATTGATGGATTACATCCTTGGAATCATTATTCAGTTATTCAAGCAGAAGAGAGGAATAGGAGGTTCTTCTGCAGTGAGTCTACTGACTAAATGTCAGGTATGGGTAATGTTTTAAAAACAACCGGCATGACCAAACGAACTGAAGAGGACCCCATGGAGGCAAAAATGAATGTCACTTCCAACAGGCGCAACTATTGTCGGTATCAAGTGCAGTGACGGAGCCGTTGTAGCAACAGACTCTCTGATAAGCTGGGGTACAATGGTCCTGAGTGATAGGGGTGTAAAAGCGTTCAAGCTCACGGATACTATAGTGCTAGCCTCCGCGGGCCTAACCTCTGATTATCAAATGCTCGTGAATCGTTTGCAGGCTCAAATCAAGCTCTATGAACTAAACCAGAAGAAGAAGATTGGCGTTAAGGTTCTGTCAAAGATGGTTGCAAACACGCTCTATTCACGACGAATGATGCCTCTATACATCCAGACAGTGATTGTCGGGCTTGATGTAGATGGACCCGCCCTTTACACACTCGATATGGGAGGTTCTCTAATTCCTGATGAATACACCGCCGCAGGTACGGGCGTTCGCACTGCCTATGGTGTGCTTGAGAATGATTTCAAGGCTGGCCTAACTGTGAAGGAAGCCGAGGAGATTGCTGTCCGAGCCGTGAAAGCAGGTATCGCACGAGATGTGCAGTCAGGAGGACCCATCCAAGTCATGGTTGTAACCAAGGATGGGGTTACTGAACGAATTATTGAGAACTAGTGCGTGTGTACCTATTGGACTCGCACACACTCGTTTTTTCGGCGCATTCTTCATCTAGATACAGTCTTGCGGCTCTTCTTGGTGCTGTTGAAACGGACCCACGACTTGCAGATCTGCACGTGGTTGCTCCACTAGAGCTCACTGAGAGTGTGCTGGAGAAAATGGCCGCTCAGGGACGACTCATCATTGCCCACTCTGTGATGTCAACCCAAACTGAGAGAGTCTATCATGAGGTGAGTAAGGCTCGGAAGAAGCTTGGTAGTGGTACGACGCTAATAGCTGGGGGAGCCCACGCAAGCGCGCGACCAGGGGAGCTGTTGGATGCAGGTTTTGATTATGTGGTAGTTGGTGAGGGTGAGCAGGTATTTCCCGAGCTCTTATGGCGCCTCATGAATAATCAAGATACTGATACAATAGCAGGAGTGGTCTCAGAGCAATCTAAGAACTATCCTAAGCCACGTAACTTGCCTCGAATACAGCTTGATGACTATCCGCCATTTGCATTGGACATGAATATCGTGGGTCCAGTAGAGGTCACGCGTGGATGCCCATATGCCTGCAAATTTTGTTGTACGCCGTTTCTGACAGGAGGTCGAGTCAGACATAGATCTGTGGAGTCTATCACGAAATGGCTCCGCACGGCCGTGGAAAAGAGAGGGTTTCAGCGCACATGGTTTCTGTCACCGAATGCGCTTTGTTATGGAGGACGAGGTCGTAACGTTGTTCCTGAGAAGCTGGAACACCTTCTGAAAGAGAGTACCTCCATTGAAGGTCTTGATGAAGTCTTCTTTGGCTCCTTTCCATCAGAGGTAAGGCCCGAGTTCGTGAGCAAGGAAATTCTCGAACTATTACGGCACTACGTGGCAAACAAGACACTGCAGATAGGTCTGCAATCTGGGAGCGATAAAGTTCTCAAGGCCGCAAACAGGCAGCACACCGTCGCTGAGGGGTTAGACGCAGTCAGGATTGCGCTAGATTGTGGTTTCATACCTCATGTGGACATAATTTTTGGGCTCCCAGAAGAAGCGAAAGAAGATGTGGATGCAAGCATCGAGCTCTGTCATGATCTTGTAGATATGGGTGCCAGATTGCATGGGCATGTATTCATGCCTTTACCCGGAAGCGATTTCGAGAATATGCCACCAGGTCGACTAGATGATGAAACTCGCAGAGTTCTTGGAGATTTATCAAGACGTAAGGTGTTGACTGGCGCGTGGGGCAATCAAGAGAGCTTGGCTGAGAAGCTGGCTACAGTTGATAGATAAGATGTGGTCACCGCATCAATCCGCTCATGCTGCCAAACGCTGATAAGAGAAAACAGAGGTCCCATCGCGATTGTAACATTGAGTTCGAACATGCCTGACGAGTTGCGCAAGAAGCTGAAACAGCAGGGATATCATCTTCTCGGTCAGAGAGGGGCATACAAGGCATGTCAATGGCAGAAGAAGAGCCTTCTCCACGGAAATAGCTGCTACAAAGAGAGATTCTACGGAATCGAATCGCACAGGTGTCTACAGATGACTCCAGTTGTAGACAAGTGCACGCAGAATTGTGAGTTTTGCTGGCGTGTAACTCCCGTCGATCTTGGCATTGGATGGGACCAAGTTCATGTTTCAAAAGAGGATGTAATGCGACCGGATGAGCTGCTTGATGCCACAATCATGGCGAATCTCAGGTCACTGGGAGGGTTCAACCCAGAGGCAGGAGCCAGCGTTTCCAAAGAGAAGTACCTTGAGGCAAGAGACCCCAAGCACATCGCCATATCGCTCGCGGGGGAGCCAACGCTCTACCCGTTCCTAAGCGAGCTTGTGGATGCGGCTAGTCGAAGGGGGATGACTTCGTTCATTGTAACAAATGGGACCCGTCCGGATGTATTGGCGGACATGTCACTTCCTACTCAGCTTTATGTCACGATTGCTGCACCAGACGAGAAGACACATACAATGCTATGCAGGCCGTCAATCAAGGGGGCTTGGGAGCGTTTGATTGAGAGTCAGGAATTACTTCAATCTCTGTCTTGTCGCAGTGTGAATAGGTTGACAATGGTATCTGGTCGTAACATGCACGACGCGCGGTCTTATTCGGCGTTGATTCTCAAAGGTGAGCCGGATTTTATCGAGGTCAAAGCCTACATGTACCTCGGTTCCTCGAGGGGGCGACTAGAAAAACAGAATTCGCCCTCGCATAGGGAAATTCGCGCGTTTTCACAGAAGCTGGCGTCACTGACAGGTTATTATCTGGTTGATGAGCAGAACGAGAGCAGAGTGGTACTGCTTTCACGGAGCAAACAAGTTAAGAGGATTCAGCTATAAATTGGCGGCGAGTCACACATGAGTTTAGCAGACATTTTGAAACCTCTTATAGAAGAGATTGAAGCTGATGATGATGTGCGGGAGAAAGTCCTGCCGCAAGCTCGAAAAGCAGTAAGGTTATGCAGTCAATCAATAAAGGCATCTCATAGAGGACAGTATGAAGAGGCAATGGAATCCATGAGTCAGGCACACAGCGTCATCCGTGAATCTCTCAAGGATCTATCGGGTAGTGCCTACGTGTCAAGGTCGAGGGCCTTGGACACTGCATATCAGGAATTGGCAGAGGCAGCTAATGTCTTCTCCTTACTCAAGGATGGTAAATTCACTCCACCCCAATCATATGGGATTCCAATCAGGGCATACCTAACTGGACTGGCTGATACAGTAGGCGAGCTTAGAAGAGCATGTCTCGACTCTCTGCGTGTCGATGATGTGACGCGAGCAGAGGGTCTACTTGGTGTTATGGAAGAGATTTTTGACGAACTTCATTCACTTGATTTCCCAAATGCATTAATTCCAGATTTGAGGAGGAAATGTGATGTTGCACGTTCACTGATAGAACGCACTCGAGGCGATATCACGTCTGCTGTCCGACAGAATAAGCTTGTAAGCGAGTTGAAGGGATTCGAAGAACGAATCAAGGATAACGGGAAATGAATAACATGGATGGACCGGTAGATGTGTCCATTGGACGGGGAACAAGCTTAGCAACAGCTATAAGAATCATTCAAGCGTGGGGCCATATC
Source organism: Candidatus Thorarchaeota archaeon (assembly GCA_018238375.1). GTDB lineage: Archaea > Asgardarchaeota > Thorarchaeia > Thorarchaeales > Thorarchaeaceae > WTCK01. Next base: position 33,701 of record JABCTJ010000130.1, read on the forward strand.
GAAGTCAATAGTAAGGATGATGGAAGTGTATCTCAGAAATGAACGCACCTGACATCTGGTTCACTCTATTTGCGCTTGCCAAGAAGGGAGCAATACATCAAGGAATTAATCTTACTACGCGTGAGCTGGGTGAAACCCTGAATGTGAGTCAGCAAACAGCGTCACGAAGAATCTTGTTCTGTTTCGAACAGGGGCTTGTGAGTAGATCACACACAGCCAACGGCATGGTCATTCATCTAACTGAGAAAGGACGAAAGGAACTTGTTCGAGTTTCTCAAGGATTGGAGATTGCATTCGCACCCCCCGAGGACGAGATCATAATAGAGGGGCAGGTGGTTGAAGGTCTTGGTGAGGGAGCATACTATGTGGATATGTATGCTTCGCGAATTCAAGAGTCATTGGGCTTTGTGCCATACTCTGGGACACTAAACGTAAGAGTGGCAAACGAGAACTCGAATAAGGCCATCAGTAGAATGAAACAAACTACCCCGCTTATTATGAAGGGCTTCAGTCATGAAAGCCGTACATTCGGAGACGTAATCTGCTACAGGATCAAAGTCAACCAAGCTGTCGAAGGAGTAATTGTAATCGCTCAACGAACACATCACAGTCAGAACATCCTTGAAGTAATAGCTCCAATCAACTTGAGGAAGAAGCTTCGCCTTAGCCGGGGAGACAATGTGACTCTGACTGTTGTACCACTTCATTTGGTCACCTAATCTAATGACCATGCTTACCTGTCAGCGGCACGAAGGCAACTCCACCCCATCGTTTCATGGTGACATTCTCATTGGCGTCTTTCTGCACCATCATCAGCTCTTGAAAGAAGCCTCTTGAGCCTACTGGGATTAGCATAAGTCCCTCTGGAGCTAGTTGTTCAATGAGTGGTGGAGGAACTTTCGGTGCAGCTGCCGCGACTAGAATCCTGTCAAAAGGGGCATGCTCTGGAAGCCCTACACCCCCATCACCATGAATCAAAGTCACATGCTTTGCGTATCCAGTCCTTTCGAGATTCTTCCTAGCGTACTCAATCAAACCCTTGACTATCTCGATTGTGTACACATGACCTGGGTCTGGCTTGTCGTTCTCTGCTACCAGCTCTGCGCACAGCGCGGCATGATAACCTGAACCACCCCCCACTTCCAAGAGCTTGTGGCCATGCATTAGGTTGAGGTCTTCACACATTATCACACACATATGAGGCGCTGAGATTGTCTGTCCCAACCCAATCGAGAGAGGTGTGTCCCTGTAAGCCTCTTTTCGTGCTTCGGGAAGAACGAACTCTTCGCGTGGTACGGCTCTAACAGCTCGTTCTACTGCGCTGGTCTTCAGATATCCTCTGCCCTTGAGTCGCTCAATCAACCGTTCTTTTGCTTCAAGAGCTTGTGTTTCAGACATCCTAATCACAGAAACTAAGCATCGGAAAGATAAAAGCATTGAGAGAAAATCCAAACCCATGCGTACTGTGGACTTCCACGCTTACGGTCACCCCAACGTGGTCGGTGAACACAAGACCACATTGGAAATTACGACTGAAAAGGAACTCACATCGCAAGGAACGTGCATCATTGGCGTTCGAACCACTCAAACCCTCCGTGACCTCGATGACGAAATCAAAATACTGGCTAAGTCCACGAGGACACAGATACAGCTCACCATGTCAGTAGATGGCCTAATTGAGAGAGTTAAAGGTAGAGGAAGTCCGGGACTAACATACTCGGACCCGATAAGCATGGTTGCGAGAACGAGCTCATTTGAGTGCGGTCGCACTGTCATGGTAGGTGCTGATAGGGTAGCTTCTGATTTAGACCGGAGGTTCATTCAGAAACTGAGAAACCCTGACATAGTCATCAAATGTCAATTGAGCTATGCTAAGAGATGACCAAATCAACAACCATCTGGTATTCATATGGGGCACTGTCTCTCACCCGTCGAACGTGGAGAATCTCAGGAGTGTTTTTACCTGCCGCCCTTACGAGTCTTGAAACCTTGCTCACAATCTCATCCTCAGGGTTCTCGCCGGCTCCGAAATCATAATAGTGCATTATTCCGCCCTCTCTGAGCGATTGACATGCATCCGCGATAAACTCGAAAGCCCCTGAGGGGTGATTCATTATCACACGGTCCACATTATGGTCGAAATTCGCAGGAGCGTACTTGTGTGCATCTGCAACAATTGGTTCAATTGTGCCTACTAGCTTGTTCATTGCAATGCTCTCATGAAGGAGCTCTATTGCCAATGGGTTGATGTCAATAGCAACCACACGCGCATTCCGTTTGCGTGCTATGTGTAGCGCAAATGGACCAACGCCAGTGAACATGTCCACAACGACCTCGCCCACATCTACCTGATTCGAAA
>JABCTJ010000138.1 GCA_018238375.1 Candidatus Thorarchaeota archaeon
ATCGGAGAAGATTTGGTTGAGCACGCTTAGAGAACTTGAAATCGAGCTGGTTTCGCCTCGTCTATTGGAAGTTCTCAGAAGAGAGGGCCTAACTAGTCTAACCCAATTTCAGTCTGCTGCGGTTGATGGAGGGATTCTGAGAGGGGAGAGCCAAATCCTGCAGACCTATGATTATGAAGAGGCCTATCAGATAGCGGAGATATCGCTTCTGAATCGCGTAGCATCTGACTTCAAGACGAGGGCGCTTGTGCTCTGTCCAAATCCACATCAAGCCGAGAAACGATTTCATTCGTTGAGCTACAGATGTAAACGACTTGGCATCGAAGCTACAGCAATCATTCGAAGAAGAACAGCGATTGGGGATGCATGGAAGGGGGGGCGCGTAATCGTTGCCACCTTCCGGTCTCTAGACATCGCTCTGCGCGTACATCCTGATGCATTCGAAGGCATCGAGTGTCTCCTAACCGACCGTCTTGACTTGATTGGCCAGCCAAGGCTTGGTGCGAAGCTGGAAACTGTGTTGGTTACATTAATGGGCATGCATACTGAACTGCAGCATGTCGTGGTAAGCCCCCCGGTCGCAGATGTTGAAGATCTCAGTTCATGGCTAGGCGCTAAGATTATTGAGGACACTAAAACTGACATGAAACGCATATTCAGTGTCAAGGCATTCGAAAGTGTCACCGAATCGCTCGCGGACCTCACTGAGTTCGTTCAGCATAGGCGTGGACAAGTAGCCATTCTCTGCTCCAACATTCCGGCTTGCGAAGAATTGGCTGCTCAGCTTACAGGAATAAGTGATGCAAACAAGGAGGCGTCTCTTAATCTTAGACTAGCGCCCGAACATAGAGATGACCTTGGAACCCTCTCGCGGGATATTATGGGGAGGTACCCAGAATGCGCGACATCAGTTATGCTGAAACAAACCATCTCCAGAGGGGTTGCATTCATCCACGAGGGAATTGCGCGAAACCAGAGAAGAATCATATCCGGTGCGTGGGAAGATGGTCTCGTGCCAGTGATTGTTATGCCAACACGCTTTGCGATTGCAAGCGGGCTAAGGGCAACTGTGATCTTTCTCATCGGAGTCTTCATGCAGGATCTAATCGGAGACTTAGCCAATGAGGAGGAATTAACACAACTTTCTGAATGGCAGCTCAATGATGTACTTGGCTCTATAGGAAAGAGAGGAGTCGACAATGAAGCCTTCGGAATAGTCGTTGTCGGCACCCAAACTGAAAGGCATAGAGTTCTTGCACAATACTTCGTCGAGGATTCCAAAGGGAACATCAGCCCTAGGCTTGGTGAGGTTGACAGTTCGATGGATGATCCAGAGAATGCTCAAGATCTCGTGCTTCGACAGCTGTGCAGTGATATCACAAGAGATGAAGACCCGTTCTCGATTATGGATAGGACATTCTGGGCAACAACCAATCGCGTCACTCAGATATCTCGCGAGGGTTTAATGCTAGCAGACGATGCTGATGTTGAAACGCTGATTTCCCTGCGCACAACGAAATCCACAATCAAACGTGCGCGCGAGATACCAGACGAGGATGTGAGGCTGGTAAGCATAAGCCCTAGCAAGATTGAGGGCCTCGTGCATAGTCGGAGTCGTGACTTGTGGCACCATGTCGTTGTTAGAGCCGGGGAGGGGGTTTCCTGCACCTGCGAGTCATGGAAGTATCAAGGAATTAAGAGGCACAGGCTATGCAAACACTTGGTTAGATTTTCGAATTTCGCTCTTCAGAACGATGAAACCAAGCCATACGCCGCTTCGGTAATCCGTCAATCGCTGAGAGGACTAGAGATTCTTGGCGAGTTGGAGAGAGAAGGATTGATGCAACGGGATGGTAAGGGTTTCAGATGTACTGAACTCGGGCAAAGTGTTACTATTCTGGGTGTTTCCGTGAGGGATGCGAAGAGAGTGACCAAAGCACTGGGACAAGCTGGAAATAAGCTGGCGAACATCCTTATTGATGTTGCAGTAGCTAGAACGGGAATGCCTAGGAAAGCGATTGCAGGAGTTCTTGATGCGGTACAGACACAAGACATGAAGAAAGTTGTGAGGTGTGTACAACATGGACCAGGAATTGTTGAGAATTGTTTGGAAGAGTTGCACTACATCAATAGCATCCTGATAGGCATCATGGGAAGAAGAGCCGATAAAGAACTGAAGAGAGAGATTCGTAAATTGAACAAGAATTTGACGGCTACCCTAAACACCATCGGCTAGCATTGGTCGAAACTTTGGCGAATCTGAACCCTTCAACGCGAATTTGCACGGGTCGGATACCAATCAAAACATTCCTGCATTTTCAGTTACCTTTTTCTAGCTCAGAGCGTCGGTCCGAGCCTATGCCCGGGGTCGTACAATGAACCCCAATGCATGGGAGTATTATCATGAAATTACTTGAGCACGAAGCCAAGGATATTTTCCGTGCCTTCAATATGCCCACACCCCCCGGAGGGGTGGCTAAGACACCTGAAGAGGCGATGAAAGTCGCAGCTAAGGTGGGTAAACCCGTTGTCGTCAAGGCACAGGTACTCTCGGGGAAGAGGGGGAAGGCAGGCGGTGTGAAGTTCGCAGATACACCTGAGCAAGCCAAGGAAGTCGCAAAGCATATCCTTGGATTGAAAATTAATGATCTATCCGTGGAAGCAGTCTTGGTTGAAGAAAAATTGGACATTCAACAGGAGATCTATGCAGGTATAACCATTGACAGGAATAAGCGAAAATACGTTGTGATAGGCAGTGGAGCCGGTGGGATGTCAATTGAAGAGCTTGCGGAAGAAAGCCCTGAGAAGATTGTGAAGATGCATGTAGACCCAAGTATTGGATTCCTGCCCTACAATGCCCGCGAGATGGCCACAAAGATGGGATTCCGAGGAAAGCAGATTAACAAGTTGGCAAGCTTCTTCCTCAAACTGTGGAATATCGTTGAAGCGCACGACGTAGAGTTGACAGAGATTAATCCCCTCATTCTCACAAAGGATGGCAGATTCCTGGCAGCAGATGCGCGTTTGAATGTGGATGATAATGCACTCTTCAGGCACAAGCAAATGATGGAGAGCCTGAAGAGGGACCCAGTAGAGCAGAATGAAAGAGAAAAACTGGCAACAGAGAATGACATGGCCTATGTCGAGCTCGACGGCAACATTGCATGCATCTGCAATGGAGCAGGACTTACAATGGCGACCCTCGATACTGTATCGCTGTACGGAGGCAAGGCTAGCACCTTTCTTGACCTAGGTGGTGGGGCAGATGCAGAGAGAGTGGAGAAAGGCATCGAGGTGGCTCTGATGTATCCCAAGGTCAAGGCTATACTCATCAATATAATGGGAGGAATCACGCGATGCGACGAGGTGGCGAAAGGTATCCTAGCCGCACGTGATGATGGCGACATAACTGTGCCAATGGTTGTACGCATGGTGGGAACGAATGAAGAAGAGGGACAAGAGATTCTGAACAAGGCAGGAATTCCGTTCCTGAAAACCATGGAGGAAGCAGCCTCCAAAGTGGTTAATCTTGCAAAGGAGGCAAAATAGAATGGCAATCCTAGCAGACAAAGACACCAGAGTCATCATCCAGGGAATTACAGGTGGACAGGGAACATTTCACTCGCGGGCCATGCTTGAGTATGGAACCAAAATCGTCGCAGGGGTGACACCTGGGAAAAGCGGTCAAGAGGTCAATGGGATCCCGGTCTTTGATACTGTAATGGAAGCAAAGGAGGCACATGATGCCACTGCTGCGGTAATCTTTGTTCCTGCACCATTCGCAGGAGACGCCGCGCTTGAGGCAATCGCTGCACAGCTGAATCCTGTCGTTGTGATAACTGAGCATGTTCCCGTTCGCGATGAAATTAGAGTAATTCATACCGCCAAAAGACAGGGAATCACCGTGATTGGTCCCAATACGCCAGGAATAGTCACTCCAGGAGCAAAGCAGAAGCTTGGTATCATGCCCGGTCACGTCTTTGCTGACGGTCCTGTGGGACTCATGTCGCGAAGCGGCACACTAACCTATGAGATTGCTGCTGGGATGACATACGCAGGAATCGGAATGACCACTGCGATTGGTCTTGGTGGAGATCCATGCGTTGGACTGACACCCATAGAGGCAGTCAAACTGTTCGAGAAAGACGATGATACCAAGGCATTGGTTCTTGTGGGGGAGATAGGCGGTGACGCAGAAGAACGCGCGGCATCATATATCAAAGAAAACTATGATCGACCTGTCGTAGGCTACATCGCAGGAAGAACTGCACCTCCAGGCAAGAGGATGGGACATGCAGGAGCCATCATAAGTGGCAGCACCGGAACTGCACAGGCCAAAATCAAGGCGCTGAACGACGCAGGTATACCAGTTGCAGAGAAGCCAAGTGATGTCGCCAGATTGCTTCAGGATGTCTTGTGAGCGAGTTCAGTACAAGCAATGGGTGGCGTAGAGAGCATAAGTTTTTTAACGTCACCTAGCGGGGATGCCTGAGCAGACTTGAGGGGAACCAGATAGTCCGCTGTTAAGGAATGAGGTTATAGATATGCCAGTAGCAGATATCGAAAAACGCAGACTTGCACAACATTATCTGCTCTACAAATCAGTATGCCGTTATTGCGGAGCCACCAACCCGCTGAAGGCGAAAAAGTGTAGAAAGTGTCATACAAAGGACCTCAGGCCGAAGAGGCGATCTAGAAGGTAGTTCCTCCCGAGTGATGAGCCGGCAGTATGGGCCGGTGATCTAGTTGGCTATGATGCCGCCTTCACACGGCGGAAATCGGGTGTTCGAGTCACCCCCGGCCCACCACTGACAAGAAATGATAACAAGGGGCGCAACGATGCCAAAGCAAATCTATGACGTGGAAAAGTTCCTCGAGATGACTGAGGACGCAACAGAGTGTCGCGTGAAGCGAGGTACAAACCAGGTCAAGTTGAAGCTCCGAACTGGTAGGTATCTTTACACGCTTGTCGTTGAACCCCAGAAAGCTGAAGAGATTCTTCAGCAGGTGAAGTGTCAAATTGTAGAGGCGCGCTCCACTACCGAAGAGAGCTAAATTTCGAAACTCTCACTAACCTCGGGCACATGCGCTTGACGACCTGATTTCTTCAATTTCTCCGCCAAGGCGTCGCAAGACTCAGACTCGCCGTGAACCACGTAGAACTCTGGGTTTCCGGGTATCTTCTTCAGTAAGTCCAACAGACCTCTGGAGTCGGAATGAGATGATAGATGGTGTATCTTTACTTCAGCGTCTACCTCGAAATCACGGTTGCCAACTGTGACCTTATTCGTTGCCAGCAGCTCTGCACCAGGCGTCCCAGGAATCTGAAAACTGACGAGTATAATCGCATTCTTTGGGTTATCATATAGCATCTTGAAGTACAAGTGGGAAGCTCCACCCTTCAACATCCCTGCTGGAGAGATTATAATTCCGCCCTTCTTGACTGCGCGCTGACGATCTCGGTTGTCATGTATTGTATGTGACCTTGATACAGCCCGTGAGAATGCTTGAGGTGAAGCGATATATTCTGGATGTTTCACCAAGATATCATTGACCTTTCTAGCCATTCCATCCACATAGATCGGGTATTTCCGGGGAATATCGCTTGCCTCAAGAATGCACATGATTTCTTGACTTCGTCCAACAGCGAACGCAGGGATGAGGACTGTTCCGCCGCGCTCCAAGGTTTCAATGACGGTGTCTACTAGATCTATCTCTATCTCTTCCCGTTTCGGATTCATTCTGCGAGCGTACGTGCTTTCGGTGACAACCACATCGTGCTTCGGGAGGTTTTTCCTTGCGCCCATATTCAATCTAGACTCTATCGCGTTGAAGTCGCCGGTGAACAGGATTCTCTTGCCATTGCATCGCACAGAAACCATCGCACTCCCGGGGATATGGCCAGCATTGAACAACGTCAATTCGAAGTTGTGACCAAGTGGAACCGTTTCCTCGTAGGCTGTAGGTTGACATTGACGCGTCACACGCGGAATCTCATTGCGACTGAAGGGAAGGCGTCCCCTGGAAATCTTATCCATGTCGCGGAGCAGGAGTACACTCAGATCGCGGGTTGCAGGTGTGCAGAAGAGAGATACATCAGGATCTGAGAGGACCATGGGTATTCCCCCTGAATGATCGAGATGTGCGTGCGTGAGCGCAACCCCTTGGAGAGTATCCAACGGTACTGGGGGCGGAAACGCAGGCGGGTTGAGGAACTTAACACCATAGTCCACAATCACGCTCTCTTTACCCTCTTCAATGAAGAATCCAGCACGACCTATCTCTCTACAGGAACCGAGGAATGTCAGCATTGTCATCTGTCTATACTCCGAGGGATTGCCGTGTTCGGTCGCAAGAAAAGGCTTTCGAAGGCGAAGGTCTAGGATTTCTCTCTGCGGCTCTAAAAGGCGTGGCATGCCTGCTCGCGGCTAAATCCAGCGAGGTTTCATAGCATCGGAATCAATATTAGAAGGACTCCACACAGGGGATATATTAAATCAGCGATAGCAAGCGTGGTGACTTCGGGTGACGGAGGGAAAGCCTGACAAAGCAGAGCGAACAGACGCTGGGCCTAGAGATGCAGTCGTCCTCGTTGGGTCAAAGAATGTGATGTCTTACGTGCTAGCATGTGTAACCCTCTTCAACAAGGGTGCCGACGAAGTTGTGATCAAGGCCCGGGGACGGCTCATTAGCAGAGCTGTTGACGTGGCTGAGATAACCCGTCATAGATTCATCACCGATGTCAAGGTCAAGGACATACAGATAGATACAACCACCGTGCAGACTGACAAGGGAAGCGACTTGAACGTTTCCACGATCGATATTACGATCTCTAAGTAATATGGGAACGACTAATATTGTCCTCGCCCGAGGCCTAGCTACAGCTGGAGCGTTCTGGATTGGCGAGGAATAAAAGATGAAAATACCAGTTTGCCGTTTTGATTTGGAGTCGGATACTCTGTGTCCCAACTGTCAAGAGCGATTCGATAAGGGTAAGATTACATCTTTCGATATCGAGTTCTGCAAATGGCTGCTGGAAAAGGAGAAAGATTACCCAGCTTTGCAGGACCTCAATCTTCAACGAGCCATCAAGGTGGCAAACCGGATAATCCTAGTTGTGAAGAAGAGGACCAAGGTCGTGTTGTTATCTGCAGAAGAGCTCATTAGTAATATCACTGAAACATTCGGTGAAGTAATAATCATCGAGGGGCCCATCAAGCTCCGGAAGATTGTCAGAACATTCATAGACCCTGCAATCGAAGTAGGAGTCAATAGTCTGCACATGCCCGGAGGATATAGGGAGAATATAGTAATTCTGAGGGCGGACGATAAAGAACGGATTCCATACACGACTGCTCAACTCAAGGAAATTGTTTCCGCAATCATGGGAGAGAAAGTACTGTTTGAGTACGACGAACGCCTTGAGAAAGAAGATGACGCAACAGAGGATGAGTTCGAAGAGAGTATGCGAAAACTCAGCGAAAAGCGGCGAGATATGGAATGACTCAGATTCTGTTTATGGGATGATTCTTCATTAGCTCGCGCATGACTATAGTTGCGTAGGATCCCTTCCTAAGGTTGAACTGCAGCCATAGCCCGTCATCGTCACATCGTGGATTGAGTTCAGGGACCTTGATTGATATTAAATGCAGACTCCCAGAAGAATCCAACGCTTTGCTTTCTGTACTTCTGAAATCCATGAGGGTTATCCCTTCATTCTTCAGTATTTTCTCAAGCATCTCTGATTGCAGGGATGGAGGCGTTCTCGTGGAATATCCAGGTAATGGGGCAGCCACACCATATGCATCGGAACTCACAAGTTCTCTGCGTTGTTCGAGGTTCCGTTCTGTCACGAAAAGCCAAGAATCTCGACCCGAATGCGCTTGGTCCAACTGCATCAGGAAATCGCCTGGCATGGGTGACTGTATAGAAAGCCCGGATCTCAGGCGTTGGCTAATTAGTCGATTAAACAGATATGACTGATAGGAGTGCACAAAAAAGGTCTGAATTCGTGAAGGTATCTTAGTAAATGCTCTGCGATAGTCCCCGGGATGTTTCATGAGATGTCTAAGCACGATACGCTCATGTCGCAATCCCCTTGGGAAGCAATCCAGTATTTTCTGATTCACAGTCATATTCTGCGCAAGGTCCTGACGAGCTCCAGTGAGCTCTTCCGATTCATACTCACTTGTGACTGTCAGCATGATGCGTAGGGCACCCTCGAAATCGCCCTTTACAGCAGTCTTTCCCACCATGTGTGTATCCGGTCGGGTCACACCAAACCGCTGAACGCCAAAGTAGTTGAGAATGAATTTTCCCACCAACTCTTGCGCGATGGCCATGGAATCCGTGCAGCTAGACTCGAGTTCCCTCAATAGAATAGCAAACCGGTTCCCCCAGAGATCACCTATCTGAACGGGTTGTCGCACGTACTCCATGTCCCTAATTTCCATTTTGAAGAGTTCGAGTTTCGCAAGGGATTGAGATGCTCCAGCGGGTACTGACATGGATTGCACAGTCAGAGCACGCTTATCCTTCAGACCAGCATAGGTAACTAGATGCCTTGGAAGGCCCAATTCTGTAGCGAGTATTGTGGAAACATCCATCGTGGACAGGCCGAGTTTCTGAACGGTGAATCGAACGTATTTCCGTTTATCCCCGTCAATCGTGAGTTCAGCCGTAGCTGCTGGGTCTAACTCATCAGGCCGTATCTGTAACTCTAAATTTCTCTTGTCTGGCAATATCTCTTCGACGCGAAAATCCTCAAAGCGCGTCTTCAGCCGTCCTCCGATACCCTTCGCTTCAGTGCTGTAGAGCTCCATTCCCACTAGGACCTCGAGTGGATGGGGCTCAATCAAGTGAAGTCCTCCTCAGAGTAACTTGAGTTCACCAGTAACAAGATCAATATCTTCAATCTTCGCAGGACCTATACCTAGAACTGTGACAGTACCGGGAGGGAGTTCAGTCATTCCTGCATCTCTGATTAGAGCGATGGGAAGATTCTTGGATGCTGCTACGACCTCAAGTTTTAGCAGCTCTTCTTCTGAGCCAACTTTTACGGCCACCTTCTTCTGACCTTCATTGAGCCAGCGTTTCCAGAGTTCAGGTGATCTGATCCTTGTTCGCTCAGCAGCAGTCACTGCACCGTGAGCCACCTGAACGGATATCTTGCCGCGACTCATGCCCAAGTCGGTTCTAACTGCGATAACTTGCTTGTATCTGAACTCGCGTTTAGTCATCATTTGGACCGTCCAATCAGCTCTTCGGCTCCAACCTAGGCGAGAGATAATAAAGGGTTGCCATCAGGAATGATTCGAGAGTGGTTATTCTGGACCCCGAAGCGATTGTCATCGGAGCAGGACCAGCGGGACTGCTGGCTGCAGCTGAAATTGCTCAGAGTGGTCACAAGGTTCAGGTACTTGAAGAACATCCTGAGATAGGAAAGCCTGATCACTGTGCTGGCTTGCTGAGCGCATCCGGATTGGCCTTGCTAGGGCTCAAACCGCCTTCCGATGTTATTCAGAATCGGGTTTCGGGCGCCAGGATATTCTCTCCAGCGGGACAATCGCTTTTGATTGAACGCGGTCGTCGTGAAGCGCTAGTAATCAATCGGTCGCGGTTCGATTCATGGTTGGCTGATAGGGCAAAGGACAACGGAGCGGACATCAATACTCAAGCGAAGGTTCTTGGAATACGAACGAGTGAAAGCCAAACCAAGATATTGAGCATTAAAGAAGAAGGAATGTCGTCAGAACGCAGTGCTCAAGTCATCATCAATGCAGAAGGCTCCCGGTGCCAGATTTCCAAAGCATTGAACCTACCGGTAGTGTCAAGGCGGAGCAAGCTTCCTGCGTATCAGTATGAAGTGAAAGGTGTCGATATTGATGATGACATTGTGGAGATGTACTATGGACGCCAGACTGCGCCTGGGTTCTTCGCTTGGCTGATACCTATGGGCGAGGGGAGGGCAAGAGTTGGTCTTGCAGCCAAGGATAGCGCGAAACCTCGACTAAAAGCCGCGATTAATCACCACCCAGTCCTACGAGAGCGACTAAAGGGTGCCACTCTAGAGAGAGGATTCGGAGGAATTGTGCTCGTGGGGTTGCCCGTAAGAAGATCCTTTGCGCAAGGGGTCGTTGTAGTAGGGGATGCTGCAGGCATGGTCAAAGCAACAACGGGCGGCGGTGTTATTATGGGAGGAATTGCAGCCCAAATTGCAGGAAGGACTGTCACCAAAGCGCTTGATGAGAGGGATTTCTCGCACAAATCACTGAGCCGCTACGAATCGGGTTGGCGGTTCCGAACCTTGAAAGATTTCCGGATGATGTACGTAGCTCAAAGAGCATTGTCCGTTCTCTCAGACAAGGGATTGAACTCCATAATAGAGGACGCGAAATCCATGGGACTTGTAGAGATTGTGAAGGAAGAGGGCGACATGGACATGCAGCGCAAGGTGATCGCTCGGCTTATGCGGAATCCCAGAACGTTTGTTTTGGGTCTGAAAGCGTTGAAATACATAGATCCACTCGTCTAGTGAATAGCCATCTTTATGTGCAAAGTGCAAGCCGGATACCGATGAGGCCCTACTACATGGTCGGTAGAGAGAATCCAGAGATACTAGACACCGCAGCATCCTTGCTCGAGGAATATCCTCTATGCGATAGATGCTTGGGTCGACAGTTCGCCTGGTTGAGCACCGGCACATCGAACGACCAGAGAGGACATTCAATCAAGCTCATACTCTCAATGAAGGCTGATGAGATAATCAAATCTGATGCGAAAGATGAAGGCAGGAAACTACTCGCGACTCTCGCTGGTAACGGCATGTTCTCTCCAGCGCAGATTCTTGCTGAGAAGGAAGCACTGGATTATGAGAAGGGCAAGGCCTGTCACCTCTGTGCAGTGGATGTTGATCGTGCGTTCGACAAAATACCAGAGATTGTTCAACGAACAGTGAAAGACACAGAAGACATCGAATTCCACACCGTCCTCGCAGGGTCCATACCACACCCAATCCTCGCGGAAAGAGAAGATGAATTGAAAGGACAACATAATCTCATCTATGGAGAGACCCTGAGGTCTGACTTCAATAGGGAGTTCGGGAAACAGGTTAGCGCGGCCTTTGACAAACCCGTTGACTTTGATAAGCCAGAACTAGTTGTAGTCTATGATATGCAGAACGATTTGGTTAGGCTGCAAATCAACCCGCTGTTTATCTACGGTAGGTATCGAAAGAAGGTGGTGGGAGTCCCCCAAAGCCGATGGGATTGTGCAGATTGCAATGGCAAAGGATGTGATGCTTGCCACAACACCGGGAGAAGGTACCCAGACTCCATTTCGGAGTACGTTAGTTTACCAATCCAAGAAGCCGCAAAAGGTACTCGTTTCAAGTTTCATGCTGCAGGACGTGAGGATGTGGACGCTCTGATGCTTGGATCTGGACGCCCATTTGTTGTGGAGATTAGTAGGCCTCGCGTAAGAACGCTGAATCTTCCTAAGCTGGAGAAGAAAATCAGAAAGAAATCACGCAAGAAGGTAGAAGTCGAAGGCTTACGGCCCACTAACAGACAACATCTGCAACGACTCAAGAGTGAATCTTCTGAGAACATCAAGGAGTATTCAGCCATCATCAAGACTGACCGGGAATTGACTGATAATGAAGTAAGAAGAGCAGAAAGAGAACTAACAAACATTGACCTTGACCAGAGAACTCCAACGCGAGTGGCACACAGAAGAAGTGACTTGACGAGGAAGAAGCACATCTACGAAGTGCGACTGAAGAAGAAGGGAAGCCATGAGCTGGAGGGCTACTTCAAGGTTCAAGGTGGCACCTACATCAAGGAATTGATATCCGGAGACGAAGGAAGAACTGTACCGTCGATTGCCGGTAAGGTAGGTTCTGCATGCGTTTGCACTGAATTAATTGTCACAGCGATTCACAGCCTTGAAACAAACCATAATCCTTAAGTGGCAACCCAAGAGGAGAGGCTCGGCTTCGGGCACGTAAGGGAATATCTCTCTCACTAACCGAGGTACTAACGAACAACATGTTGATGCCCTATGGTCAAGAAGAGTCATGGTTACCGTGCTCGCACAAGAGCTTTGATGAGCAAGAGGGTACGGACGCGTGGTCTTGTCCCCCCGAACAGAGTGCTCGTAGACTTTGAGAAAGGGCAGAGAGTCGACATAGTGATAGACCCGGGTTTTCACAAGGGCATGCCTCATCGAAGGTATCAAGGGAGAACGGGTGTTGTCAAAGAAATGCGTGGAAGGGCAGTTGTCGTTGATGTCAGCCTTGGCAAAGCCATGAAGACATTGATCATAAGACCCGAACACCTTCAAGTCAGCAAAGGCTGAGTGATACCACATGCCAAGAGAAGTTTTAGCGGAGGAGGAAATAACCCTCCCGCAAGTGAAAAAGGTCCTGGCCAAACGAGCCAAAGAAGGGGAGCTATCATTTCAGCAGACAATCACTCTGGAGCATGCTTCATCATTCTCGAAGATGGCACCAGCTGTATCAAGGAAGTTGGTTGAACGCCTCATCAAAAAGTACTCCATCAAGCGGGTTAAGGCCGTTCAAGTGGCAAACATAGCTCCAACAACCAAGGAAGAGATGAGAACCATCCTTGATGCGCGGTCCACTGATGTGACTGATGAACAGCTGATAGAGATAGTGGATTTAGTTTTGAAGTCAAAATCCTAATTTTCGACCAGTTGACTGCAACTAGAACTGGTGTAAAGTAAGAGCGCTGCATTTTTATCCATAAACCACCATTTGCTCATGTAATGCGGCTTGATAGTGTCAGGAGTGTAAGAGTATGGAATCATCTCAAGGCAGGATGTACGAGAGTCACGCATATGTCCTGGCAGTCATTCAGCCGAAGCAATACCTGAGAGATTCACGACCACGAGGAGACCCCGTAGTACAGGCAGTGGGTGAGTCTCACTTCACTCTTCTTGAACTTGTACCCCGAAGTGGTGCTAGATTAAACCCTCAGGATCGCGTGTCAATTCAGAAGGACTCCCAGACCAAAATCGATCATGTGAAACGGAGAATCTTCTATGAGGACCTGATTCCTGAAAGCACGGCGGAGCTGTCATTCGTCATTGAATTAATCGTAACGAAGCATGAACACAAATTCGTGCAGTTCTTCAATGAAGCGAAACCAATCACAACTAGAATGCATTCACTCCAACTCCTTCCAGGTGTGGGAAAGACGTTGATGTGGGCGCTTCTTGATGAAAGAAAGAAGGCCCCATTCAAGAACTTCGAAGATATCGCAGCTCGGACCAAGCTGCAGAATCCAAAGAAGACCATTACTGCGAGAATCATCAACGAGCTGAAAGAGGATGTTAAGCGGTGGATATTTGCTCGTCCGTCTAGGCGAAGCGATGATGAGAGAAGACAAGGGCCAAGGTGAGATCTCTGTATCAAGAAGAGGTCAAATCCTTGCTTCAGAAATACTCGGTACGACCTAGCAAGAAGGCCGGTCAGAGCTTTCTCACAAGTCACAGAATTGCTAAGGACATCGTATCGTCTGCGAATCTGACCAAGGATGAATCGGTTTTGGAGATTGGTGGAGGGCTAGGTATTCTCACTCAACGGCTTGCTCAGTGTGCTAGGACTGTATATGTTGTCGAGAAGGACGTGAGATTGGTCAGGGCTCTAAGAGAGATTCTGAGTGGACTGGACAATATTGAGGTCATAGAGGGCGATGCATTGAAGACAGATTTCCCTGAAGTTGACAAAGTGGTCTGCAATCTGCCCTACAGCATCTCTTCTGACATCACCTTCCGACTTCTTGAACAAGTGAAATTCGAAAGCGCGACTCTGATGTATCAGAAGGAATTCGCAGAAAGACTCCTTGCGGAACCGGGGTCGGCCAACTACGCACGTTTGACAATCGGCGTCAGATATCATGTTGATGTAGTACAGATCATGAGTGTTCCAGCGAGTAAATTTTATCCCGTTCCAAAGGTCGATTCGAGTGTCGTTTGCTTGACACCCAGACTAACGGGACCATTCGCGAGAAACCCCGAGATTTTCTTCTGGCTTATCCACGGTATTTATTCCTACCCAAACAAACAGATTGGGAAGGCACTTCGAATCTGGTTCCGAAACATGAAGCTGGACAGAGACCTAGCTAACACGCTCTTAGATAGAGCGGGGGCTTCTGTGACCGGCACTGAACGACTTAGGAGCTTAACTCCGGACAGCCTGATTATGCTTGCAGACAGCCTCGTAGAAATGATAGAGGACGAATTAGTACCGGGTCCAAGGGGCAAGAACATGTGAGAGTAGAAGACCTTGATTTTAGGGTTGATTCCGGGGTGTATGCTCCTGCTGAAGACTCGTTTCTATTGATGGATGCCATTGATTTTGACCGCGATGATGTTTTTCTGGACGTGGGCTGTGGTGCTGGGCTTCTGACACTAGGCGCCGCCAGAATCGCGAGAAGGGTTGTAGCAATCGATATCTCCCTGAAGGCAGCTCGGAATACGCTAAGGAATCTCAAGCGAAACGGGCTTGGTTTCCCGTGCAGTGTCATGCAGTCAGATCTGCTTGATTCCATTCCCCCAGCCGTATTGTTCTCAGTAATTGCCTTCAATCCACCATATCTTCCTTATGATGGCACCACAACTGATATGGATCATGCGTTGTTGGGTGGTGTTAAGGGCACTGAACTCGCCGAGCATTTCATTCAACAGGCTGTCAGACATCTTCAGAAAGAGGGTTCTATCTTCGTCGTCAGTTCATCTCTTGCGAACATCAAAGACTTGCAGAATGTGATGGTGAATTGTGGTCTTGATATCAAAATCGTGGCGAGTTTATCAATATTCTTCGAAAAGATACAAGTACTGAAGGGCATCCAGCAATAATACCACAAGGAAACCGTTTTATTCCACCATCAAACCGGGCGGCAAAATACACATAGAAACGCGTGAGGTTATCGACAGTGTCCAACGAAAAGGCAAAGAAGAAGACAACCAAGAAAAAACCGAAGTCCACGAAAAAGACAACAGGGAAGAGTGCGGCCAAGAAGCCGGTTGCTGAGAATGTTGTTAGCGAAGGCAGTCTCCTGTATGTCGATTACGTCATTAAAACCAAGAGAGATGGAAAAGTCTTCGATTGTACCATGGAGGATATCGCGCGGAAAGAAGGCATGTACAAGGAGGATGAGCGGTATGAGCCAATGCTCGTCGGAGTTGGCTGGAACTGGCTTCTCGCTGCTGTCGAGGAAGAGCTAATCGGGATGAAGGTGGGGGAATCAAAAACTGTTGAGGTGCCACCAGAGAAGGGATCAGGACCTAGAGACCCAAGCAAGATCAAACTGTTCGCTAAAACAAAACTGGCCAAGCACGGGGTACGGCCCATTAGGGGAGAAGAGGTGAAGATAGGTCACGAGCGAGGCGTGATTACACAGGTGCTTGGGCGTCGTGTCAGAGTTGACTTCAACAGTCCGCTAGCTGGAAAAACCCTTGTTTTCGATGTTACGGCCAGAGAGCTCATTACTGAGCCCGAGAAGAAGGTCTTGGCAGTCATCAAAAGAAGAATCCCTGCCGTACCAGCAGACCAGTTTGGTGTCTCCATTAAGGGAAAGATTGTCACTATTGAGTTCCCACAGGCGAGTCGCTACATTGAAGGAATTCAGTACGCTGAGATTGGCGTGGCTTCTGACGCGCTCAAGGTGATTGAGAAAGCCAAGAAAATCAAGTTTGTCGTTACTTACGAACGACCTGAAGCGCCTAAGAAAACCGAAACCTAGCTCCACAAGGATTTCAACGCAAGTGAATCGCAAGAGCGACCACTAAGAAACGTTTTAATACGAATCTCAGGACCAGCTCTTTGTCACTAGTTCTCCTAGGCTATATTTCATTGATACGGAGTTACTCGATATGGAACATCAGATGCAGCCACCTGCAGAGGTAACCAAGACAGGAACCACAACTGTTGGCTTAATAGCAAAAGATTGTGTCATCCTCGCTAGCGACCAAAGAGCGACCATGGGTTACCTTATCGCCAACAAGACAGCCAAAAAGATTTACCAAATCAGTGACAGCATTGGCGCGACAATTGCAGGTTCAGTTGCTGATGCTCAGGCGATTATGGAACTTCTGAAAGCAGAAGCGAAGCTCTTTGAGATTCAGAGAGGACGGTCCATGCGTGTTAGGGCACTAACACGTCTCTTGAGCAACATAATGTTCTCAGCTCGAGGAGCATATATGCTCCAATGCCTAGTGGGAGGATTTGATGACGAGGGCCCGCAGGTCTTCTACACGGACTTCATTGGGTCCGTCCTGCCCGATAAGTACACATCGACAGGATCGGGATCCCCGATAGCTCTTGGTGTCTTGGAAGCAGAGTACAAGGATAATCTTGTCAAGAAAAAGGCCATAGAGCTTGCAGTGCGAGCAATCGCCGCAGCAATCGAAAGAGATGCTGCAACAGGAAACTCGATTCTTGTAAGTGTTATCGATAAGGACGGCTACAAAGAAGTAGACAAAGACGTCATCACGAAGATCTGGAAACGGTAGTAGCAGACATTGCTTTTTTGTCAGCTCTATCTGAAACCGTTTCAGCCCGATGGCTGTGGGTCTTAGATGAAACCATAGGGGCAAGTAATACGCCTTAAACTACGATGTGATTCTAGATGGGTTCCCGCAACAATGAGCACGTTGACATTCGTGAAGCAATTAAGGACGCGCTTCCAAAGTCGGCTGCGATAAGCGCTGTTGAGTATGAAGGTCCGGAGATTGCAATATATTCGAAAGCGCCAAAAATACTTCTTGATGACGGGGATATGATCAAGGCACTCGCCCGCAAGATGAGAAAACGCATCGTAGTCAGGTCTGCCCCGGAAGTGAGAATTTCTCATGAAGATGCAGAGAAGTCGGTACGTGAGCTGGTGCCTGAAGATGCGGAGATAACCTCAATTGATTTTGACGATTCAAGAGGCGAAGTCATAATCGAAGCCCAGAAACCGGGCCTCGTGATTGGCAGAAGTGGAACAACGCTCAGAGAGATTACGAGGCGTACCTTTTGGCGGCCAGCCGTAATGAGAACTCCACCTATTGAAAGCAAGCTGATTAAACAGATTCGTTACATCATTCAATCGGAAGCAGCAAGCAGGAACAAGTCATTCCGAGAGATTGGCAGAAGGATACACCGGCGGAGCCTGGTGGATAACGGATGGATTAGACTAACTGCACTAGGAGGATTTCGCGAGGTTGGAAGACAGTGCATGCTTCTTCAGACTTCTGAGAGTAGCATCCTGATTGAATGCGGCGTGAACGTGGGCACTCCGACTAGAGCATTTCCTCGTTTGGATATGCCGGAGTTCAGCATTGACAATCTAGATGCGGTGGTCATCACACATGCTCACCTAGATCACTGTGGCATGGTTCCATTCTTGTTCAAGTATGGGTATCGAGGACCAGTTTACATGACTGCCCCGACACTCAATCTCTCCACGCTCCTTCAGCTAGACTATCTCGATGTGGCTGAACGAGAAGGGAAACTTAGACCGTATCGTGATAGAGATGTAAAAGAAGCTATTTTGCACACAATTCCATTGAACTATGGAGAAGTAACTGATATTGCTCCAGATGTCCGTTTGACACTTCACAATGCAGGACATATCCTCGGGTCGGCCATTATCCATCTGCACATAGGAGATGGTCGATATAACATGGCATACACAGGCGACTTCAAGTTCGGCCGCACAAGGCTTCTTGAGCCCGCTACGTTCACATTCCCCAGGTTGGAAGCCCTCATCGTAGAGAGTACTTATGGCCACCCGACAGACAAGATGCCTCCGAGACAGGAGGTTGAGAGAAAGTTTGCATCAATAATCAAGAGAACGCTAGCGAGGGGCGGGAAGATACTGATTCCAGTTCTTGCAGTTGGCCGAGCACAGGAGATTATGCTTGTACTAGAGGACTTAGTTTCCAAGAAGCGGATTCCGAGGATTCCAATCTACATTGAGGGAATGATTGCTCAAGCCACAGCAATCCATACGACACATCCAGAGGCCCTCAGTAAGAAGATACGCGAAATGGTATTTCACCAGGGGGTCAACCCATTCTTGAGCGAAATCTTTGTTCAAGTGGACAACCCCGACCAGCGCGAAGAGATTGTAGAGGGTGAACCATGCATTATCATGGCTACCTCCGGGATGCTAGCTGGTGGACCCAGTGTGGACTACTTCCGACTTCTAGCACCTAATGAGAAAAATACGTTAGCATTTGTTTCATATCAAGGGGCAAATACGCTTGGCAGTAGAATCCAAAAGGGCTGGAAGGAGGTACGCATGAAGAGCCATGATGGGCAGACGAAGTCGATTCCCGTGAACCTTGAGCTTACCACTGTCGAAGGCTTCTCGGGACACTCCGACAGAAAGCAAATACTGAATTATGTTAAACGTGTCAGTCCCGTTCCAGAAATTGTGCTAACCTGTCATGGAGAGGCGTCCAAGTGCACGAATCTTGCCTCAACAATCCACAAAGCGCTAAACATTGACACAGTTGCGTTGAGGGTAACAGAAACCATCAAGCTGAGATAACGCTGTGTGTTCAGTACTTGACGAACCAGGGTGTTACTATAACGCAATTATCGTTGACTAGAGCAATGTCTGCACTGTAGCTTCGTGTTTCTCCACGAATACGCTCGATTATGCGTTTCAATTCCATATGGTTCTGTTCTTTCCCGTCATTCATTCTTGTGATGTCAAGGAGTATGATGTTGCCATTACGGATTTGGTCTACAATATAGGGAACATCATTGAGAGAATCGAGGCGTTTTGATCTAATGAATATGGACTCGAGCTCCGCCAGTCTTTTGCATTCATGAGCAGGCTCTGGACTTTCGCCCTTCACGGCGGGCGAGAATACACCTAGGCCTGCATATGGCGGAATCACCGTCGTTTCATTGTCAGCCTTACTTTTGTTTCGCTTGCGTCTAAACAGGGAACGCACTTTGAACCACCTCGAGTTACAGATGGCCTAAACTGTCGTAAGAAGAAAAGACCTAGTATTATGAGGTGGCTCCAACTGCCCAATGTTTATACCTTCACACTCGGTAGTGGCGAGCGATTGAGATGAACGCGCGTGGACAAGAGGATATTCATCTTATTTCGCTGCAACGTCAGCTTAAGGCTTTGGGAAATCGCTATGCAATGGAGATTCTTGCGGCCCTAAGTCCACAGGCTGGAGAGATTATTCCGACATCAGGATGGGAGGAAATAGTTGAAGGCATACTTCTTCAGAGAGGAATGACTAGGCCCGCCATTCACGCAAAGGGAGAGAAGACACAGCAACAAGTCACATGGGAAACAGACCGCAAGAAACTGATCTCAGGGGGCACACTCTACGAGAGTATGACTAAGCTGGCAAATGTTGGATTTGTGCAAACAGTGGGTGCAAGGGGGAAGAAGCAACGGAAATTCATGATTACACATCAAGGTAGGCTTGCCCTCCGTGCAGTTGGCAGCATGGGAGGTTTAGCAGAAGCCGACACCGAGATTCAGAAAGCTGCTAAGATTTTACTCAAACACAAGAACTTCATTCGACTACTCCCAGCTCAAGAAAAGTTCATTCGGGAGGTAGGAGAGGTCAAAGGCAACTTCATGATCCTGATGCCGCCGGGTTCTGGAAAGACCTTCCTCGCAATGATCACCATTCTGATTCGCCTTCAGAGAGGTATTAGGTGTCTGTATCTTAGTCCCTATACATCTCTGAATAGGCAGGTAGTTGATGAATACGGCAAGCTCTTCGAGAATCTGGGATACAAAGTAGTTAGACACGATGGACAGCATAGAGCTGGTGATGAGGAGCTGAAAGGCGCAAATCTCATTATTGGCATCTATGAGAGCGTCTTATTGGCGGTCCTGCAAAATAAGGCATGGATCAATGGTATTGGTTTCGCCATAATAGATGAAATAACAGAACTGGATTCCTTTGTATCGCATATTCAGCCTCGAAACTTGGGCACAGACAGAAGCACTAGACTTGACTGCCTGATTACTCTCCTCAGGCCAAACGTGCAGATACTCACTCTCTCCTCGCGGTTTGGCGAAACAGGAGAAGTTGCCGGGTGGCTTAATGCGGATATTTTCCGACCCGAGGTGCGTCTCACTCCCGACGAGTTCATGGTGATTGGAGAGGAACAAGGTGTTGCGATTGTCAGCAGTGATGGTACTCAAGGATGTCTGGTAGCTGCGGATAGATTGATTGATGCAGTGTTCGAACACCTGGGTGATGACCCAAACAAGTCAGTACTCATTGTAGTCGGGTACAGAGAGGGCACAGAAGTGCTTTCGGAGTATCTCGCGCATAAGCATCCGCGTCCGATAGAGGAGCATGTGGTTTCTCGGATTCTCTCCTCAGGTGAAGTCATGCCAAGAGCTCGAAGGCTGGAAGCGACCCTACGCAAAGGGGTAGCATTTCACCATGCAGGTCTCACTGTTGATCTTAGGGAGCGACTTGAGAGGGCAATCCGTAACGGCACGGTGAAGACCGTGGTTTCAACAACCGGTATCACGTCGGGAGCTAGCTTTCCATTTGATTGTGTAGTGATCATCTTCGATGGAAGCATGGGGTTCTTGGTTGCACGGTCTAGATATCTTCAGATTGCAGGGAGAATCGGAGAGTATCACCTAGCTCAGTATGGAGGCAGAGTCTACATTGTCTTTGGAAGCCCCTCTTGGCAATTTCCGAACCCCGAGTCGTTAGAGGATACGCTGCTTCACCGTCCACTTGAACCTCTGAATCCGGGAATACTGTATCCAACGCTAGCAGCAAGCCTGATGGAGAGGGTTGCCACTACAAAGAACTTATTCAAACGAGAAACTGTGAAGTCGAAATTTCTGCAATTGGTGGGAGAAACGTTCAGGGCATCAGTAGACAGCGAATACATGAAGAAGATGGAAGAAACGTTTGATGCCCTATTCTCATGGTACCAGAAATCTGGGGCGATTGAAACGGTTGAGAAAGGGCTTAGATTGACAAAGGAAACTCGTGCAGCAGTGAGGGCCGGTTTCAATATCATTGAGTACTATAGAGTCAGGGAATCACTCCTTAGTCTTGATGAGGGGGTGCTGGAATCGGACCTTGTAGACATCATGTTATCTTTCAGCATACCTCAGTCAATAAGGCCCAGAACAGTTCTCCCATCGGATATCGAATTGCAATTGATAGGAATCGACAAAGCCAGTGACAGGTATGTAGAACTTGTCCGCGCGCGAAAGGAAATCAAAAAACAGGCACTGATTGACTGGACCAGCGAGCTCGGAGTGAGCTCTATTATCGATAGAGCCAGTGAAAATGCAAGGAAGATGAGCAAAGGAAGAGAACGTGCTTCTGGCAGTGATATTGATGAGGGGGACCTAGTGATGCTTGTCCGCATCTGCAGCGACCTGGCACATGACCTAAGTCGACTGCTGAAGTCGTTGGGAAGAAGAAAGATTGCAAAAAGAATGGAACTGTTCAGCCGACAACTGCGCTACGGAGTCCGACTTGACATGGCAGGTTCGAATCTGATGGAATTGGAGCTGCCTGAGAATGAAGAGGGACCTGCACGATTGCTCTCAAGAGCAGAAACGCGGATATTGAACAACAGGGGATACAAATCGATAAGTGAGGTAGTTAGGAAGGACATAGACTCATCAAAGAGGGGGTTCGCAAGGAACAGATTCGCTAAGAACTCGGGATTAGAACCTGAATTTGCAAAGGATCTGTACAAAGCTGCACTAAGTCATATCCGAGTAGAAATGGTCAAGGATGATTGAACAGTTCAAATCTTGAATTCCCAAAGCTTGTCACCGACATGGTGTATTGATTGAATTACCTTGCCTGAAACTGCGCTGCGGAGTTCTTCACTTGACATCTTGGAAACCCCAACTGCAAGAGGTTTTCCATGCCGCTCATCGACTATGGCGACGATTGACCCCGTCTTTATCCCATCCTCTATGTGAGTGATTCCGGGCCGCATGATGTCTGCACCATTGACGACAAACTTGACTGCCCCCATGTCGACGGTCACCTTCGGGATCCTCACAACTTCGCTGAGTAGTGCCCGGAGAGTTGGGAAGAGAACTCCATCGGTTTCAAAGAAGATAATCGCACCTTCTACTAAGATGACCCGTGACCCGTCATCCAGCACGCCTTCTTCGAGCTTTGACTTTTCATCCAGCCCTGTTATGCTCGAACTCAGAATATCCTCTATCCGCTCCAGCTCCCGCCTCTGGTCGCGTTTCTTCATTGGATGGCGTTTTCTGATACGTTCTATCTTTGGCATTAGCCACCCCAAATGACTGTGTCCTTTTGAAACCTATGGCGCGACTGTGCGAGAGTGGCTGGAAACGTGACTAGGTTGGCTGGTTTCATCGTCACGTTTTTAAGCCAAACCCAGCGACAAGACGAAAGCGTCGAGGGCCCGGAGGCTCCGACTATTGTTCTGTATTGGTGAAGACTGATGAACGCAGGTAGACCTATGGAACTGCTCAAAGAATCGATTGGCACTCAGGTGCTCGTTGAGATGAAGGGGCGGAAGAAGGTCAAGGGGAGATTGCTTGGCTATGACCAGCATCTGAACCTCATACTTGAGAACGCCGAAGAGATAACCTTCGACCCAGAAACCAATACGGAATCTGTTGTGGCTATCGAGAATGTGATTGTGAGAGGCGACAACGTCGTAATCGTTAGTCCGGCGCCCAAGTCAGGTAAGAAGGAGTAGACTGCTATGGGAAAGGGCACTCCAGCCAAAGGCAAGAAGAATAACCCCCACCACATTCGCTGCAGAAGATGCGGCAGACGATCCTATCACGTTAGGCACAAGAAGTGCGCAGCCTGCGGCTATGGCGCCTCAGCTAGACTCCGTAAGTTCGCTTGGGCTCACAAGAACGTTCAGGGCACTCGTATTCGTGGTTAATACCAGAGTCGGTAGGTCAGCGCCATCGCATGCCATATTTTCTTTTCCTACTCTATTTCGTCTATGAGGAAGTCACCGAGTGACACCACGCCTCTCGCGAAATAGGGGATAAAGACACGGAAACGCTGGCCCGTAATGGTCAGGACTAGGATCTGTCCAGCTTCGTATCTCTGTTCACCGTAGAACTGACCGTCCACATCTGTCAGGACAGTTTCACTTGTAAGCTCGTCGGTGGCGAATATTCGAACCTCGACTCCTGCGGCTGAGGTGTAGTTGGACCAGTACACGAAACCTTCGACATGGACATTGTAGCCACTGTAGCCACCGATGAGCAGAGCTGGAGCCGGTGAATACTCGCTGTACATGACTGGAGCGTAGAACAATGGGCTCACTGTTATGACAATGGCCAGCAGCATCAGGAGGAATACAAGCCCGCGACTAGGCAGTCTAGCCCTCCTGACTACTCGTTTTTTTGGAGGCTGGCATGGAGGGGGTAAAGGCGATCGACCATCTTGTCGATTATGGCAGTAGATATGACAATGCCGATACCAATAGTAATGGTGCCGATAGTGGAAACGCTAACCCACTCGACACCGAGCCAGATGATGATGTCCGTGATAAGCGAGCCAATTCCCCACCAAATGATGATGAGGCCCGCCAGCATTACAAGTCGGAGGGCCAACTTCACACGCCAGTATTCCGTGGTGTACGTGACTTCTTCACCCATCGATGTTACCTCAGGATTCGCTTAGGTGTTCGTTGTGGATATTGGGGTGATGCGACAATATAAGTTTGAAGAGCTAAGCAAGTTTGAACTAGAGCTACTCCTAGCAGCAGCGAGGAGTAAGGCAGGTTGACCCTTAGATTGTCGTGGAGTTCAATCTCTTCACTCCACAATTCTTTTAACCGTTCTCTTGGGATTTGCGAACTAACAACATGGGCCGGTAGTTCAGCCTGGACGCGACTTCACTCGCGAAGCCGCGGGGATTTAGAATGCCTCCTTGGCATGGAGGAGGTCGTGAGTTCAAATCTCACCCGGTCCACCATTTCTTCTATTTCTAAAGGAGATTGGACGGTTCAAGTCTTCAGGTGCCGCGTCATTCTTATGGGAACTAATCCATACATATAGTGGTACTGAGTCATGCTCTTCGTCACAGTTGCAGGTCTACTCTCGTGGATTATTTCAAGAAGGAGAGTGCAGTGGAAATGGTCTCTTGTAGCCTTTCTCCTTGTGACTTCGACAGTTTCATTATTGGTCATGAATAATGTCCAAACAGCGGGTGTGATACGTGATGACACTGGTCCAGAAGGAGACCGTATCTACTCCATTGTGTATTTCAACAGTATTGCATTATTCCCGTTTGTAGTACAGAAGCATAATAATTGGACCGCAACGTCATTCGTATACTATATTCGGTTTTTAAATCAGGATGGTAACATAGTTTCTCAGACAAGTCCAGCTCCTGATCAGAGTGAGTTTATGCATCTGGCTTTGTTCGCGATATCAGCTTCCCTCTGCTTTCAAGGATTCCTAATAGCTGTGCTTGCAATCCTAGGTGCAGAATTCATCATATGGTGGCGAAAACCGAACAGAATGGATATTCTGCGTGCTATTACAGAGTAACTCTCTTATCTTCCACTTGGCGAGTTCAAATCTCGCCCGGTCCACCATCACTATTGTTTTGGTAGACAATTCATTCAACGAGTTTCATCTACGACTCCTATCATGATGTCGAGTTTGAATTTTGTCAAGCAACATGCGTATGTCTACTCGGTAGGGTGAGAAGAGATAAAGCAGTCCAAGAGCAATCCAGGCGATCCAGAGTCCACAATGCATGAACATTATGTAAAACATCTGCTCGAGAGGATGCGCAGGCGCAATTACAGCAGCTCCGATATCGGACATAAATGGAATGGGAAAGAATCCCAATCCTGCTCTTGACCACATCAGCCCCTCCTCAGGGTTCCACCACCACATGCCGCTCATCGACCAAGCAGATGTTAGAATCCAAATGTAGTAGACTAGAAGGAGAGCAACCGCGGCGCGGCGTAGCAGGGCAGCCCGGTCCATATGACGCCTTACTAGCAAGTTTTGATTCTGGAACTCCACATTCTGAGCACTCGATTCACTCATCGATATCCCACAACTCCAGAGCAAGGATACTTCACGAATCGTTTGTTCGGCTTCGGCATCAATCTTCCTATTTCATTCAAGTATTCGGGATTGCAGAGCATGACAACGCATTCTATGACCCGCAATTGCAGAGGCTAGTGTAACTATAGCAAGGATTACTGTAAGACCTCCAGCCAAAAACAAGATAGACTCGGCGTCAAGCTGCAGAAACGGGCCAATCATGTATTCAGCAATAAATCGTAGTAGCACAAAACCAAGTGTCACTGGTAGAAGCAACGAAATAGTGTCAATAGCGCAATCAACAACCTTCTGTCTAGATCTATACCAATCAAGACTCTTCCTATCAGATAGCACACGTAGCGCAATCATACTCACAGATATACTAAGCACAGGCATCAGAATCATAGTGACAAATGCCATGATTAATCCCACAATATACCCGATCATATCCAACCCCTGTTCATAGTCCAGTCATCTATCAACTTGTGCATTGGAACTCTTTCGGTGAATTCGATAATCCATTCAACAAGAGAGAAAATAGTCTATCGATTCGAATTTCTGCCGGTCCACTACCCATGTTTGTAGTTGTTCCGTTCAACGAGTTTCATTCTAACCCCTATCATGAAGTCGGGTTCGAACTCTATCGCGTAACAGGTGTAAGTCTATTCGGTAGGGCGAGAATAAATAAAGCAGTCCAAGAGCTATCCAGGCGATCCAGATTCCACCATGCATGAATACTAGGTAGAATACCTGGTCAACAAAATATGCAGGCGCGATTACACCTGCTACTCCGGGCGGAAAAGGAATGGGAAAGAACATCCCTGGACCTCCACTTGACCACATCAACCCCTCCTCAAGGCTCCACCACCACAATCCGCTCAGTGACCAAGCGAATGCCAGAATTAGAATATAGTAGACTAAAAGGAGAGCAACCCTGACGCGGCGTGTCCGGGCAGCCTTGTCCATATGACGCTTTACTAACAGGTTTTGATTCTGGAACTCCACATTCTGATTATTCGATTCATTCATCGACATCCCACACCTCCAGAGCAAGAATGCTTCACGGGTCCATTGCTTAGCTTTTGCAATAATCTTTCTATTTCAGTAATAAATTCCAGTAGACGATTGTACGCACCGAATCTCGCAAGTCCACCGTATTTCAGTCTCTTCTCTTGCCATCAAGAAGAGCATAGAGAAGCATCAGACAGCCCAGTGCAATTCCACAGAGAGCAACACCGGGCTCCAAACCCCAAGACATGCAACCGTTGCCTATTAGCACAATGAATCCGACAATGCCTGTGTGATTGAGATTCTCACCAATA
>JABCTJ010000173.1 GCA_018238375.1 Candidatus Thorarchaeota archaeon
CCACTACTCGCGGCAGGTTGACGATGTTGTGGATGAGTTTTCCAGGCATCACTCGCTCATAGGAGAATGCCAGATCAAAGTCTTCGCCCGCCTTTAGACCTGACTTGTCTTCAATGATGACTTGAACCACGTTCTCTGTCGTGCCCGGTGCCACAGTCGATTCAACAACAACAAGAGTGCCCTTTTTCATATGCTTGCCGATATTCTCACTCACTTCACGCAAGGAGCGGTATTGGGGAGTGTGTTTAGCATCGGTCGGAGTCTGAACGTCAACCAGAATGACATCTGCAGTTGAAAGAACATTGATGTCGTCAGTCACTCTGAACGTACCCTTTTTGACAACCTTGGCTACGAGCTCATCAAGACCCGGCTCATCCCCTTCAAAAGGCGATTTTCCGCTGTTTAGTACATCTATTTTCCAGCCGGACCGCTTGGACTTTCTCTGCAGTCCCGTCACGTCAAACCCGTCAACATCAGCCAGTAGGGCCGCACAGGGTATTCCAACGTAACCCATACCAATTACGACGATCTTTGTTGTCATCAATCAACGCTCCTCGTTTGAGCAATACACTGCCACGTGCGTCTGCGCGCCTCTAATTCACTAAAAAGGTTGTCCTCCATCAGGTATCTTCTCTCTAGCGGACCTCAATAAATCAGGAACCAAACGTCAGTCAAGAACATTGATGTCCAAGATCGTGTACGTTTCGGGCAACAACATTCATTCTACGTCTACTAGAGAAGAAAGCCTCTCTATGGTTTCTTCGTAGACTGCATCGCTCTCGATTGTCAATTCGATAGCTCCCTCGGGACACACTTCAACGCAGCGGCCACACGCTCTACATGCGTCACTAATGACAGCCCTGCCATTGACAAGGGTGATGGCATCCACAAAGCACACATCATCCGTGCATGTGCCACAACCAGTGCACCTGTCAGTCACACGCACGTTCACTCCATCCATTCTGGCAATCTTGCGAGCTATCTGCGGGTTGAAATCAGGCAGTGCGTTCCACAAGCAACAACACGGGCAGCAGTTACAAATCGTCAAGAGCTTGCTCCCGGGTCCAATGTTGAGCCACATGGTATCTAGCTTGTTCCTACCTATCATCTGAACCAAGCCAGCGTCTTGGCACTTCCTCAAGTGTTCGAATGCTTCTTCCTTTGTTGCCTCACGCCCCAGTTGGGGATTGATTCCCAGCACTGCTTCCCCAAGAAAGAGGCATCCAAGATCTATTGGGTAATCCTTGCATTGATCGGAGTCGCGGCAAATGCACTTGTTCATGATCCAGCGATGGCTGGCTTTCTCGATGAAATGCTTCACAATCTTCGACGGCAGGATGGTATCTGTAGGTCGCTCAATGGACTTCCCCACATGGATGGACATCTTGACAACATTGTCCTTTGGAAGGTAGACGACACCATCCTCCTTGAACATCATGTCGTAGACTATCCGCCCCACACCCGGAATACGGGTTATTCTTGCAATGATGCGTTTGTAGGCATATGCTTGTTTGAGCAATTCCACGAACCAAAGAGGATTAGCCATGCTGCTTGACCGATGTAGAGCAACTGATAATGATTCCGAAAGGAAAAAACATAATCTTAGTGTATCCGCACAAGACGAAACTATCATATGGCCCACGGTTATCGTGAAGTAGTTGACACGCTTGATTGGTGGAAGAAATGAAGCATGCTAAGCTCCTATTCGTCTTTATCATACTCGCCCTGATTGCCATTACGGTCACTAGCACCGCATACGGGTGGTTCCTCGGACAGAACATCTACCAGAGTACATACTCAGCCAAGGCCGGAGTCAACTTCTGGGACACTTGGACCTTGGAGAACAACATCTTCACTGCCTCATTGCTACTAACACTTTTGAGCGTCATAACCCTGCCGCAGCGATCAACATTCATCTCTTTCATGTCAGCAGTATCACAATCCGGGCCTGTAACCAAGCGCCTTGACATGACATCTGCAGTGATTTGGAGGTTGCTTGAGTTTGGCGGGTTTTTCATATTCTACGTGTCGGCAGGCGGTTATTCGTTAACCGGCCAAAATGTGGCATTTCTAATGATGTTGTTGGGCCACGGATCCATCTCAATAACATCCGCTGATGTAGGAACGCTCTTTTCATTACCCTTCGCGCCGGGAACCAGCTCTGAGTCGATAGTGAGCCTTGTTCCAGCGTTGGAGGCATATCAGCTGTACCTTGGGCTTTTTGCTACTTTCTTGGTTCTCACCGGAGTCCGACTTGTTCTATCGGCCATAACTGACATGATGAGCCACAAGCGCGACATGTTTGTTGTGATTCCCAAGATTCTGCTAGCAGTTTCCATTGCGATTAGCCTCGAGATTCTGGGTGTACCCATGTGGACAGTAAATGCAGGGACTTGGATGAGCTACATGGCTCTGATAGTAGCGCTCTTCGCTAGCATAGCCGGTGCTGTGCTATTCTTGTTCCTCCGAGTTCATATGGGCGATGCACAGCAGCGCACAAGAAGCAAAATATCGCAATTGGAGGAAGATTTCGCCCGTTTTCAGGGAGAGTTGGTATCTCTTCGCAGCGAATACGAGAGTGGCGATGTAACTGCCATTGATTACCGCCGGAGGGTCACCCTCCTAATGGAAGACCGAGCCCATATTGCCAAGGAGTTGGGTCGTCTCAAGCTCGAGAGTTTAATTCCCATCAGGGGCTCCCCTCGGAAATTCGGTTTCCTTGCAGTCATTCTTATTGCGATGGTCATTATCCTGCCTCTCGCACAAAGTTTCTACTATGGCATTCAGAGGGAGGGCGACAAATACATCGATTGGAAATTCAACTACGAAACCCACAAGGAAATTACCATAACGAATTGGGCGGCAGGATTAGACGATATGGAAATGCAGACGCTAGACGATCTCACATCGAACGCGACGCCAGAGGGAGAGGTTGAGTTTCTCACGACAGTTCGACAATGGGACCAGGCTGCCAGCTTCCTACGTATGAAGAACCAGATTGGGACGAACTGGATGGAGCTTGCAGATTCTGACATCGTCTATCTCAGGGGGCATGAGTACTGGATAGCACCCTTGACGTTCGATTACAGCGCAACCCGGACTAGCTTCATCAATCAACACCTCATCTACACGCATTCTGAGGGTCTTGTCGTACTCGATGCTTACAGTGGTGACATAATCGAACAGGATTCCCTAGTCGCTCTATTGAACCGAAGCGAGTCCATCGACATCTACTACGGCGAGGGGCGTGGTTTCAGAGATGTCGTCTTTACAGATGTTTCCGGCTTTGAGGAGATAAATAATGCCACCTTTCAGGGAACGCCTGACTACGAGCTTGCAGGTTTCGAATCCACCTTCTACATGCTAGCCATGGGTCCGGATGCGTGGTCTTTCATGGGTCGAAATATGAGCATGTTAGTCCAGCGTGATGTACTCTCTAGAGTGCAGACCATTCTGCTACAGGGGCTGGCCGCTGATAGAGACCCCTATGTTGTTGTTGACACAGCAGGGAATCTCCACTATGCGGTATCAATCTACATTGATTATCATCTTGCGACGGGTTATGCCGCTGAGAACTACATGCGATTTCTAGGCGTTGTCCTTGTGGACATAGGCACAGGCGAGCTGGAGTTCTATAAATCGCCCGTTGCAGAGGAATCATTCTTCATTGACAGAACATACATGGACTACTACGACTGGCAGGAAGCACCCCATTGGCTTCAGAGCCAGATGAAATGGCCAGAGGACCTTTATGAACGCCAGCTTGATGTGGCATACATCTATCATGTTGATGATGGTTTTGTCTGGCAAGCGGGTCAGGATTTCCACGAAGCACCGGATAACTCTGACACACGATACATCATAATGCGAATAGGTGGCAAAGACCGTTTCGTCGCTATGCACAACAGTGAGTTTCGCGACTCTGTGGGACGGAACTTGGCTGGCATCTATGTGATGGGATGCGGTGACACTGACTTTGGCAGGCTGACTTTCTACAGTGCGGGTGAGCCAGGGTTCTCCACGCTGCTTGGCCCAACCGCGGCTGTTCAAGCGTTTGAAACGAATGACGAGGTTCGGACTCAGCTGCAATTCTGGGGTAAACACAGGTATGGCAATCGCCTCCTCTATCATCTAGGCGGGGACCTATTCTTCGTAATCCCCGTATTTCTCGAAGTGGAGTCATCAACCAACATTGTCATTGAGAAGTTGGGCGGGGTTGGCCTTGTAGATGCTGAGAGCGGCGAACGAGTGGAGTTGGGCAGTAGTGTTGTAGAAGCATACTACAAGATGTTTGGGCTTCTCAATCAGACCGCTGTGGAAGTAGGGGACGTTGGCATAGAGAGCGCAATCTTTGACCCCCTTACGATAGATTCAGGCGCTTTCTCACAGCTAGTATTGGGTCTTAGAAACAATGACAATGTGAGCCACGATCTATGGGTTGACATTGTGATTGTAGCCGGCAACTTCTCGGTCTGGTGGCATGGAAGCGAAGTCGCTCCAACAGTGTATCCCTCGAATACCACATTCACACTGAGCATAGGAACCGTGGGTGCAGGTGATATCTATGGTACCTCACCATCGGTCGCAGTCTATCTGCCCACCGGCTTGGTGCTTGGTCAGTATCTGGTTTATGTGATTCTGAGGACGGAGGAAGGGGTCGCTGATCAGGTCAGCTTAATCCTAACAGTGACGTGATTCAATCCGAGACTACTGCATATGGCTCCGATACCAGTTGATAGTATGCTCCAGACCGGTTTCAAAGGGCATCTCTGGTGTGAATCCAAGAACACTCTGGGCCTTTTCCATTGACCCTATACTATGTTTGACATCACCTATCCTCGGGTCAACATGAACAATCTTCGACCCTTCGGAGGATGCCGCCTGATTGATCTTGTTTGCAACATCTACTATTCGAATCAAGTCCATGCCGGACATATTGATGACTTCACCATTCGCTTGTGGTGTTTTCCCCGCAAGAACTGTCCCCCTGGCCATATCGGTCACATAGACAAAACTTCGGGTCTGCTCACCATCACCCTCCACAGCAATCGGTTCACCCCTGATTGCACGGTTTATGAAGATGGAAATCACTCCACTGTACTCGGAGTACGCCTGTCTGGGACCATAAACATTGAAGTACCTGAGGATGGTGGTCTCGATTCCGTACGCTTCACGAAACGCTTTCATGTACTCCTCTCCGGCAATCTTGGAAGCTGCATAGGGGCTAAGCGGATTCACGGGGGTTTTCTCTAGTACCGGCATCTTTTCTGGATTCCCGTACACGGCAGCACTAGAGCTAAACACGAACCGGCTAACATCCAATGCTCTTGCGATATCCAAAACATTGACGATGCCAGTTACATTATTCTTGTTTACCAGAATCGGGTCCTCAATGGAGGCAGTCACGGAGGAGATAGCGGCAAGATGAAAGATTAGATTGATGTCCGACGGCAGCTTTGACTTCAGGCCAGGATCGCAAACATCTGCCTTAATGAAACTGAACTCGGGATTTGATGAGAATGAAGCCATATTGCTCTGGTTACCCGTTCTCATGTTATCGATGCCAATGACATGATGTCCCTCTTCCAAAAGACGCTCAACCAAATGGCTCCCTATGAAGCCCGCACATCCAGTCACAACCACTTTGCCATCCATCTCGACAACCTCCAATGAAACGTTAACGCCACCGTCTTATCTCTTGCGTGTCAAGCCGTCAGACTTATGAGCTACCCCCATTGCCCCGTATCAATCAACCGATTAACTGCTAGACGCGGGCAGGGATGTCTGATGATTTCACAACCATTCGAGTTTATTCAGCTAATAGTCCTAATCCTGACCGTAGTTTTCTTTCTCTTGGCAATCGAGTATCGAAAGCTCTCATTTGCAGTGATCTCATTCGCAGTAGGTAATGGTTTCCTAAGCCTTACCTTCTTCGCTCTCGGTGCACCCTTTGTTGCAGTCTTCAACTTCAGCGTGTTCTCAGGTGCAATTGCAATCTTGTTTCTTGCTGCCATGAGTCTTGAAGCGCCTGCTGAGGAGGAATGCCCGGAGGATGATGACTATTGTGAGGTGAGTACTCAATGAAGCACAAGATTGCAGCAATCATACTGTCAATCATCATGGTACTCTTGATTGGCGTGCAACTTGTTGACTTCACCGCCTTTGCCTTGAGCACACCCACAGAATCGCTTCTGAATCCCGCAGATTGGGATATCATAGGTCAAAGGGTTGGCGAGCTGATGTGGTCCTACCGTGTGGTTGACGTGTTGGTTCAGGTCACATTGCTTCTAGCAGCAGTCATCGGTGCCTCGGCAATGTTTCGTTCAATGCGGAAGGAGGAGAACTAAGATGTTCGACATGCTTCACATCTATCTCATCTTTGCGCTCATCCTCTACGTCTTGGGCATCTATACATTAGCCAGCGCAAGAAATATGGTCAAGCTCGTTATTGGAATCGAGATCATGGTCGCAGCTGCGAACTTGAATTTCCTTGCCTTGGCCGCGTTCACTGCGGGACCGGACATTCTTGGACCAATCGACCCCACAGTACAGACCTTCGTCATTCTGTCCATCGTAGTTGGTGGGGTAGTAGCAGCAGTAGCCATGAGCCTCAT
This sequence comes from Candidatus Thorarchaeota archaeon, assembly GCA_018238375.1. Classification (GTDB taxonomy): domain Archaea; phylum Asgardarchaeota; class Thorarchaeia; order Thorarchaeales; family Thorarchaeaceae; genus WTCK01. Next base: position 6,615 of record JABCTJ010000173.1, read on the forward strand.
TGTTAATGCTTACCGCCACTACGGGACACTTGACATCCGTGAACTCAGGAGGCTGAGGGAATGATTCTACCTCTAGAATTGTTGGGTTGGCTTGTGTTTGTAGTGCCAATAGCTGGTGCCCTTCTCACCCCCGTTTTCGGTAAGATCCACCCCACTCTAAGAGAAGTCATGGCAGTTCTTGTTGGTTTCGTCACCGCCTTTTTTGCTCTAGATATGGTTCTGGACATGCTAATCAGCCCCACATCAATCGATAACAACCTAGTCACTTGGGTTATAGCGGCTGGAATTGAGGTGGAGTTTGGTGTTCTAATCGACCCCCTCAGTGTCCTGTTGGCCTGCATTGCAGGAGGCATCGGTTCGCTAATCATCCTGTTCAGCGTGGGATACATGACTGGTCATGATGCCGAAGGAAATGCAGTCAAGGATCCTAGCCTAACCCGGTACTACTTCTTCATGCAATTCTTCGTTGCAGGAATGATTCTCCTAGTGATGGCGAACAACATGCTCATGACCTTCATTGGCTGGGAAATCGTTGGAATGTGCAGCTATGCGCTCATAGGATTCTGGCACAACCTGAAGGAACCCAGTCCGGTGCCGGAGTACAAGACGGAGGGCGAATACAACGCAGCAAGCGGTATGAAGGCATTCATGGTCACAAGAGTTGGCGACATCGGCCTGCTCGCAGGAATCCTGCTTCTGTTCTTCATCACGGGCACGTTCAACTACACTGAGATGCTCCAAACCGACGCTTGGGCTGTGGGTTTATTCCATCTGTTGCCCATTGTAGCGATATTGATCTTTGCTGGCCCAATTGGTAAGAGTGCACAGTTTCCCCTTCATATCTGGCTGCCAGATGCGATGGCTGGGCCTTCGACAGTTAGTGCGCTCATCCACGCAGCAGCGATGGTAAAGGCGGGAGTATATCTTGTCGCGAGAATCATCCCCATCTTCCTAGAGGTCATGCAGACCGTACCGGAAATGATTGTGTTCTTCCAGACGGTTGCGGCCATTGGTGCGTTCACTGCATTCATGGCGGCCACGATGGCCCTCGTACAGGATGAAATCAAGAAGGTTCTAGCGTATTCCACCGTTTCACAGCTAGGATACATGTTCATGGCTCTCGGTGCAACTGGTCTTGTAGCTGAGAGCGTTTCTGCGTATGCTGCTGGAACTTTTCATCTGCTTGCTCACGCCTTGTTCAAAGCTCTACTATTTCTCGCCGCGGGATCTGTACTGCATGCAGTTCAGAGCAAGAAAATGAGCGACATGGGTGGAATCAGAAAGGACATGAAGGTCACTTTTGCAGCATTCACAGTCGGAGCGCTCTCATTGGCTGGAGTGTTCCCGTTCATTGGTTTCTGGTCGAAGGAGCTGATATTCGAGGCGCTATGGCACGGTGGGCAGTACATCATCTTCTCCGTTGCCTTCATCACAGCCATCCTGACGGCGTTCTACACGTTCAGAATGGTTGGTATCACGTTCTTTGGCGAGAAGTCCGAGCATATCAAGAGTCTGGAGTCGCACGGGCATCATATTCATGAAGCACCTCGAACAATGACGATTCCCCTCATCATACTGGCGGTGCTTGCCGCAACTGGTGGCATCCTTGAGCTTGTATTCTTCGGATACTTCTCAGGACTTGAGACCGGCGTACTCACACACTTCGATTGGGCACACCTTGCACCGTTTGCTCTGGGGATAACTACAATATTCACAATCGCTGTGTGGCTCGTTGGCATCACTCCAGCATATCTCATCTATTGGAGGAACAAATACGACCTAAGCAGGTTCAAAGATGGGGTCCTCTACAAGTTTCTGTGGAATCGATGGTACATCAACGCCCTCTGGTATAGAATCTTCGTTGATGGTTACCTGTGGCTGAGCAACACAATCCATGCTCGCGTGGAATCCGCGCTGTTGGCGTTCAGTGGCGCCTTGAGCGGTGGTATGGATGGTGTATCGCGTGGTTGGAGACGTACCATGACTGGTGTGCTCAATACCAATGTATTGGGCATGATGGTTGGTATCATCGCGTTTCTATTGATTCTGATATTATTGTAGGAGGCTGGAGCGATGCAAGGAATAATCGATATCCCCATCCCCTCACACGACCTTATGATTCTCACACTGCTCGGTCTTATCTTCGGCGGACTTCTTGTCATGCTTGCAGGAAAATGGTCTGAAAAGGGCGCGCAGGCACTTGCAAGTCTTGTTCTACTTGGTGGCCTTGCTCTGAACGTATTTCTCCTACTCAGTCCTGAGGTGTGGAGTGGGGGCGAGGTTCTCTATGAGGTAGTCTGGCTTGGATCAGCAGATTCCCCAATAATGAACATGGGTTTCAGAGGCGACGGTCTTAGTACACCTATTGCCATTCTGATTCTTGGCCTAGGCCTTTTCTCAATCCTCTTCTCGACGGTTTACATGAAAAATCTGAAGCAGCCTGGTCTGTACTACTCCTTAATGGTCTGGTTCGTCGCAGCCATGGTGGGGGTAATCTACGCAACGGACCTTATGCAGTTCTTCATTTTCTACGAGCTGATGCTCATACCTGCTTTCGTCTTGGTATACGTCTACGGAGTTTCAGAAGATCCTGTCAAGCGCTCGAAGAATGCTCTTCAGTTCTGGATATGGACAGCCGCAGGCGGGATTGTATCCCTCTTTGCAGTGTTCATGCTGTTTGGTTACGCCGGTACAATGAGCATCTCGACACTAACCACAGCATCGATTCCTGTCGAGATAGCAAAGCTCATCGGAATCATCTTTCTCTTGGGATTCGGCATGAAGCTCGGGCTTGTGCCTTTGCACGTATGGGCGCCTCCTGTCTATGGTGAAGCGCCTCTCCCAGTGCTTGTTCTCCTCAGTGGAGCCATGACCAAGACCGCGGCCTATGGTGTAATTAGAATCGTCATCCCCATCCTATCTGAGGGACTCCGCGGTTATGCCTCTGGTCTGATGGTGATTTCACTCATCACAATGTTCTATGGCGCAATGATGGCAATCTCCCAAAAGGATCTCAAGATGATGCTTGCATACTCCAGTATCAGTCAGCTTGGATACTTGATGTTTGGATACTCGACCATGACTTCAATTGGTGTCAATGGTGCAGCATTCCAGCTGATCAACCACGGGATTCTGGCTAGTCTGACATTCTTCTGTGCAGGCGCTATAAAGATGAAGACTGGAACGATGAAGTTTGACAAGCTGGGGGGTCTTGCTCCCAAGATGCCCATACTTGCCACAGTCTACATTATTGGTGCACTCGCTCTTGCTGGCACTCCGCCGATGTCCGCGTTCGTGGGCGAGTGGATGATATTCGCTGGTGCAGCTGAACGTACTGCATTGGCTGGTGTTGGTCAACCATTCTACTTGATCATGACTGTTCTTGCTGTGGTGGCTACGGGTCTTACTGCAGCCTACTACCTCTGGTCCATTAGGCGTATCTTCTTCGGGCAAGTTCCAGAAGGTATGGAGGACGTCAGAGACCCGCCGCGGTTAATTTTGGTAATCACCGGAATCATGGCTTTCGTCGTTGTGATTCTAGGCGTTTGGCCATGGATGCTTTGGAGATTCATAGGTCCGGTTCTGACCGGAGTTGTGGGAGGAGGCTGAGTCAGATGCAGCTGGATTTCCTATTCTCTCCCGAGTTTGCGACTGTGATGCCAGTACTGATTCCAATCGTCTTTGCAATCTTGGTTGCAGTGCTCTCTGAGGGGGTTCGCGTTGCCGTAAAGCGAGTTCCCAAGGGTCTCCCAGACGCTATTGCAGTCATAGGCTTCGCATTAGCGCTCATGTACGTGTACATGCTCGGAACCGAGGTTTGGAGCAACGGAGTGCACACATTCGTTTTGTCTTGGAGCGGCGGCAATTACGTGATGGCTGCAGACGAGTTCTCCGTCTTGATGATGGGGCTTTTTACATTCATGGGCCTTGTTGTTGCATTGTACTCCGTGGGCTACATGAAAAAGGACACTGGCCTAGCTCAGTATTACATCTTGCTTCTGATCATGGTGGGCGCAATGAATGGCGTCGTGATTTCCACGGACCTGTTCACACTCTACATGTTCTACGAGACCATGGGTGTCTGCAGTTTCATCCTTGTGGCTTTCAGGAGGACTTGGGAAGGCATCGAAGCCGCTATCAAGTACCTCATGATGTCTGCGATTGGATCGACTCTAGTGCTCATGTCCGCCAGCTACCTTTACGGTCTAACTGGCACGCTCAACCTAGCTCTAATGTCACAGGCATTGCAGGCACACCCCGAGAATCCTCTTATTCCAATCCTCATTGCTCTGCTTACTGCTGGGTTCGCTGTGAAGGGTGCCGTAGTTCCCTTTGCGGCATGGCTTGCAGACGCTCATCCAGCGGCACCAAGTGGCATCAGCGCCATGTTGTCTGCTGTCGTGATTAAAGTGGGCATCTACGGTATCATTCGCATCAACACACTGTTGTTTCCGATTCATACCATCTACTTCGATTGGCCGCTACTGATCTCAATCCTTGCCTTAGTCACAATGACCGCTGGCAACTTCTGGGCACTCACGCAGAAGGACCTCAAGCGAATGCTGGCATACAGTTCGATAGCTCAGATAGGCTTCATTCTCTTTGCATTCGGAACGGCTACACAGTTTGGATATCAGTCCGGAACATTCTACATCCTCGTTCATGCTCTAACTAAGGGGCTCCTATTTCTCTGCGCAGGAGCGTTCCTACATGCAGTTGGCAGTCGTGACTTGGATGACCTGAAAGGAGTCGGCAAGATGATGCCTGTGACAGGAGCGTTCTTTGTAATTGGTGTGCTATCTCTTATGGGAATGCCGCCCTTGGCTGGCTTTTACGCGAAGTTCCTAATCCTCGCCGCTGGTGTCGACGCGGGAATCAATTTCACTGGCTACTATCTGCTATTCACAGTTGTTGCCCTGTTCAACGCTCTGCTTGGCCTTGGCTACTACCTGAGGATGATAAAGACGGTCTGGTTTGAGCCGCTGTCTGAAAAGGTCAGAAGCGCGCATCGTGCTAGTCCTTCAGTCATCTTGGGGATGGGGATTCTTGCGGTTGCCCTGTTGGTCATAGGTGTGTATCCTGCCCCAATCTACAGTATTGCTGAGGCTGCTGGCAGTGCGCTATACAACTACGTGGATGTTGTTAATGCAATCATGGCCGCCAGAACCCCCTAGGAGATGCCGCTTCCACCTATTGCCTAGCAGACTCTGGATGGGCTAGTTCGTTTTGCTCGCCGTCACTCGAATGAATCGCTGGTATCTTGAACCACGCGGCCAAGATAGCCCCACATGCCGTGAATACGACTAATGGTGGCAGGTAGATGTCACCAGAACCAGTCCACCCAGCTGCAACTCCTGAGAGAACGAAACCAAAAAGAATTTCGAATCTGAAGAACCATTTCCAAAGCATTGGATGGTCTAGAAACGAGTTATAAAATCTCATCCACAGTTCATCGCCATCGCATCCTTTCCTGCCATGCTCCACCAAGCCTCGATTAATGTATTTGCTAACTTGACACATCTGAAGCCAGAACAACAGGACAATCAAGCCCAGTAGTACGATTGGTACCAACACTATCCAGACATACTCGTCGAACGTTTCATGCAAGCCCTGCACTACTTTCTACCTCCAGCTCACTTGGAATCCGGCTTGATTGCTGTATGTAACCACTTCTATTTTACCGTTTGCAGTTGGCAAATTAACCCGTAATGCTGACGCGGTACCAACGACCAATATCACCAGAAATACTGGCCAATACACCTCAAATGGACGTACCCATGCAATTGCCAAACCTGCTAGAGTGAAGGACAAGAAGGTAGCTCCCTTAAACTGCAAGTTCCACGTCGATGTCCGAGCAGATGGCACAGTCACTACCAAAGCACTCGTCCCACCAGAGCTTGCGGGCGCCGGAATCAAAGCGCATCTCTCGGAAGCATCCAGAGATGTTGTCATTAGTCATCCATAGCTCTTTTTCATTTACGAATTACAGTCCATAATAAGGCTCTGCTACGGAATTCGCTCGCGACGGTCATGCCATCCGACAATAATGGAGGCCAGAATCGTGGTCCCCCATAGAACTGCTAGGATCTGATAGAATAAGCTCGGAGGTTGTGATGAGGAGAATAGAATCAACGGCCATAGTGAAATAGCAGTTATGGTGAAGGCTCCTGTGATGTATAGCATTACGTGTTCCCACCACCACGGACGTCCTTCATAGATAAGTTTGCTTCTTGCCTTGACAAAGCCTCCGAGGATAGATGTTCCCCAATACCTATCAGCAAGTGCAAGATACAGGAGGAATCCCAGCAGCATCGGACCCATGAGAAGAGCGCCCAATATTATGGGACTAGTCACTTATTATCACCACCTCATGATTCAAGGACAATGAGTAATAGGAATTGACTGTTTCGCCAATGCATGATTCAAAGGCCTCCTCCATCAATCTAACTCCTGCAATTGCTAGCTATGTGACCCAGCTTGGAGCCACGAAAATCGCATCCATTGGTTGGGCGCTGGCTATCACACCAAGCTCGTACACCATCACTAGAATCCACAAAATGAAGGCTAATATCATTGTCCATTTAGCAGCCTGCATGGCTACTGCATTCACCTTACCGAATATCTTCGTTAGAATTCCTGTTACTTTGTCAACTAAATGGCCCTGTATGATGAGGAAGCCGAACAACTTCGCCAGCCAAACAATAATGAGTACGCCAATCCCCATCAGGGTGTCTCCTCCGGTTGTGTATCCGTTCGCATAGTTGTGATAGAGAGCCCAAAGGTGCTTGAACAGGCAGGCACTCCAGACACCCAGACAGACCATGAAGATGATGTAGGTCGCCCAGTTAATTACTAGCCACGACGATACTATCAATGCCACTGTTGCTAGCGTCAAGTGGGTTCCGGTTTCGAAAGTGCTTATCTGCGCTTGTTCTACCTGCTGCGCGACTCTCTGTGCAATAACTGGGTCATCAAAGTTGATTCCTTGGATTCCGAAGTTTGAGGTAACCACATTCACGGTTCCAAGAAGGTCTATGGTCAAGTCCATCACTAATGTGCAGACGCCAAATGCCGCGTTGACTGTTATCTGTAGGGTGGGCCACAATGATTGCAGCCATTGGAAGATGAGATTCTGGTTTGCAAACTGCTGACTTGCGGGATTCAATTCGTCTTCTGGTTCAGGTCCCACACCATCGCTGGTACCGTCATACTTTATCGGCGAATCTGGATTCAACGCAGTGAGATCGGCAATCACGTTGATGTCGTGAATCCTCATATCCACAAGGTTGTAGTGAGAGTACCTGTATCCCAGCGGCACCACGTGTTTGATGACTCTTCCATACTGCTCTTGCAGATATCAGGGTTCCCTAGCAGAATCCCCCTCCTTCTCTTCTTCCCCTGTTTTTGAATAGCAAACTGGAAGTGAAATGGACAGCAAAATACCACCAAAAAATACGTACCAACTATCCATCATCAGGGCTATTGCCTCTTCGGGAACGAGAATCAATCCTGGTAGGAAAACGGCAACAAGAGGAAGAACAAAGAACAGCAAATAGAAACCTACCTCTGTTGATCTCCGTTCTTTTGCTCTAACGTACAGCCACGCTAGGCCAGCAACTTCTCGATCTTCACCTTTTCTCAAATCAGCGATAATTCCAATACCCCTGAAGAAAGCGTACCCAAAGAATAGGAATATGCATATTGAAAGCAAAGCGCCTAAAGGAGCCCATTCCATTATTTCCATGTATATCACTCGCTCCCGCAGATTGTTGAATCTTTCTAACTACTCGTGAAAGCCATGTGCAACGATAGTCCAACTAGCACGGTGAATAGAATAAGGGCGCAAACAAGGCTCCGGAAAGCAACATCCAGCATGATAACAGAACCCCATGATATGCCCAAGAGCATGAATCCCACAAACCAGTTCATATCCTCCTGTCACCTCTCACCCTATTGCCAATCTTCATCTATGAACTCAAAGATTCCTTCAACAACTCCCTTGCCGACTGCCCTACGTCATCGTCTCGTTGAGAAAGGCGAGTGAGCAAATCTAACGCGTCATCCTTTTCAATCCGTTTGTCTTGCAGCAATTTGCGCACCGTGATCTTCAGTTGTTTCGCGGGGTCATCAGCCGTTTTGATAAAGAATGGCTCGATTAGGGCGACCAGTTTTTTTGATGTTAGACAAGTCCTGCCTGTAGGCTTCTTGAAAACTAGGTAGCGTGTTCCAATGATTGCAGCAACAGCCAATGCGCCAAAAGCCCCAAATAGAATGTACGTGCCAACGCTTGCTAACAGGACGTCCAGCAGTACAGCGATTCTCCATTTTAACACAAGATGGCCTAATACATCAGATTGCTGCTTTGGTGAAGTGCCCACGAGTTTTTCCAGTTTCCCTGCATAGATCAGTGCAACAATACTCAGGGCATAGAATGGCAGAGCAATCACGAGCTGAAGAATTTCTTGAGGAACCTGCATTGATTACACCATTCGCTACTCCTCTTTGCATACTCCAAGCGGCACCTTGGCAATACAAGCCACAATCGAATTGGTCATTCCAGTAGCCATGGATGTATCACTTCTTACGTTTTTGTGACTATCATCTCACGAAGAAGCCTTTCATTGTGGATGAATAGAAGTGAGAAGAATAGCATCACGCTAGATACAGCAAGGATCATCCCTATGCTGTAAATTATGTCTATTGATACAAACAACGGTTGAAGCCAAAACTCACCCCATACTACCACCAAGATTGGTGCAATGAGTACAATCAGATAGAATGCATAGATAATCAAGGGTGGTTTGGCAGTATATTGATCTAAGATCCATTTTCCGATGCCTATCCGCTTATCGAATTCCTTAGACAAGGCTCTTTTCATCGTGTCCAGAAGGATTTTCGGTAGATACCATATGACTAGAATGGGAGCTAGTCCCGCAAATCCCAGAAGCGCGATAATGAGGACATTCAAATCGACCAACGGAGTCACCCCAATGAAGGTAGGAATGATTGCATATCTACAGCAACTACAAAGTAGTAAGCTGCCAACGCAAACATGAACACTCTGCAAATAAGTGTTGATGATGATGCGGCTTGTGTCGTAGCTCCTACTTGCGGTCAGTGAATTCCGAAATCGAACTAGGACTTGAACAGGCAATTCTCAATGTCCCAAAGACCACAGCAATAGCAGCCCAAGATGAAAGAGAATACACTGTTGATAGAAAATCCTCCGGCCATAGTAGCCAAGTCGCTATAATGGGCACCCCAAAGAGAATGCCCAGAGATCCGAATGTGGCGACAGCACATGCAGCCAAGGTTCGAGTCGTTCGAACATGGAGGGCAACCAATCTAGGGAGTCTTGCTGGACGCGAAGTACTTGCGGAGTTCATGAAATGTCGCCTGTACCGAGCTGCAGCTTGCTCCGCTACACCGAGAGCGAATAGCGGTATTGCAGAAGCCACAGTTATCAGGAAGATAGCCAGATTATCAATCGCCATTTCAATCCCCCTCCATTTGAATGAGAGAGCCTCATATGCTTTTGCGATATTCTCAGACCGTTATGCTTTGTCTGATGCATATGTTATCATACTGAATTCTGACGTTTTGAAATCCATTCTGACAAGACCTGCTTAAAGACAGTCCCTATCTCATCGTCCCGAAGTAGAAAGCGTTCCTTCGCCGCGTTGTAATGTGCTGTTCCAGACCTTTCGGGTTGGCCCTCGAAGCCATTCACAAGGCCCTCAAAGAATTCTTCCAAGGCAACCAATGATTTGGACTTTTCAATAGCTATCTCTTCTAGATGCTCCCCTAGAGCTAGCTCTCTCTCTTTTATTGGATGGAAACGCATGTCAACCCAAATCAGAACTAATACCCACAAAAAAGCTTCAATTCCTGCGAACACGACCATGCCTTCCAACAACTCGTATCTAGGCCCAAACTCAAGAACAAAATACTCGGCAAGCCAGACCAACATGAGAAACCCAATCCCAATCATGGCTCTCCTGTAAGTTGCAAAGAAAAAGCGACCAGCTTCTCGTACGAAAACGGGGCCAATGCTTCGTCTTTCGCAGAAGTCACAACTAACTATGAAAAGCAACAATAAAGGCACTCCGATAATAATGACCAGCATCTTGACACCCCACCACTGACTGTAAGTGATTCCTCCGTCATAAGAGTATGCTGTTGTACTGCTAGTCGTCCCGTGCTCCCTCGCTGACACCTAGTTCATCTGCGAGAGTCCTCGCACGCTTCCCTAGTTCATCATCGCGTTCAAGAAGCTGCTTCAGATGAACACTAGCCACATTGCTTCCACTTTCAGCTTCATATGAAAGCGTCATAAGAACATCACGCAGCTTATCATGAGGGATGCTAGTACTGTCCATTTGTCTGCTAGCCGCGGCGTGGCCTTGGATGATCCCGACTATTGGAAGAACCGGAAAAACAATCCATGTTGAGCTTATAATGACAATTGCTTCTTCCGGAAGGAGCACCAAGCATAAAGCCCAGAAGCTGAGTGGAACCATAGAGAAGAGCAGTCCGTGAAGAGCGGCGCATCGCTTGGGTGTGCTGACACTCTTCTTTAGTATGGACCGGCCTATCCCGGTCACTTCCTCAGCCTTTGCTGCGCTTAGCATTGCCCTCTTTATTGTGAAGTAGACTACGAAGATAAGTCCAAATTCGAAGATGCCAATCAAGAGAGCCGCATATGCAATCTCACTCGGTTCACTCATATAATCATGTCACCTTTTCTTTTTCCCTCATGATCATTCATCTATGTATTTTCTCCAGAGCTCACTTATTATCTTCACGTCTTTCTGGAATCATTCCTTCCTCAAGCATTTCGTGTCGCACCCTGCGATTCATCTGCATCACAGGCAATGAGAACAATAGTACTAATGCAGTCATGAGGAATGCAATATATGGAGAACTGTAATCGAAAAGAGACTCTACAACAGCAGAAACCAGGTGCCCGCCCCACAAGAAATAGCTCACTAGGAGTGTTGGTGTCAACGCAAGCACGTCGAATAATAGATCGAACAGCCGGGGATTGGCCCTGTAGGAATATCCCCATTTAGCGTACTTACAAAGCCCTCGCAAGATAAGGCCATGTACCAATGCGCCAATGAGCAATACGGGCAATATGCTCGCGAATAGGATCAAGACACCAAGAATCAAATCAAGCATATCAAAACACTCCGATTCTGCATTGATAGTAGCGTGAGCCTAAAGGATTTCTGCTTTCCAGTTTCGCTAAGACCGAACCCGTCTAACTAGCTCCCGAATCGTCATCGACATGAATAGCAGAGAACCAATCACGAAGTACGACAGATAGACAAGAGTGCCTATGATAATCGTGATGTCGGGGATGATTGCCCAGATCAGTAGCAAGATGAAAAGCAAGCCATACCATCGCTTCAGTTCTTTCGTTCCCAACAGTTTCGAATCAACACTCGGAATGGATTCGGATTCATCGACTGGAGGACTTGCATAGATGAGCAAGATCACAAAGGCATAGATGAATAGCGTAGCGATGATTGTTTCAATACCTGGAATGCGCTCAGGTAGCAGAACTGGAAATGTGATAGCGTACAAGAGGATAACATATGCAGCAGTCACAGCCAGACCCTTCCTTCCCAATCTTAGTGATTGAATCGAGAACGATCCTCCTCCGCGCCTTTTGATAAGATAGTATGGGATTAGAATCAGGACGAGGCTGCCAAGTGCCGTAATCCCCGCCACGATGAAGTCGTATTCAGAACTGATTATCATGAACAAGGATCCTATGATGAAAGCGTACAGGTAGAACACTGAATTCCGTTGACTTCTCTGAAGGAACGAAGTGTGAGTTGGGAAGGTGGTTTCCATTCCCTCATTCGATGTGCTGCCTGCTTGAGATAAAATCTGGAATACCAGAATCGGCAAAACGAATGCCATTATTGGGTGCCAGAACAAGAGCAGCACGATATTCTCGGCAATTGCGAGCCCAAAGACCGTGCCAAGAAGAGGTGGCTCTGTGAAGTATCCCGCCCATAGCACCTTTGTGACCCATGACTCATAGAGCCCGAATAGTATTCCCCAGAGGTACAGTTGACCCACTGACGTTCTCTTGGTTCTCATGGCAAGGTTCAGAAAGAGCAGGGTATGCGACCAATAGAGGGGCAGCGTGACAAACCAGGCCCACTCAGTAATGAACCATAGAATGGATGAGCCCGAGAACGCCTCAGCGAATACCATTGACAGGAGGCCGATAAGCACCAACTGGGACCACCTCGAGTCTGTTGGGTTCTCTGAGTCTTGCATGCCTTTCCTATGAGCTGTATCGTGGATATTTCTTCCTAAAACGGGACGTAGTCCAAAGAACTATATCACGTGCTAGGCGCTCCCATGTGACCAGACTTGCCTTACTACGTCTACATAATCGAAACAGAAACTGGCACCTACTACACTGGGCAGACTAATAATCTAAACCGACGACTGAACGAGCATGTATCTGGGAACTCAAAGTCCGCTGCCTACTTTCACATGCATCAACCCAAATACCTCGTCTACGTGGAAGAATGCGGCACCAGAGGTGATGCTCTTCGCCGTGAGCGTCAGATTAAGCGGAATCGACGACTTAAGCTATTCTTGATTGGTGATCGACGAGATCTCCAAGGACTCGTGAATTCAGAAACCATCTCCTAGGACCGATTAGTTTTCATATCCGGGGCATGTCACTCAATGATTGGTGAGCAGTGATGACTGAATTGATCTTGGCGTTGGATGTCGGAACCACCGGAGTGCGCTCTATGGTCTTTGATACAGAGGGTGTTGTTCTTGCGCGTGCCTACAAAGAGTTCGAGAGTTCCTATCCCAAGCCCTCTTGGGTGGAGCAGAATGCGCAAATTTGGTGGGACACTGCTTGCGTAACAACCAAGCAATGCCTCAAGAAAGCAGGTGTCAGCGCTGAGCGTATCTGTGGGCTGAGTGTGACTAACCAACGCGAAACGATCGTACCAATCGACGATGCTGGTAATCCATTACGTAGTGCCATTGTCTGGCAGGACCGTCGAACTGTGCCCCAATGCGATTGGATTCGAAGTGTCATGTCGCCAGCTGATGTCTATTCAATCACTGGGCTCACCATTGATCCTTACTTTACCGCTCCCAAGATTCTCTGGATAAAGGAGAACGAGCCTGAGGTCTTCAGCAAGGCTTGGAAGTTTCTCTTGGTTCACGATTTCATGGTCTTCAAGCTCACTGGCAAAGCAATCACTGATTATTCCAATGCAAGCAGAACGATGCTTTTCGATATCAAGGATGCAGGTTGGTCTGAGAAGATGCTCAACGCATTTGACATCCCGCGGGAGAAGCTCCCTAACCCCCTGCAGTCTGGTACTCCCGTAGGAGAGGTAACTGCGAAAGCAGCCAAAGATTGCGGGCTCAAGGAAGGCACTCCTGTGATTGCTGGAGGCGGAGACCAGCAGTGTGCGGCGCTAGGAGTGGGTGTGGTTCGCGAGGGCTCAATCAAGTCAACTACTGGAACAGGCACTTTCCTGCTTGCCTACTCTGACACTCCCAGATTCGACAGCGAAATACGAGTGCTCTGCAGCCGCCATGTTGTCCCGGGCGCTTTTGTTGTGGAGGCTAGCATGTTCACCACGGGCTCAGCTCTCAGGTGGTTCCGCGATAATCTGGGTGCAGAAGAATGCAATCTTGCCAAAAAGCGGGGCATCGACCCGTATGAGGTCATGTCGGAAGGGGCAGGCGCGATTCCAGCTGGTTCTGAGGGCGTCATCCACCTGCCGCATTTCGCAGGGGCCGGTGCACCCTACTGGAACCCACACGCGCGTGGTGTGTTCGCTGGCCTTGCTCTTGGCCATACTAGAAAGCATCTCATGCGATCGATTTTGGAGGGCGTTTCCTACGAGATCAGAACCAACCTCGAAATTATGAACCATATCGGGATTCCTGCTTCAGAAGTTCGTGTGACTGGAGGTGCTGCCAGAAGTCAAGTGTGGATGCAGATACAGGCTGATGTGCTTGGAGTGCCTGTAATCCGGACTGAGATGGAAGAGGCTACCGCTCTAGGAGCCGCAATCCTTGCCTGCAAAGGAGTGGGTTTGTTTGACTCGATGGTAGCAGCTGCTGACAGCATGGTGAAACCACTGAAGCCCCTGAAACCGCAAGATGAGAATTGCGATGTCTACGCTGAAGGATTTGCGCGGTTCAAACAGCTCTATGCTTCAATATCCAACATCAAGTGGTCTGGTGACTAATTTAAGCAGGTAGTCCCATTGGACGTATGGGCAAGTTAGATATTCCCAAATATCCTAATATCTGCTGGTTGTGGTGCTCGTGGAGGGTAAAACCATCTTTTACATTCTTGTGACAATCGCGCTGTTGGTTGGAGGGTTCCCCCTTGGAATCTTTTCCCTAGAAATATTCCTCAGCAGTATCACCTTGGGTGGAATTCTATCCACAATTCTTTTTGCTCTGCTGGGTTTATGTTGTCATGGGATTGACAGACCAGAAGCTGAAGACACCAAAGTACGCGATGACGTTTGGTCAGTGTCGCAAGTAGAGTCACGACGGATATGAAGTGACTTATGCCAGAAGGAACTTAGACAGCGTGGGTCTTGGAGTGAGAGGATGTTATACTGTTTCTATCCGTATCCTGTGATTCACCAATTACTCGTACCTGCTCACTCAAGAAATCCTAGGTCGAGTAGATAGCCAGCTTATTTCCCTTGTCCAAGACAAGTATCTTCACGTCTGGGTCATTCGATATCCACTCATCAATCACATCTTGTGGATTCTCCGCCTTATCCAAGTGAACCGATTCTACGGTTTCTTTGTCGAGTTATGTGAACATCTGAATGCCTTAAAGGACTTCCAAGATATCAGCCAATTTGTGCGCTTTGTGCTCGTAGGTCAAAGGTAGTTCCCTACGTATAGTTATATTGAAGAATTGGCAAGTATACAATGCTTTCCTCAGATGCTTGATACAGAGGGTTATAGAATGAGAGTTTCTGTCTTGGTTGGATCTCTGGTCATGTTATCCTTGCTAGCTCCCATGACCATTGTTGGTATTGAGAGTAATGTGTGGTTGGAAGATGGACCACAGAGCATGATGAGTGTTTACTGGGTCTTCGTCTATGGTATCTATGATTATTCCAATCAGCAGTTTCATTTTCTTGATTTCTTCTACACATGGACTTACCGGTGTATGTCACTACTCTGGATCAGTATCGGATTGATAATCTCACTTGCATTACTCTTTGACAAGGTTCCACAATCATCAACGAAGCGTGCATGGGTCCTAGGTATGTTAGCTCTAGCGGTTCAGTTGACTTCTGCACTTATAGCTCCTCTATTCCAGACGGGGGGCGCAATCCTTCAGATTGTGAGATACTCCATTCCAATCCCCCTTCAGTCCATTTTGTTGCTTGTCTTTCTGGCATATGATTGGCATAATAGACGACGCAGACTTCCCAACGATGACCGTTTCTGACCCGACGTACAATAGTGGTCGGTGGGATGCGTTCGTTTTCGCCGAAAATCGGGGAGCCGACTCCTTCGACTATCAAACGCCCAAGAAACCCTAGGTCGAGTAGATAGCCAGCTTGTTTCCCTTATCTAAGACAAGTATCTTCACGTCTGGATCATTTGATATCCACTCATCGATTACAGCTTGTGGATTCTCCGTCTTATCCAGGTGAGCCGATTCTACGATCTCTCTATCGAGCTCTGTGAACATCTGAATGCTTGAGAGGTTTTTCAAAAGCTCAGCGAACTTGTACGCCTTGTGCTCGTACAGATGATATTTCCCGCTTATCGACTCTATTACAGTGTCAAGTGGAGCAGTCAACTTGTTGTAGAAATTCTCCATTGCACTCTCAGGCGCTACACCATCTCTGCACTCAGCAAGAAACAGAATCTCTCCGCCTTTTGACACTGCATTCTTAGTGAGTTCAAGTGCTCTCTGGGCATGATACAGACTCTTGTCTTGTGGGTAACCTCCCGGAGACACCACAATCCTTGGTCTGGCGGTTACAGCGAAGCTTGCCGTTTCATCGAGCACCTTAATGCCATCAGCTATCACTGGCTCCATGCGACCGGCGCCAGCCCACACTACTTTGTCGCCATTCGATACTGTCGAGAGAGTGAAGACCGTAGCACCCTTGGTTATCATCTCAGCCGCTTCTCTCATGTCATCCGCAAGAGGGTTTGTTCGCCTTGCCGGGTCTGGGTGATACGGATGCGTTCCGAAGGTCGACTTGGGGTCAAGTGCCATTGAATGATTGCCCTCGATTGATGCAAACCCACACACTCCTGGCAAGAAGTCCTTGAGAGCATTGGAATATCCACTGAAGTAATGGGCTTTCATATCAGCAAGAGGGACGTACACATCGTGACCGACAGCAGCGGCGTTAACAATGACGGGCGTACCTCTGTTTGTCTTCCCTAAGTCAGCCATATCTGGTTCTTGGCAATCATGAATCTTCACTTTGTAGTTCTCAAGCCCTGCATCAGCACACGCGCGTTTGATCATGTTCACGATTTCTAGGTTCCCGGGGTGTTCTACTTCGTGTGACCCGGTTGTGACTATATACTGGATTCTTCGTGCATCCTTTAGTTTCGGGGCAACCGCGCTGAGGAGTGCCCAGTGAGGCTCGTCTCTAGTATGGTCCTCCACCAAGACACAGACACTCTTGCCCTTGACGATATCTATCAGAACGGGCCCGTATGGATTCGCAAGGACCTTGTTGAGTTCCTCTAGACTATCCTCTACAGTCTTGACTTTCTTCGGTGCGACTGTTCCAGCGAGGTTCTTCTCAGGAATCTCCAAGTCAACAGTTCCATCGCCGTAATTTAGAGTCACTTTCATCCTGGTTGCCTCAACAAATGAATGGAACAGTCTTTGAAAAGGATTAACTATTCTGCATAAGTGATACACCAAAACTAATATCCGCTCTTGATGTTACTTCCGAGGCATGAGCAACCGCCATAGTGGTGGCACCTTCGCAGAAGCAGGGCGATGGTGTGCAGTCGCATCCGAACTTCCTTGTTCAGTCATAATCATGGTTTTCATAGGACATCTTCTAGGTCAGACCTGGTGGGGGGCACAGGGTGCAATGACAGGTGCCATGATTGGAGCGATTGTTGGCTTGCTACTGGGCATGTACAGTGTCTACATCACAATTCAATACTACGATAAGCTGGAACAAGAGCGTCCAGTCATGCGGCCTTATCGGCCTCCACAGGAGGAGATTGATGAGGACGTTGAATTTCCCGACTACACGAAACGCACTGAGTAGCTACTTCACGAAATCAGAGTCATCAGCGTCCAGTACTTCAACTATCAATCTTGTGGAGGTTCGTCCTATCAGTGCCACGATAATCTGAATTAGAAGAGAAATGAAGAAAGCTCCTAGCGCATATCCGAATATTCGAAGAGAAATGGAAGTATGAGATGCGGCCCATGGTGCTAGGAACCACAGATCAATTAGATACCAGGTATAGACACCTGTGGCGAACATGGTCAATACAAGCAGTCCATAGATGAAGATGACTGCCTTGACTCTTGGTGCGTTCATTTTGACTTGCTCGAGGCCTCGTCCAACCACAGCATTGCTAAGTCTCCTAGAAAACCTGAGAAAGACGCTAAAGGCAGCTAGAAAGACAATGAGTGTGATGATAGATAGAATCAACAACAGTAAAACCTGAATCTCAGGAGCAATTATCTCTAGGAAGCCTCCAATGTACCAGGCCAAGACAGAACCCACCATCACAATTATTGATAGAATCTCCACCACGAACGTGATAGTCGCAGAATTCCTAAACATTCCTCCAATGTCGAATTGACCATTGCTAGTTTCATCCGTCATATGAACCACATCTAGCAGCTGCTATCTTCTAGTTTTGAATCCTTCTAATACATCTCACCTGGTACTAGATGCGGCACGATATTCAAACACTCACTATAAGGGATTGAAACGCACTGAGATAGCTCGTCAGCTTTATATCAATCGGACGGGGACTGTCAAATAATCCCATTCGGGCCAAGAACGGGGCTAGTTTATCATGAAGGCCTACAAGGCTGCGAAAGAGTACGGATTCGTCAATGCGAGAATTAGAGGACATCTGGCACGCTCGCTCAGTATTGCTGACTTTGAACGACTCTTATGCTCCAAAGACTACAAGAAGTTCATCGGAGCATTGAGGGGAACCCGTTACGGCCCAGTCATAAGCGCTGCTACCCCGGCGGAGCTGCCGAGTCCTGAGGAGCTAGCGTTGGTTTTAGCCATTGACTACGCTAATGTCAGTCATAGGCTCACCCGGTCTTTGTCCGGGAAGGTACGCCGCTTCGCTGAATCATACTCTTTGGTCTTCTTGATAGAGGGCTTGAAAACTGTGATTCGCGGGAAGCATGTGGGGCTTGGGAAGGGCCAGATACTCAGATTTGTGGTACCGACCTCCCCCGCACAGTCAAGAATATTTGCGCAGTTACTCGAGACGGAGAATGTGGAGAAACTCATTGAAAAAATTCCGATTCTGGATCTGAAGGTCGCACTTCTCACTAGACTCCCCGCATACAAAGAGTTCGATTCCGCAGCACCGCTTGAGGTGGCCCTTGAGGAGTGGTACCTGCGAAAGATTATGGCCTCACTGGAAGAATTCTCTAGTGAAGACAAGCAGAGGATAGTTCAGCTTCAGGAAGCACGTGTGGACTTGCGTAACGTTATCATGATGTTGCGTGCATTGATTCTGGGTTTCAATCAACGCATGATTAACGCTTCAATGGTTCGATTCACTGAAGACTCACAGGCATTCGGGGACTCGATACGCCAACGTGATTCTTGGAGCGGAGTGTTGATGCAACTCAGGAAAACCAGACATACCGGGATGGCTACTAGACTTAGGCGGATATATGCCAATACCCAAGACTTAGCAGAGATCGAGCTGGCCGTGGAAGATTACCTTGCACAACAGATTAAAAAGCAAATTACTGGTTTCCCATTCCATCTTGGTACTGTGATTGGGTTCTTCAACCTCAAGTACCTTGAGGTGCGAAACTTGCTATCTATCGCAGTAGGGCTCGAGAAAGGAGAGCCTGCCTCAATCATAAGACAGATGATTACTATATGGTGATAATTGGAGGAAGCCAACAATGAAAATCTATTCCCTGAAAACCAGTCTTGCCCTACTAGTCGCCAGTGCACTAGTCCTGGTTCTATCTTTGTCAGTACTTGCGTTTCTTGTTATGGAGATGTATGCTGTCAGCGCATTGAGTGTCATGCCGGGCCGTGACTTCAGGTTGCTGCAAATAACAGATCCTACTCTGGGAATTATTGGTCTTGCGTTGGCTGCGGCAATTACCATGGGTACTGCTGGGGTTGGCGCGGCTCTGGGGATGGCGACGACATCCGCAGCAGCTCTTGGGGCAATCACTGAGAGGCCGGAGCTTTTTGGCAAGACTGTTTTGTACGTGGTGTTCATCGAGGCAGTTGCAATCTACGGTTTTGTTATCGCTTTCATGCTGGTCGGCTACATTCCATCATTGATTGGCTGAGATACGCCCGAAGATGCGTCATCAGCTTCCAGTCACCCACATCTTCACGGATACTAGATTGACGTGTTATTGTTTTCAAAAAGAATAGGTGAAATTAGCTTCCTCATCTCGCTCATCATTCGATTTCTGCGACCCTCGAAAGTATTGTCTACCCATTTTGTACCATCTTTGCTTTTGACCAAGACTCCTCCAGCGGAGCTGATTTTTTCCTTTGATAGCGAAACTCTGGTCTTAATTCCTGTATGCCTTGTGATCTCCCGGCTTATTTTTGTGAGGTCCATCTGCGGGCTTTGACCCTTGGGCAGCATCAACTCAACTTCCTCAACAGCAAGGATTGAGCCGCCTTCAATGGCGAGGCCAACCAGCATGTTAGCATAGCCCTTTGTCTTGTGTTTTTTCGTCAGAGATTCAATCGCCAGTTCTAGCACCTCAGTAATCAAGGCTTCTTTGGCTTCAAGGATTTTGTGCCTCGCCGCCAATCTTGCATTGGCATCTCGCTTCACACTATCTATTCGAGATTGTATCTCAGCTTCAACCATCATTTCAGCCTTCTTGGCCTTGCCTTTCTTCCTTGCGTCGAGCAGCTTTGTTTCTCTCAGTTTCTTTGCATCTTTAATTATGGTGTCTTCTTTTTCAGTCACCTTTTTGTTAATCATCTCAATGATAGATTGAACACCGCTCATATCCTCACTCCCCTCCAAGCATCATCTCTACCACCGCATGCACTGCAGCGGGCTTTCTATCCTTTGAGGCCTCCTGTATCTGAGCGATTATTCTATCAACCTTCTTCTGGAACTTACGTTCCCTGGCAGCTCTCTTTGCCTCATTCTCGTTTAGTCGGGCTTCAGCCGCCTTCTTACCCTTGGCTTCACTGTCCTTCATTATCTTCTTGATATCAATCTCAGTCTGTTTCCGAATCTCTCTTGCACTGTCCTCCGCGGCGCGAATTCTATCCTCCGCTGTCTCTTCTGCCTTGTGAATCAGATTGATGTCTTGAGCTTCGGGCATGCAGTCCTTCCTCGTGACGCACTATGTCAGAAGTCCCTGACTGGAATTCAAGATAAACGTTAGCCTGAGCCGGTATGAATGGTGTATGCGGTTCATTCCCGTGGTCATCGATGTGGATAGTGAGTGGTCTACCTTTGAAGCGGTTCCATAAGTCACAACGTTTATTTCTGGAGGACAAGCCCTGAGCCTCAAGGTGTCTGAACTGAACTGGTCGTTCTTCTACGACCCTCACTAACGGTGATGTCAAATATGCGCCCCGAAAGCACACTAGTTGCCAAGGTTGTTTCTCATCGTGACCTTGAGAGACAGGTCATTCTAGCTTTGGGACAGTTCAGTCAGTTTGAATTCATAGATGTGCAGCTTCAAGCTGAGTTCATTGAAGTAAAAAAATCACAAATAGAAGAAGGCGTTTTTGATGCTCTTGAAAGGCTCTCTAAAGTAGTTGCTTTGCTCGGCATAGACCTGAGGAAGAGGAGTGGACAACGCATCGAGATTGACGATTCAACACTCGCAAAGTCAAGTGACTTTGCCCTAAGGGTCTTGAACGCAATCGAAACCGAAGTTCTGGAATACGACGAGCATGCAGCCTCTAATGTGGCTGAGATTGAACGGCATATGAGCATAAGAGACGTTGCGGAGTCACTCAGACCACTTGGTCTTGACATGAGTCTCCTAGGATCCACAGAGTACACGTTCACAACAGCCGGAATACTCCCTTCGGGAAGATTATCTTTACTCAAGTGGAGTCTTAGAGAAATCACCGAGAACGCTTTCGCATTCAGGTCACGTCCCCTTGAGAGGGGCGTTTCAGTAATCAGCGTTAGTGTGGCAATCGAGAACAAGGGAACCATTCGGAGAATACTCTCCGCCATGGGTTTCGAAGAGGTGGATGTCTTCGAGGATGTGTCGGGACGCCCTGAGGAGATAGCTGCCCACGCAATTCGTAGGATTGGTGAGCTTGAAGCGGAGCTCAAGAAGCTCCGCAAACGCAAGGCGTTCATAGCGAAAGAATGGCGAATGAAGATCTCAGCAGCTTGGGAAGCCCTCGACGTAGAGAAGAGCAGAATCAATGTCAAGAACTACCTTGTCTATACCCCCCAATCCGTGAAGGTTTGGGGCTGGATCCCTGCAGGCTCAGAAGATCGCCTCATTGCGCTTCTTCGTGAGAGGACCGATGAAACCGTACAGATATCCTTCGAGCATCCTGACTTCGCGGAACTGGAATCTCCAACATGCCTTATCAACCCCTCAATTATGGAACCTGCAGAGGAGATGGTTAAAGCCTACGGCACCCCGTCCAAGCATGACTTGGATCCAACAAATATCCTGTTCTTCACCTTTCCTCTGATATTCGGACTCATCTTTGCGGATGTAGGCCAAGGCTTCCTGATTATGTTGATAGGATTGGCTGCTTGGAGAGCCAAACAAAAGGGAGAGGAGTGGGGCGATATGCTCGGGTACCTGCAGGCAGGGGCAACAGGCCTGATTATGATGGGTTTATGCTCGATGCTTGGTGGATTCCTTTTCGGGAGTTTCTTTGGTTCGCATACTGTAATAGAACCACTTTGGCCTATCTTCGCCCAGACTCTTGAGAATGGAGACCCCAATCCATGGCGGCAAGCTCACATGCTCAAGCTCTCCATTGAGGTAGGCGCTGTTCAAATTTCCTTGGGAATCGTGTTGAATCTATACAACAGATTGCATCACCGCGATTTCCGCCGGGCTATTGTGCCAATCTCCTTTCTGTGGCTCTATCTCGGATTCATCAACCTGCTTCTCTCTGTCAGTTACAATAACATCAATCAGTGGTTCAGTCCAACTGGCCATGTGAATCTCTGGATACCATTTGCTGGAATAGGCTTTGGCTCAGGAGACAACGGAATCTATCCTCCACTGCCTATCACTCCTTTGATGTTCACCATAGCCGCTCTCTTCCTTCCTCTAGTCATAATGGGCGTGGCCTCCTTGTTGTCGGGGGTTGATGGTATGGTAGAGTTCATGGAGTACTCCCTCGGGATGGTTAGCCACACTGTGAGTTACGCCCGGATCTTCGCTTTGAACACCGTTCACGTCATCCTCAGCGGCGTCTTCTTCAATCTGATTCCTGGAATCATTGACATCCCGTTCCCAGCACTCACGATATTCGGAATTGTGATTATTCCCGAGTTCTTCATGCACGATGGACACGCTGTTGCACCTCATCTACCACTAGTTGGTGCGATTGTCGGAACAATTATTGTTGGCTTGCTTGAGGGTCTATTAGCTTTTATGCATACATTAAGGCTTCACTATGTCGAATGGTTCAGCAAGTTTTACCATGGCGATGGCATACCCTTCAAGCCGTTTGTGATCAAACGAATTCACACAGTATCTACAATGTCAGGGTCTGCTCAGTCTAACTATCCTATGCCCTAGCGATACGGGTGGAACCACCACTACTGTCCTGCGCCGCCAAGGTACAAAATAGCGAGCTCCGCATCTTGCTTGAACATCGGCTCCTGATCCCGGCTGAGCCTTTGCTTATTGTCCCATACACCCCTTGCCAGAAGGTCAGTGGTCTTTGCCTTTGTTTCGACATTCTGTGCCGCTTGAGTGTCACCAGCCTGCTGGAATACTTGTGCTGCATAATTGTAATTGCCCGCTGCCTCTCTGAGCTGGTCACTTGCATTGGAGTAGTGCTTCTTTGCCTTGGTCTTCTCTCCCTTTCTATACCGGTACTCCGCCAAGAAGTCGCTCTTTGCTCCTTCCATGCGCAACAGGTCTCCCCTGAACTTCATTACAACCCCTTGGAGTTGCTTGACCTGTGCATCGACATTGTTCTTCTGACGAATCGATTCTAGCTTCACACTAGCCAGCTCGTTTGCGGCGGACGTGAATGAAACTACTGCTTGCTTGATTTTCAGGATAGTGTTATCGTGAGCTTGAATGACCTCATCAAGACCATCTTCGTCATCGAACTCAGCAAGCTCATCAGCAAGTTTGACGAAGGCATTATTTCTCTCAATCTGAGCCCTAAAAGCACCCTGCTCAGATTGCTTAGCAAATACTTGGGCTTCGGATGCGAATGCAGTAGCCAAGGCTAGCCTGCCAAGATCCAGCAATTCTTCAGCTGTTCCCATCTCTCCGATTACCTTGTAATATGATGCGGCCTCCGCAGCATGAAGATTCTCCAGGATTCGTGACATGATGAACTTGACGCCCTGCTGAAGCTGCGAGCTCAGCTGGAACTGGATGACGTATTTTACATTGTTGAGGATTGCGAGGGTTTTATTCCTCAGATTTCCCACTTCTTCATCTTCTTGTTCAACGCTCAACAGTATCCCAAGACTATCCAGCCCTTCACGAATCGCCTCCAATGACTCCGCTGGATTGGTGCCCATGTGCTTCAGAGCCTCGTCCAGTGCTTTGTTCACATCCTTGATGAGCCCAGTTTTACGCAGGTCCTTGGCGAAATCGATCTGACTCGTGATGCTTCTGATGTTATCAGACTGCTTAAGGAGATCTTTCACGAATAAGAATGTCTTCAGGTTCTCGCTTATGGCGCCTGTCAGCTCTCTGGTCTTCGAGAGCTTTTCTGCCTTTTTCAAATCCTTGAGTATGTCCTTGAGTACTACTATCGCTTCTTTCTTGTTGTTGACTACTAGTAATTGTGATAGGTCCATGGATGAAGTTTCTGCTTCACAGAAATGAGATTGAGCCTTCTTGTGCTCCTTGTCGTTGCGAGACTGTGCTGCATTGGGCTGCAGTGAAACGACCCGTCCGAAACACTTCTCAGCCCGACCAAACGCATCTGACGCGGAAATGTAGAGCTTGGCTGCGTCTTCGAGATTTCCGGCTCTCATCTGAGCGTCGGCAATATCATTGTAGGTCATTGCCAGGTACACCTCGCTAAGCCCTGCAGTATTAGATTTCCACGCATCTAGGCTGGATAACTTCTGTTTGCTAACTGCTTTGCTCTCTTTGAAATGGGGAATCGCTTCGTTATACAGATCAGTAGCCTGCTCAAAGATGAAGGAGCTAAGAATATCCCTCCAAATCAGCTCGTCGAACGGATTGAAAGCTTGTCTGAATGTACTTTCTTGTCCAATCAAATCGTTGAGGAATTCATCATAGAATTCTGCCTCCGCGGCCTTATTCTTACCACGGAGCTCTGCAAGTTCCTTCTCTCCTGCATCTCCAGCTTCTCGTACAAGACTGTAAGCCTTGTGACCTAGCGCCACTCTCCTGAGTTTCTGGGTGCCGTCCACCTTTGATGGGATTGCTGAGAACGGTTTTTCAAGCATTGTGTAGACAGCGGCCAAGTAGCGCGATGCTTCCTTTCCCTTTTCCTCACTCTCTTGTTCAACAAACGGTCCACTTGCAGCACCTGCCTGATGGAGCCATGCCATGACCTTAGCCATCCATACATCTCCGAGGTTGCTCTGATGCTTTGTTGTAACATCCTCGAGTGCTTCCTTGATTTGCTCCTTTGCTTCTCCCTCTGCAGCACGATATCGTTCTCTTAGGTATGCTATTTCAAAATCATCACTCATCATCTGCTCGCTGAACGTTGCTATCTCGTCATAGAGCTTAGTGAATGCGTCGTGCATGAGGATTCGCTTTCTTTCGAGGGTTTCTTTATCATCGATATCAGTAAGTGCGAACTCCTTGACGCCGTCTTGCACTAGGATATTCAGCTCGTACAACTTACTAGTATGGACGGTCACGTCATCTGTCAGGTCTTCTTGTTTTGGATGCCTGTTACTCAAAGAGAGCACCTTCAGGAAAACAGCATTCCCCTTGCCCAAGATATCTGCATCTATTAAGAGTACCTAAGCAGGCCTCGAATAATATGGTTCAGAAGAGTGGATTACGCATCGATTCAGTCGAATCTGAACCTGTCAGATTGTATTCGACTCATCAGCTGGCCTGAATCTAATGCTTCGGCCATCTCTGAACTTGGCTAATCTTCCCTCTTCGACCAGCTGGTTCAACACCTCGCTGGTCCTAGACCTGGATTTTCCCCATTGTCTGGCAAGTTCAGCTGCTGTAGATCCTGAATCTGTACGTTGAATCAGGTCAACCAACCTCTCCCAGGCGACATCTCGTGCAATGCAACTCTCCTGATTAGCGAAAACGTTGTATTGATTCGCATCCGTGGGCATTGACTTTACTGGAGGTGCCTGTTTCAATTTCGAGGCCAGTTCGTTCATAGTTTCATGAATCATCATTACGGTTTTTCTGAGCTCCTTGATTTCTTCCCGAAGCCCCACGATCTCATAGTTTTTCGACACTTTATTCCCCTCTACTTCTTATGCCCTTTTCGAAACTCGCGGTAATTACGTTTCTTCTTCTTCTCGAATGTTTCCTTTGCTTCTTCGGATTCAAAATGAATCTCTTGAGTTGACGAGTAGTCCGGACAATCCTCTGCAATCATTGAATTGATGGCAGCATCAGCTTCCTCTTCAGCATCAGCGGAGATCTCTTCACCATCTCTTGGAAGCGCATTCTGGTCACGCTCCTTCTGAATCACATCAAGTAGCGAAGATCTAGTCTGATCCGGTTCTAGCACCTCAATCTCGTCGTATTCTGTTTTCTTTGAATCTGAAACTTTTTCGGCCAAGATGTCTTTGGTCTTCTTTGCATATGTCTTGCTCTTATGTTGGTAAACCACTGTATGCCACCGACGTCGTCAACAACAATCAACAATTAACAACGTTTTGTTATAAGCTTAGCTATGCTAACCTGTAGCATTCTCAAGTGGAATCAGCAAGGGTTCTGGCAAAGGTCATGTACCCCGTGTGTGCGACCATCCACGTGGTCGGGCGAGTCTTGTTCTCGCGCACCATGATTTCTCTCTCAAGAACTTCCAACGTTCGAATCATGCCCCATTGTCCGCTCTCGCCCATAGCCTTGCAGGTCTTCATGACTTGTTCGATTGTGGGGCTATAGCTAACAAGATAATGACTTGGCTTAAGCGCATTGTGAGCCGTGTCAACAACCAACCATGGGGTTGCTAGATCCAAAACCACCGCGTCAACCGCCTTCTCTTCGATACCTTCGATGATGTCCTTCAAATGCATAGTCACGTTTTCCAATGCGTTGTGGCGCTTCAAGTTCTTCTCGGCTTGGATGTAATGATTCTCTCGGGCTTCGTATGTGTAGATCTGACCTTGCGGGCCCACAGCTTTGGACAGTATGTACGTGAGTGCGCCAGATCCGGTTCCTGCCTCAACAACTCTACATCCTGCAGATATCCCGGCTTCAATCAAGATGGTGCCTGCATCTTTTGGATAGATGATCTGAGTGTTTCGGCCCATCGAAATCTGAATGTCCGTTTGACTAGGCTTGTGGATTTGAAAGGTTTGACCCGAATGACTCTCCACCTTGATACCGTAGGGACGGCCGATGATATCATCATATTTGATGATGCCCTTGTTGGAATGGAATTCCTCTCCTACCTTGACCTTCCTTATCCAGTACCTCTTGGCATCCAAGAAGATGTAGATGTAACTGCCATCTTGAATCGGGTCCTGCATGAGCAATCAAATCTCGTGCAGTCGTTTTGAGTGTTCCTGCTCTTACTAGGTCGACTCGCGCCAACCCACAAAGCTTTATCCGAGAACTCTTTGCTGGCCCAAGAGAGGGAGACCCTTGGACGATAGTAGTAAGAAGCACGCCCCGGAGAGGACTCTGGATTCCGACACCTTGGAATCCGACCGTCCGATAGAGCTTATCCCAAAGAATGTCCTTGAGTATAGACCCCGCGTCAGAGATCCACCGGACCTGTTTGTGGATCTAAGTGTTGGCGTGGTTCTGGGCCGGTCCAACTCCTTTCACCGGAAATATCGAAAT
>JABCTJ010000180.1 GCA_018238375.1 Candidatus Thorarchaeota archaeon
GACTAATCTCCTAATATGCCCTTATTTTCTGATGAATCTCGATGACTAACAGCAACAGGCTCAAAATCATAGACACTCATTGTCACTTGGAAGAACCAGAGTTTGCTGTAGATTCAGATGAAGTGATACAACGTGCGGCACGGTTAGGTGTGCATATGATAACGTCTGCTATTCGGGAAGATACGTGGGATAGGGCGTTGGTCATTTCCGCTAGTCATGATTCTGTGAGTGTTGCTTTGGGACTCGATCCCGATCTTTATCACCAAATCCACTCAGCCATGGATTTCATCAAGGTCAAGCGAGAGCAACTAATTGCTCTTGGGGAAGTAGGTCTCGACCATTACCGTGAAAGAAATCACAAGAAACGGGAGGACCAAGAAAAGAGTTTCCGGCTAATGATTGAGTTGGCAAAAGAGATTGACCTACCTCTGCAAGTGCACTCACGGTCAGCTGGGAGAAAGGCTCTTGAAACCTTAACGAATATGGAAGCAAGGAATGTGCAAATGCACGCCTTCGATGGAAAAGCAAGTTTAGCACGTGTTGCCTCCACGGAGCACGGATACTACTTCTCGATACCAACGTCAGTGGTTCGTTCAGCACAGAAAAGAAAGCTTGTCAAGGCTGTAGATATTGAGAGAATTCTCGTGGAAACAGACAGTCCAGTGTTGGGACCAGTTAGAGAGAGCAGAAACGAACCCATGAACGTCTGGGTGGCCTTAAGAGAAGTGGCTAGTATTTTGAAGAGAGAAGAAGAAGAAATGCGTGATATCCTCCTCGAAAATACACTCAGGCTCTATCCGGGAATTAGGACCAAGTGATACAATTCATAAACAGCATGGATGGTCCTACACTGTTGATAACTATGAAGGATGGTCTTGAAGAGAAATTAGAGCAGCTTGTTGTTTCAAGAACGTCTACTGCAGCCCGTGTGGAGTGGCTGAAAGCTCAACAAGAGTCTGAAGTGCCGCTCTTCAACTACCGTTATAGTCATGTTAGTCAAGTTGTTGCTGTTGCTAGGGACTTAGCAAAAGCTGCAGGAGCTGATACGGATATCGTAACAACAGCAGCCTGGCTACACGACTTCGCCAAACCCGGAATGAGTGATGTCCCTGGCCATGGAGAAACTAGTGCAAAGGATGCTAGAAAGATTCTGCTGAAGGAGGGGATTGATCCAGATACTGTAGAAAGAATCTGCGACACAATCCGGAAGCATGTCGGACTCACTCTGGACAGTCCGCTTGAGCCCTTGGAAGCGCAGATACTCTGGGAGGCTGATAAGCTAGTGAAACTGGGAGTCACCGTCTTTGCTCACACGATTGTGTACATGCAGCAAGCGAGACCGGGTTTCAGCCTCAGAGATTTGGCAGATGAACTCCGTGATTATTTGAGCCTTGCCGAGAGAATAGCTGCAAGCATGAATACAAAGCTAGCACAGGAACTAGCTGGAATCCGGCTTGATGCCATGAGAAACATCAGCGAGCTATTGGACTCAGAGATTATGTTAGGGTAATAGGAGAGATAGATAATGACCGAGAGCAAGGAAACCTCAGAGGGAACACTGAGGGCCGGAATCCTGGCCATCGGTGATGAAGTCCTAGATGGACTTGTGCTTGACACGAACTCCAACTGGATAGAGATTCGTCTAGCACCTCTTGGGGTTGAAATGCATCGGCTTGTTTCAGTGCGTGATAATCTCGTCGAAATTGGACGTGCTTTGAAATTCCTCATGGAAACATGCGATCTTATGATAACGTCTGGCGGACTTGGACCCACCCACGATGACATGACGTTGAAGGCCATTGCTCAAGCTTTCAGCAGAGACCTTGTGGAGGACCCGAAAGCTCTCATCATAGTGGAGAGACAATACAGAGACTTGTACGAAAGAGGGATAGTGAACAGTCCGGAGATAACAGAGAGTAGGAGAAAGATGGCATGCATTCCAAAAGGTTCCGCAGCGCTCAATAATACTGTCGGGGGAGCTCCTGGAGTAATGCTCGAGATTGACAACGTGACTATCTTCTGTCTACCAGGTGTGCCAAGCGAGATGAAGATGATCTTTGAGGAATCGATTGTGCCGTGGATACAGAAGAAAGGCACAAGCGAATTCTATGAGCGAGTTGTTGAGTTTGAAATGCGCGATGAGAGTGTCTTCTCCCCAATCATCGACATTGTTATGAAAATGCATCCTGACGTGTACATCAAATCGATGCCCCGAACCTACGGAACTTCTCATGTGTTGAAAGTCTGGGTGTCATCAAGAGGGAGCGACAAGGAAACAGTCACTAGGATTGTAGACGATGCAATCACAAGCATATGTCACGAAACGGGCCTAGAGGCTAGGTCGAGCAGATGAATTCTCCAGCCAGCCGATAGATATATCGAGCTGTTGTACTTGCAACTGCAGTTGGAATGACCTATCATGCAAGTGGAATTCGCTATCCTGCCAGTTGACATCGTTGTCTTCGTTATTGCCGTTATTTACGCAGTCTTCGTCATGACAATCGGAGACTTGGCGCGTCGCAAGCTAAACCTGGATGCAGAGTTCACCCGGAAAATCGTGCATCTGTTTGGAGGAGGCGCAATCTTGACTGTTCCGTTTTTCCCCCATCCGTGGTTAGCTACGTTTGTAGGGTTTCTATTCGTACTAATGACTTCAATGGCTAACACTGAGAGATTTGGTAGGTTCTTCGCAGCCATGGCTCGTCCTGAAGATGTCGAAAACGCGAGCATAAGAGGCCCCTTCTGGTACGCGGTTTCAATCACTGTGCTCACAGGCCTCTTCACGTTCACCGGAAACGAGGTAATCTTCTTCCTAGGAGCTGCTGGAATTCACATCATGATGTTTGGCGATGGCATGTCAGCTCCCATAGGCATGAAGTACGGAAAGAATCACACCGTTGTTATCTTTGGATCCAAGCGAAGCCTTCAAGGTTGCCTGGCCCTTTTCGCATTCGGATTCTTAGGATCACTTC
Organism: Candidatus Thorarchaeota archaeon; assembly: GCA_018238375.1. Classification (GTDB taxonomy): domain Archaea; phylum Asgardarchaeota; class Thorarchaeia; order Thorarchaeales; family Thorarchaeaceae; genus WTCK01. The sequence continues at coordinate 2,973 of JABCTJ010000180.1, forward strand.
TATCCTTTTGGTATTTCGGGACCCTATTCACCGGGTACGACGCCTTCGTTTTGGGAAATGCGATACTCTGGACTGAGATGTTCATACTTGCATTGGTTGGTGCAACAACCGCTACATTAGTAGAACTAGTGAGTCCAAAGGGTACAGACAACATCACTGTGCCATTTATCGCATGTGCTGTCATGTTCCTAGTTGGAATTGCTCTGGGAGTAGTCGTCTTCTAGGCCTAGGAAGGCGCATCAACAACAAGCCTATAGTAATAGATAGAGCCCGCTGTAGGACTGGCCCGTTCAATCCGGATAACCTGCTCAACCTTTGCGCCTAGGACTCTCGCTGCTGGATCGTCTCTCAGTATTCGTGGCAACTGACGCTTCTCCATGCCATAATGACTGAGTACAAGTTGCACTTCGCTTTCTTCAGCAATTATATGCGGGGGGACCAGCTCATGCCCGAACAGATCAAACGAGGCATAACCGCCATCGACAAGTTCGACCCTTGTAGCTCTAGCATGCTTCTTGGCAGCAGGTGTATACCTTGTCCCTCCTACAAGCATACCTTGAATGGAGTTGGTTTCTTCCATCCTTTTCACAATGTCTCTGACTATGGCCACTCCGATGACTTTCTGTTCCTTGAAAATCCACACTACAGACTTTAGGACATCTCCTTCATCCGTTTTTTCAGGGTGAAGCGCGTATCTATTCTCATACTCAAGAACTTCATCCACGACATATCTGCGCAGATTAAGAAGAGCCCTTGTTTTCATTACAATGGAAGGAAGCTCTACCAATTGACAACACCCAACTAGAACAACTCAACTATACTTGGCCCCTTTATAAGAGTTGTAGAGTGGCGGTTAGTTCTGACCACCAAGTACGTTATCTAGCTGGAATCCACAACAAGACGGTAGTAATATACAATGCCAGAAGTTGCACTATCACGTTCGATTCTCACGACTTGACCGGGCTTTGCTCCAAGTGCCTTAGCAGCTGGATCATCTCTGAGAATTCGCGGAAGCTGATTCATTTCGATTCCGTAGTGGCCGAGCACGAGTTGTATTTCATCTGCACTGACAATCGAGTGCGGGGAAACAAGCTTGTGTTGAAATATGTCAAAGGATGCGTAGGTTCCCTCAATCAGCTCAACCCTTGCTGTTCGAGCAGATTTCTTGGCCGCGGGGGTAAACCTCAGGCCGCCCACGAGCATGCCATCCTGCGCATTTCTCTCTTCCATTTCCCGAGCTACATCCCTGACAATGGCTACACCAACTACCTTAGGTTCCTTGAGAATCCAGGTGACCGTTCTGACCGCATCAGCCCCGCTGCCTTTGACTGGATACATCGCGTATCTATTCTCGTACTCGAACAGCTCATCGACTACATAATCGCGCATAGTCAGAAGAGCTCTCGTCTTGATTACAGTAGCTGGAAATTCCTCCATCTGAGAAGCACCCCTAGGCAAGCTCGCACGCCCATTTGAAAGGCATATAAACATTGTCAAGCATTCAGTCGGAAGGGGGTATCGCGAGGGTAGCAAACAGCTGCTAAAATCTTGTACAAAGTTGGACATCATTCAGACAGGTGTTTGAATGAATCTATGGATTCAAGCATTTTTCTAGGGGTTTATATACTCAAGTCCGTAATAAGATTCCAT
>JABCTJ010000040.1 GCA_018238375.1 Candidatus Thorarchaeota archaeon
TTCTTAATCGTCTTCTTGGCAATCAACTCGACTATTGGCATCGCAGTCATTCTCTCAGAGTGTTATCATCATTTGAATCAATCGAGGTACCTATGCTCGGCTTACAACTCCAGGCTTCGGTTCGAAGATATCCCCTCTTCTCATCAGTCGCTCCAATGAGGCTATCACAGAATCTTGAGAAACCCCTCTTTGTTGAAAGTGTGCGATTATCTCATCGACTCGCAGGTGTTCCCCCTTATCCTTGAATAGCATAAGAATTGCATCTGAAACGTCCGTTCTGTCTGAGGTAGTTTTTGCTTTCTCCACTCTAGAATTTACCAGCTGAATCGACCAAGGATGTGGAAAAATTAGAGTGCCATGATTGGCAAGATTTGTTATCTGGTCTTCCACCCAGGTCCAAACCAATTGATACATTTCACAAAGACTCTCTATTCTGCCAAGCGTACATGGGGCATCTGTGGCCTCTCTCTCGAGGAGGAGCATAAGCCTTTTTCTCTTCCCCGAGGGGATAGGTGCATCCATCCCTTCTGAGATATCCTCAGCACGCAATCGCTTCTCAGGAACCAGAGCGCGGACTTTCTCTTGTGATCTTTCCACAGCCTTTTCAAACGCATCACCGCCCCGCGCGGCATTGAATTCCTTGACTGCGGTTGTGGCAGCTTCGGGATTATCGAACAGTGCACGGGCTGCCTTGGCGATGTTGATGATTTTACCGCAGTAGCTGCACCGTCTTCGTTTTTGACCGACCGGAGCATTTGTGAAGTTCCTGCATTTGGGGCACATGAAGACGAAAAATGACTTCACCAATCAAACACCAGCATCACCTGTATCTTCCAGTTCCTAGCTATATAATCATCTCTCTCTGCTACTAGACAAATAGTATTATATTCTGTCAAAGGCCCGGCCGCGCCTGAGGACCCGATTAATGGCAAAGAAACCCAAGCAGATTATTGTGGATCCAAAACTCTGCAAGGGCTGTCTTATCTGCATTTCAGTATGTCCGCACGGAGTTCTCAAGAAGGCTGATGAGGTCGACAATCGAGGCTTCTTCCTCCCAGTTGTTGAGGACTTGGAAGCGTGTAAGGTCTGCAGACTATGTGAGATGGAATGCCCAGACTTTGCCATTTGTGTCGTAGAGTAGCAACCTGGATACTGACTCGATTTCCAGAGGTAGTCTTCGATTTGTTGGTCTTGAAATAATACAACGAATGATATAATGGTAGGCCAATCTGTTCACCGATTTGGCCAACGCAATGGTGTAGATATTGGAGAATCCGCAGATACGTGCTCTTCTTGAGCTTAGAAAGGACTTGGAGGATCAACTGGAAGAGCTCAGAAGGAGAGTTGGGAGGACTGAGGAGATGATTGAAGGACTCGATTCAGTCATTGGCATGGGTAGCTTCTCCACAGCTGAGGCAGTTCTTGGAGGGAAAGACACCGCGGCCCCAGACGCGGCCGAGGCTGATGACGTGCCTGAGGAGCCAAATACAATCGTAGTGTTGAACAAAGCTCGCGATCTCGAATTGGGTACGATGGAAATTATTGGTCCAGATGTTACGATTCTTCCGGCAGAGCATGCGCTGTACGATATCAAGCGGGGCGCCTTCGCTCGATTCTTTGTTGAACGGATTCTGGGACAGTTTCAGAGAGAAGATAGACAGAAAGTCGAGAATGGCGAGCTCGAGTGGAGCGAAACATTTGAGTTCGAAGTTCACGCTGAGGATGGCATCCTTCTTCAGCTGGTCATAAAGAACTTCGGTTCAAGCAGTAGGCTTGAGGAGATACAACGAACTCTTCGGTGGGCTCTTGAGAAAACCTATCGTGCTAGATGAGAATTAGGAAATCGCGCGAAAGCAACTCACCTCGGTTTCTTTAGCAAAAGAATATAACCCAACTCAATACCCATTTTCTCTACGGTCCAATTGAGCTTCTTCACGGAGTGCACGAAACAGTGTCCCGCAGCGATGACGTAAGCCTCGTGGTCAATCCACAGATTGTGGTGAATCTTGTAATGGATGCACACGAGTTCTTCTCAGAAAACAAGGTTGACGAGCGATACGAATCAATGGCGCTTGATCTTGTAAGGCGATATGTTTCCCAAGAGGGTATGCCGCGTGAGGTTGATCCCTTTTTTGGGGCTGCTCTTTTCTTGGTGACGCGTCATCCCTGGAGTCATCCCAACCCGCTAACTAAAACGGAGTTTTCAGCGAAGCTCCGGATGAAGGAGTCAAGCCTTGATTGGTACACTGAGAGCATAATCGAGAAGTTAGGTTTCGCCATTCTATACGACAAGAGTCAGCTTCCATTCTACGTCGATCCTCAGGGGACCATTGCAAGTGTCGTTAACTCTGTCGTAAGAACCACTGTGGGTGAGGAGGTCGTGCGCAGCATTGTTAGAGGCAGTGTTGTTTCTCCCAATGCGCTCGCTGAGCGAATCGTCGACAGCCTCTGCAGTGTTGTGAAGATTATACCCGCCGCGTTCGAACAGGAATTACATAATCTTGTTCAACGGAAGATTGAGGATGAGAGTAAGCGACTGCTCACCGAACTGGGTGGCCGATCGGCCAACACCTAGGTATTCTCTGGTTGCAGTGCCACTTCCTCAACAAACCGTTTGCCTGCCACTACTTGGTCGATGGAGTGAATGACTGCACCTGCCTGCTCCAATATCTCCTTAATGACATCAAAACGAAGGTCGTCTCCCTCGATAGTGATTGCAATCGACTCGGTGCTCTGGTCAACTTCCTTCAACGATATATTCACACCCAAGACAGATTCGTCGCTAGCGACCATTATGGCCAAGTCTGTTAGTCTGGGTGTATGTGGTTTCAAAACGTCAAGAACGATTCTTCTAATTCCAAATGCATGAGGCAATTAGTTTTCTACCCCGCTAATGACCCTCGGGTCATGATTGTATGTCAAGCCGTTGCTAATGAGTTGTTAAACTTTGTGAAGTCGGTCAACGTGTCATTTGTCTGAACACGCACATCGAGAAAAGCGCTAAATGGAGTTCGAAGGTGGTGAACGCCCGAATGCTTATAATGCAGATGAGAGAATAAGCATTTGAGCCTCTTCCAAGGCTCACGCCGGGAACCCTTTCAGGAAGGGACATTGATTTGAAACAGGTGCGACTCACAGATACAACAGGAGACAAGGTGAAGAGTAAGAAGACCTCTTCAGCCCGTGCGGGTTCTGTTGAACCGACACGTCTTCTTGATTTCGACCTAACAGGCATAACGAACGAGTCGCTCTGGCCTATCCTTGTTGAAACTGCAAGAAGAAGTCCATTGTACGCAAACCTATCTGGCTATATACGGGAAGAAGTTTTGCCAAAAGAACCCGAGGTTAGCGTTCGAGAGCTCGCAAGCAGGCTCTCCATCTCAGTGGGCGAAGCACTTGTTATTCTCTATGACATTCATAAGCGCGCCTAGTTGGCTCCTTTGGTCTTTTATCCGGTAGCATCTTTCTTTTATCCGATTTCATTGTCACCTCTCAATGGACTGACATCAGATGCTCAACCAGAATGAGTTCCGCAATGCCAAGTACGCAAAGATCTTGTCAAATGAAATTCGTCGCCTCAACGACGGCAGACAGACAAGAATAGTCCACGTTTGTGGAACCCACGAGCATACAATCAGTCATAGCGGGATCAGGTCGCTCTTGCCCCGGGAGATCGACCTCGTAGCTGGCCCTGGCTGTCCCGTGTGTGTCAGTGCGGCAGAGGACATTGACATGGCCATTGAACTTGTCCGCAAAGGACACATCATCGTTTCGTTTGGAGATATGATTCGCGTTCCTTCAACCTCATCATCTCTTGGTAAGGAGCGCCTGAGCGGTGGCGATATACGTGTGGTCTATGGTCCAAACGAAGCTGTAGAGATCGCAAGAAAGAATCCCGATAAAGAGATAGTGTTCGTAGGTGTGGGTTTTGAAACTACCGCTCCAGCAATGGCCGTAGAACTGTTGAAAGGACCCCCGGAGAACTTCTCAATTCTCACATCATTGAAGCTAGTTCCTCCTGCCATGGAAATTCTGATGAATCAGGATGGGTTCAGTGTGGATGGTTTCATTACGCCGGGTCACGTTTCAGTGATAATTGGCACGAACGCCTACGGACCGATAGCAGAGAAGTACAAAGTGCCGTGTGTCGCAGCTGGCTTCGAGCCGCTCGATGTTCTGGAGTCTATCAGAATGATACTCCTACAGATTGAGGAAGGTCGTGCTGAATCAGAGAATGAATACACACGCGTGGTTCGTCCTGAGGGTAATCTTGCAGCTCAGAAGGTGTTGAAGGATGCATTCAGAATTGATGCCGCCCCATGGAGGGGTCTTGGTGTCATAGGGCACTCTGGCTATTTTCCACGTGCTGAACTTGCTGCTCATGACGCTCGCGAAAAGTTCGAATTCCCCCCCCTCGATTCGGTGGACATACTCCCGGGATGTATCTGTCATAAGATCGTGATTGGGATAGCAGATCCTTTGGAGTGCCCGCTGTTCGGGAAACGATGCGTACCCGAGAATCCATACGGTCCTTGTATGGTTGGTTATGAAGGCACTTGCAGAATTAGGCATGAAAGCAAATTCGACTAGGCTCTACGTGCATGTTCCCTTTCGAGCTTTCTAAGATCTTGCTCGGAGTTGATGTTGACGAACGTGTCCAAGTTCGGGTCAAACATCTTCAATACCTCGGTGGAGATATGCATTACATTATGCAGTGCGTCGAGTAGGTCATTCATCCTGTGCTTGTGCTTAGCAATCACTTCGAGTCCGCGACCGTAGGCGTGCTCTGCGAGATACGTGGCATGCAGGGGCTCTATGTAGCCTGAAGGCCATGATGGAATGACTGCACCATATCCTGAACCAAGGTCCGCGATTGATCGAAGTAGAGGAATGCTTGCCAGAGGTGTGTCGACTGGTAGGAGCATTACGTACTCGGTATTAGAATACTCGAATGCGGTCACTGCTCCCGTGAGAGCGCAGCTAACACTGTCCTCTGGGTCAACGACAATGTTTTCTCCTGTAACCACTGAGCCTATGGCTTCTTTCTGCATTTCGTTGGAAACGACAACAAGGATTTCTGTGGATAGATGCTTAGCAATCTCAATCATATGAGTCACAAGGGGGCGATCACGAAACTTAGCCAATGCTTTCTCTGACCCAAACTGTTCTGAGGCTC
>JABCTJ010000060.1 GCA_018238375.1 Candidatus Thorarchaeota archaeon
GACATAGGTTCTAGCAGCTAACGGAGTGCGATATAATGCCATTCTATGAAAGTAGTGAACAACTCCAAGAAGTATTCGAGAAATTTTGGGTGCTTGCAAAGCAAGATGAAGAGGTTATGAGAAAGCTCGCTAAATCGCAGGTTGTTGTCAGGTTTGACATAGAACAGCCAGAACTTCATGTAACCATGAATTTCAGAGACCCTGGTCCTGAAGGCGAGATTGGCACAATGGCCTTTGACTCAGACGTTGAGCCTGAGATATCTGTATGGAGCACCTCAGAAACGACCAACAAATTCTGGCAAGGCAAGCTGAACACAACCGTTGCCATGGCGAAAGGTCAGACCAAAATGAAGGGCTCTGTCGCCAAGGCTCTGGGGCTCCTTTCCAAGATTAAGCCACTCTTCAAGGTTTACCCTGAAGTATTGAAGGAAATGGGCCTAGATAACATGATTCTTTGATTCCCGCACTGGAGGCTTTCGGTTGACCGGGCTTCGACCAGTGGACCGCCTTGAGGTCATTGTACTAGTGGACAATACAATTGACTTCTCCTCAAGCGACTCCCGCAATGATGTGACAAACCCCCGTCAATGGGCAGGCGAATCTGATCTATCGCACATGGTCATGGCTGGCCATGGGTTGAGTCTGCTAGTTAGAACCTACATTGATGATGTCAAGCACGAAGTCCTGTATGATACTGGTGCCTCCGGAAAACTCCTTTCCCATAATTTGAGCGCAATGAATCTAGACTTAAAGGAAATAGAAGGAGTGGTCCTGTCTCACGGACACTGGGATCACACGGGTGGTCTGATCCAGGCCATTTCAGACACGAATAGGAAAGGTCTACCTGTCTATGTCCACCCGCGGATGTTCTACCCTAGAAGGGTCGTTTGGTCAACACCACAGGGAGAGCAGTTCAGGGACTTGGATCCGATTCCATCTATCGATGAGATCAAGAGCGCCGGAGGCAGACCAATACTGGGAACTGGCCCAGTCGGGATTGCTGAAAACACGCTGCTGTTGAGCGGTGAGATACCCAGAATCACTGAATATGAAAAGGGTATGCCTGGACACAGAGCATTCATTGATGGTGAATGGCAGGACGATGAAGCCATCATAGATGATCGGTGCCTGATTGCCAATGTGAAAAAGAAAGGGCTGGTCGTGATGTCCGGCTGTAGTCATGCAGGGCTCATTAACATACTCAAGGAGACAGTCCGTCTGACGGGGGAACCCCGAGTGCATGGCGTGGTTGGAGGTCTTCACTTCATAGGCAAGAAAAATGAGCCCAAAATTCTCCCGACCATTAACGACCTGAAACCGTTTGCCCTATCGATGCTTGTACCCACACACTGCACCGGTTGGAAGGCACAACATGCCATAGCTCGGGCGTTTCCCGACTCTTACGTGCAAGGGAGCGTGGGCAATCTTTACATCTTTGGTCAGGGCGCACTTACCTAAAGCTATAAAAGAGAAGAAGCTGCTACGCTTCAATATAGTTAACCTCAAGAGGTTAGAACAATGAGTGACACTGTTACAAAAGAGATGAGCATTGGCGAGATTGTCGCAAAGTATCCAGAAACAGCTGGTACCTTCATGGAGTGGGGCCTACACTGCTATGGCTGTGCTGTAGCTAGGTATGAAACCCTTGAGCAGGGTGCGGCAGCCCACGGAATATCTGTAGATGATTTCGTTGTAGCTCTAAACAAAATTGTAGAAGCGAAATAGTAAACCTTGAGATTGGAGGGAGTCAGGAGTCAGCGGGCTTATTGCGTCCGTAAAGACGACCGGACTCCTCTTCGGTCATCTCGAAACTGTGTTCCGGCGTTGGGAAGTTGCCTTCCCTCACGTCTTTTGTGTATTCTTGAACTGCATCTGTTATGACTTGCCTAATATTGGCATATTTTTTCACGAACTTGGGCTTGAAGTCCTCGAACAAACCGAGCATATCCCATAGCACCAGTACTTGTCCATCACAGTAAGGCCCAGCACCGATACCAATTGTGGGTATCTCAACGGCCTCAGTGATCATCTTTGCTGTCTCTGACGGCACTAGCTCAATGACGAGAGAGAATGCTCCGGCCTTCTCAAGACGCTTGGCCTGTTCAACCAGAACCTCAGCTTGATCAGCAGTCCTACCTTGGACACGATATCCACCTAGCTCGAATATTGACTGAGGTGTGAGCCCTATGTGCCCCATCACGGGGATTCCTGCATCAACAAGAGCTGCGACAATGTCTACCACATTGCCACCGCCTTCAATCTTGACTGCCTCAGCTCCGCCTTCTTGCAGCATGCGGCTGCAATTCTTGAGCGCCTGAGGAATACTGACCTTGTAGGACATGAATGGCATGTCACCAACAATCAGACTCTTGGGCTTGGCGCGAGCAACCGCGGCGCAATGATGGATGATGTCTGAGAGCGTGACTGGAATCGTGCTCTCATATCCAAGCAGAGCATTGCCGACCGAATCACCCACGAGAATCATATCCACGCCGCACTCGCTGAGAATGCTGGCTGACGGGGCATCGTAAGCTGTGAGCATAACAATCTTCTTGCCCTTACGCTTCATCTTCTTGAGTGAGTAAGTGGTTTTTCGTGCCAAGACATTCGCCACCGTTTCAGGAGACATTCATGTATTTATAGAGTATCTGTGGAAAATATATCCCACCATATACATGCATGGTAAATTTCAAGTTCTTCAGTATCTCTCACAGTTCCTTGCCCTGAGACCTTAGGTGCCACTTGTACAGCTCCATGCCAATAATCGCAGGCGCTGCGAATAGCGCGCAGAGCAGCCAATCATAACTTGTTAGGGGTATGAAGAAGAAGTCCAGCCCGTATTCCGAAAGGAGCTCTTGTGCCAACGGCCAGTACATCAAGAGATAGTGAGCTAGATAGATCAGACCTAGCAGGGGAACATACCTGATGGTGCCAGGCTCTCGAAGACTCTTCGTTAATGGCATATTGATTCTTCGAATGCTGAGAACCATTATGCTCTCAACAAATAGAATAACCGTCAGCATCATGATTGTTGCCTTCATCGGAGCTGCATTCAGACCAACCATGAGACCTGCATAAACGCCCCCGATGTTTTCAGGGTAGATTTCAACAATGCCGAGCCAGCCCGTGAGGGTCAGGGCGTAAATTCCTGCGGCGCCAATAACCATCAGTAACACGTTGATGGCCATGTACTTCGCGATGGGCTTGGTGATAATCTCCTCGCTGTCCCGTGGCTTATCTTCCATGGCGCGGGGCGAAATTTTATCGAATACAAGAGCTAAGCCTGGGAACGAATGAGTCGTGACAACGAGATACATGCTTTGCCATTGTGAAAGAAACTCGATTGCTGGAGGAAGAATCGTAGGGAGGAGGAAGAGTGCTCCGAAGAATACAATGCTCTCAAACAGATTGATGGCGACGTAGAAGTATACCATCGTGCGTATCTTGTTGAAAAGCCCTCGACCTTCGTGGACACCCGTAACAATGGATGCGAAGCTGTCGTCAGTAATCACCATGTCAGCCGCTTCTTTTGCCACATCAGTCCCAGTGATACCCATGGCAATCCCCGTATCGCTCATGGCTAACGCCAGTGCGTCGTTAACGCCATCACCAGTCATGGCCACTACTTTGTCTTGGTCCTGATACCTTTCAACAATGATCTGCTTATGTTCAGGGTTGACTCTCGCAAACACATTGACCCTGGAAAAGTACGCTTTATTGAGATCCTCAATCTCATAGCCCTCAACGGCAAGGGAGTTTGAATCGAAGACATTCAAGTTCTCAGCAATAGTCTTCGCTGTGGCAGCAGCATCGCCTGTAATCATGACCACGTTTATTCCTGCACTATGACACGCATTCACAGATTCCTTCACGCCATCTCTGGGTGGATCAACAATGCTTGTAAAGCCTAGATAGATGAGGTCGCTCTCAACCAGATCTCTTGCATTCTCAGTGGTAGGTAAGGAGTTCATGTTCTTATATGCTAGAGAAATAACGCGATATCCCTCCGAAGCGAACTTGTCAGTCATTGCCTGTATCTTCGAAGCCTTCGCTTTAGTAAGCCTAGCTGCGTCAGCATCACCATTGACCATGGTACACTTGGAAAGCAGGACTTCCGTTGCGCCCTTAGCGAAAACGATGAACTTTTTACCATCCTTACAGACTTTTGACATTCGCTTAAGTTCTGATTCAAATGGAAACTCCGTTATAACCTCGTAATCCTTTCTAACCTTCGCCTCATCAAATCCGCTCTTCCTGAATAGGGTCAGCAACGCGGCATCTGTTGGATCTCCTAGAGGGGTCCAGGTGATTCCTTGACCTGCAATCTTCTTCTCAATAATCTCTGAATCGTTGTTTATCCCTCCACAGACAATCAGGCGAGTCAGGCTTTTATTGCGGGAAACATTCTTGATACGTTTGCCCGCACCCTCATTCGTAGCATCAACGTCGATTGATTCCGGTACGCGATAGATATCACCATTTGGATAGTATCCATCCCCAGTGACTGAATAGAGGTTGTGCGTGTCCCAGATGTATGTCACTGTCATCTCATTGCGAGTCAGGGTCCCAGTCTTATCTGAGCAGATAACGCTGACCCGCCCCAGGCTCTCGACTGCTGAAAGGTCTCTGATTATCACCCCTTTCTTCGCCATTGCCAAGACACCAGTAAGAAGAACTATTGTCGTCAGAAGCGGGATGTTAATTGGCATTATCGTCATTGCTTTGGTAATTCCGTCGCTGAGGACATCAGCAATAGCACCCATGTCTTGAACAATCGGTTCACCTCTCATGAGCGGACTGATAATCGCCAGCCAAGCTACAGAGATTGCCATGAGAAAAATGGCTGCAATCCCCAAGTACTTTGCAAGAAGGTTCACTTTCTTGCGCAAAGGGATATCCCCAGTGTTCAGAACCTGAAGCTCACTCTGAATCTTCCCAATCTCTGTGAGTGCTCCGGTCGTCGTAGTTACTACTGTGGCAGTCCCTGTCGAAACATACGTGCCGAGGAAGACCATATTTCGCATGTCAGTCAGTGGAACATCGTCTCTTACCGCCAAGCGCGCATCCTTGTCTGCAGGAACGCTCTCACCAGTGAGTGACGCTTCGTTTGCGGTAAGGTTTGCTGACGAAATCAGTCGACCATCCGCAGGAATTCTATCGCCCTGTTCCAAGATGTATACATCCCCGGGAACCAATTCTGTCGGGTCGATACTTAGCTCGGAACCATTTCGAATAACTCGAGCCTCGCCAGCAGACAGTCGCTCCAACGATTCGAGTTTCTTCTGAGCGCGAAACTGCTGGAATATTGCGACAACGCAGTTGACACTGACTATGCCGAGCCACATCATCGCCTGTGCCATCTGATTCCCTGGTCCAGGGAACATTAGAGCTAGCGCGACTAGAGCAAATGAACTCAAGAGGTAGATGGTGATTAGCCAATTGAAGATGGGAGCAAGATAGACTTGCCAGAATGAACCCTTGACTTTCTGAATGACGTTGAAATCATATCTATCTCGACGCGTCTTGATCTGATCATCCGCAAGACCCTTCTCAGGCGCAACTGAGAGGGATTCAAAAACCTCCTCAATGGGTATTGAGTGAACCCTCTGAGGCTCATCAGAACTGCTCGGGATGGCGTCGCTTGCGGTCATGAGGGTACCTCTTAAGGGCGTAAAGGAACGGAGGCGCTAGCATAAATAAATGAACTTGTAACTGATAAGCTAGCTCGCCCCGGACGTACGAATCAGAGTGCCATATCTTTTGAATGTTTTCAAGATTGCCAAAGATGAATGTAGGAGCCAATGTCGGGGTCGATAAGTTCATCAGACGTTGCGTTTCAGAAATCACGCCGCACGCGGCCCTAACATCAGGGTGTCAATCATGTCGAATTATTGGGAACCAGATATCGGTGCAAGTCAGTCATCTTCGTCTTCAGGAACCAAAATCCTGGCAGTGATAATTGTCCTCATGCTTGTGATTGCAGGAGGAGTGATTCTTATCTTTCGCATGATTCCGCCGGTGACGCCACCCACCGGAGTGAGGGTGGCAGTTCTCGATACTGGAATCGATATCGATTTCGCTCTACAGGGACGGGTTGCTTCTCAAAGGAGCTTCATAACGGTAGAGAATGGTTATGGTGTGAATGATGATTCAACCAGCGACTCAAAACCTGACGATATACCGCATGGCACGATGGTAGCCAAGACCGTAGTTTCCGACAGTGAGAGCGCCATAATTGTAAATGCCAAGGTCTTGGACTTTGAAGGCTCAGCCACCGTAGTGGGAATCCTTGCGGCGATTCGCTGGGCAGTTGAGGAGAATTGTAGTGTCATCAACCTCAGTCTGGGTTCCACTCCATCATTTGGAGACCCCCTTCAGGAGGCCGTTGAATGGGCATTCAATCAGGGTGTTGTCGTAGTTGCAGCAGCAGGCAATGACGGGCAAGATGGTGTGATGGGTACAAGTATTGACGCTCCGGGATTGTTTCCGTACTGTCTAGCTGCAGCAGCACTTGACACAAATGGCTTTCCAGCGGGATTCTCAGGCACAGGACCCACAGCGTCAAGGTACATGAAACCGGATATCGCAGCTCCGGG
>JABCTJ010000066.1 GCA_018238375.1 Candidatus Thorarchaeota archaeon
ACAACGAATCTGAATAAGGTGAAAAGCCTAGTTGGAAAATTCCCTGCGTTGAGCGAGCAGCAGAAGCAGATTGTTGTTGAGAAGGCTGACCAGATTCTTGCCTCTCTAGAGGCAGTGCCGAAAAGCCGTTCATGGAAGCTACGAGCGAGAATAGGCCCCTCAAAGAAATGGTATAAGGACATTTACTCGGCTCCGAAATAAGTGATTAGAACTACGAATTATGTCCTTTCCCACAAAGGGTATTCATCTTCTTTCATCATGTCCCCTAAGCGTTCTCTAAAAGAACTGTCAATCTTTGCTTGAAATTATGACTGTGCAGAAGGCTCTATTCTTATTGAGTCCAGTTTCCCCGACTTCCGGTGGTGTCATAATGGTTAGTTCGGGATTGAAACCCTCTACAAAGCCATTCTCAAAGCTCTCTATGATTGGACACAGAAACTGAAGGAAATCATTGGGGAAGTCCCATTCCTTGAAGGTCTTGAGTAGGGCGGGAACAGGGCATGAACGCCAATGAATGACAACGCGATTTTGGGTTCTCTCGACTATCTCCGGCTTGAAAAGGTCAATTCCACTTGTATCTGTGAAAAGGTCTGTGATTGTAGAGAGATCGTTTTTGCCTAACGCCTTTGCCGCGTTTGCACCGGCTACCTTACCAGTTTCAAAATGAGCTTCTTTGACAACACTGATGATTTCGTTTCCATGGGCGCGTCGCAACATCTCAGCAAGATATCCTATTATTTGGAATCTTGTTGCTATCTCTCCGGAAACCATTTCTTCGCAAGCTTCAAGGTGTATTTTTCCATTTGACAATGCTCTAACCTCATTGCTCCATTCATGATCGAAATTAGAAAACAATTTGCACTTTTATTGATTCTGTCTTTTCCTTATCCAACGCGGTTTCGTAGGCTTCAGAAACGCGATCAAGAGGATACTTGTGTGTGATGATTTTGCCTGCATCAATTCTCCCTCTTTCAAGCAAATCCAACGAGAGTGCGAATTCCTTCATGCGTGTCCAGTACTCGTAGCCCCAAGCGCCTGTTAGTCTCAGCTCCTTTGTAAGGAGCGCAAAGGTGTCGATGGGCATTGGCTTCAAGAAAATGCCTGTTAATACAAGGGTCCCTCGACGTTTCAGCATGGCTATGCTGTCAGTGATTGTCGACGATTCTCCTCCAACGGCCTCAATTACTTTGTCCACACCCGCGCCCTCTGTTAGCTCATTAATTCTATCAACCGGATTCTCTTTCCTTGCGTTAATTGCGGCTGTGACATTGAATCCGTTGGCGGCCTTCAACTGGAACTCATGGGTTCCGACGACAAAGATCTCTCTGGCACCTGCAACTGAAGCTGCTTGTGCGGCGAATAATCCGATGCTACCTGCTCCGAGAATGGCAACCGTGTCTTCACTACACACTTCAGCTCTCTTTACGGCATGCTCTGCGACGGCTATGCAATCCAACGTTGCTGCTTCCTCGAATGATACATTCTCAGGAATCTTGAAGCATTTCTCTGCTGGTACTGCGCAATACTCTGCGAAACCTCCGTTGTAATAGAATCCAATCAATTTGGAGTTGGCGCAGAGATTATACCAGCCCATGTGACACCAGTCGCATTCCCCACAATTAACGATTGGTTCAACCGCCACTCTATCTCCTTCACTAAGGCCAGTTACCGATGCTCCCAGTTTAGAAATCTCTCCGGACAGCTCGTGGCCCGGTACATACAGCCCCTTCCCAAGTTCAGACTCAACTACAATGGAAGTCTTCTCCTTGTAGAGATGAAGGTCGCTCCCGCAGATTCCTGCTGCTCGCACCTTCAGCAAGACCCAATCTGGCTTAAGTTTGGGAACATCCAACGATTCTATTCTAATATCTCTGGGACCATGGAGCACTGCGGCCTTCATATCTTGCATAGCTTGCAACCTCTACTATAGGCACGAGGATGATGCTGAACAGGTATAAGTTTCTGATGCCTAACAAAATTTCTACGACTGGATAGTCCTACCACTATCCTCTCTCCAAGATTCTCAAAGGGTCTTGAGTTGACACCGCGCGAATTCTCTCAATGCAGCGAATAGCAGCTCGCATGGTGCTTTGCAGTGGTCAGGTTGCCGCTCGTGACTGAAGGGCCATCTGTTCTTTCTCTCCATATATTGCAAAGCAATTGACACACAGAAATACGCTTATATACGCCGAAGGCCGTGCTCAAATTCGACCTCACCTCTTTGGTGGTTGGTCATTACAGGAGTGTCTTTGAAGCATGTTCCCGACACAGTCACTAGGCTACGACCGCGCAATCACAGTATTCAGTCCCGAAGGACGCCTATACCAAGTTGAATACGCTACAGAAGCAGTCCGTCACGGACCGCTTGCAGTTGGTGTAAAGGCTACTGATGGTGTTGTCTTAGTTGGTGAGAAACGTTCTCCGCACCCTCTGGTTGATTTGACCACATTGAAGAAACTCCTTCTTATCGACGATCATGTTGGAACGGCAATTGCAGGGCTGCATGCCGATGCTAGGAAGCTCATTGATCAGGCTAGAGTTCAGGCACAAATCAATAGACTCAGCTATGACGAACCGGTGTCAATACAATCACTAGTTGTGAATGTGTGTGACACTAAACAGCTTCATACACAGTATGGTGGAGTCCGACCATTCGGAGTTGCACTTCTGGTCGCTGGCGTAGATGACCTCGGCCCCCAGCTATTCAGCACAGATCCTTCTGGATCCTACTGGGGTTGGAAAGCAACTGCGATAGGCAAGGATTCGGACGTTGTACGTGAATTCTTCGCTGAGAAGTACAAACCAGATATCAATCTAGATGGTGCGCTAAAGTTGGCAATAGAAGGCGTCCTCACGCCTAGCAACGAGAAGACTGTATCTGACCCAGCTGAGAAGGCAAAGACCGTAGAGATTGGTCGGGTTGATACCACTAAACGTACATTCAAGATATTACCGCAAGATGAGGTCGAAACTATTCTCGCAGCTTTCGCCTAGCTTAACCGTTCAGCATTCAAATCTGACTGGGGTTAGGCGCCTTTTGATCTCTTCACTAGAAGGTCGACAATCATCCCAGCTATATCGAGATTCGTGACCCTTGATAATGCACTCCAGGATGGCGAAGCATTGGCTTCAATAACGCAAGGGCCATCTTTTGATTCAAGGATGTCGACACCCGTATAGTCAAGCTTCAACACCTCTGCGGTCTTGATGGCACACTCCTTGTATTCGTCATCGAGTTCTACAGCTTCTGCCTCTGCTCCTCCGTGTATGTTGCTTCGCCATTCCCCCTTTGGCACATTGCGATACATTGCAGCAACAAGTTGATTATCTATGACAAAAGCTCTGATGTCGCGATCAGGTTTCTCAATCATTTCTTGAACATAGAGCACCTGTCCAAGCTGGTGAATGAATTTCAGAGCACGATAGGTTAGTTCTTGGTTCTCTGCTCGAATCATGCCCATGCCGCGAGCCCCGATAAGAGGTTTGATGATTACATCCCCCACCTCCTCGGAGAATGCTGTAGCGGCCTCTAGGTTCTCACTCACATGCGTGCGTGGTACTCTGATGCCCGCCTTGTGCAGGGCAGTAAGTGTGGCATACTTGTCCTTGGCGCGTCGGAATGAGTAGGCTGGATTCATCACGTAGATTCCAGCATCTTCGAGATGTTCAAGGAGGCTTATTCGGTATGTAATCTGATTGCCAGTGCCGAATCCAATGGTCCTTACGATGGCACCATCCAGTGTAAGATCCTCTTCGAGGTGTACGAATCTATCAGGAATCTCAGCTGCAACGTCTAGTAGTCGAAAGGGTTTCACATCGTGACCTTTGGCTTTCATTGCATCAATCAGCCCTTTCGTGGCCCAGTTGTTAACGTTCTCGTGGTAGCTTATTCCGAACCGCATTCGAGGATGGTCTCCCTTTGTTTCAGATGCGCATTGTACTAATAGCTTGGTCCATAAAAACTTGAATGCTTGCACCACAGGTGTAGCTCGTGGAAGAAGCCTAAGTGAACATGCTGCTATCTGCAGTCTATACCCCTCTCTGGACTCACCAATAAACAGATGGTTGAGATCAGTTCCGTCGAGGCAGAAGGAGCCCATTTCTGGGATATCAAAGGATAAAGAAGTTTTAAGTGGTCCACTGGCGCCGAGGCAAAAACAGCAGAGAAGCAGTTTCTGCATTGAACTGGAACGCTTTTGGTGAGCATCCTTGATCAACAAGATGACTGAGATATCTGACAAGTTGGAGCGGCAAAGAAAGGACGATCCAAAGCTGCTTGTCAAGATGCAGGTGGCCGCTCAGGGCCAAGACCCTCGTTTCTTCATCGTTTCTCAAATCCATCGAAGTACTCAAGATCTGAAGCTTCTGGGTCTTGAACAAGGAGATGCTTTCCATGGCACTCGTGTTTCAGGCTGTCCGCTCCTCTCACCCAGCAAGTCGCCAGTACTGTTTGCTGGACCTGCCGCCTACAATGGGAATTTTCCCCAGAAAGATGGCGTTGTGATCACGTTTGACATAGATGAACCACAGGAACGAATTCACGAATCGCTTGTCAATCTAACAGAACATCCGGCGCTTTCTGGGATACCCATCATAGCTCTCAACGTTGACTACGCTCAGGGTCTTGCTCAGGCAATAGGTCACTCCTTCCATCGCAATAGAGATATCGAGGAAATGTTGGTATCAAGGTGTGTCAAGCCCGAGAGATGCGACGAGAGCGTCCTTGTGCTATTATGCTCAGATTCGCGTGTTCATCCTCCTTCAACTCCAGTCGGTGTACCCTTTGCGATTCAAACCCTCGGAGCTTACGTTTCCAAGTACAGTGATGCTGATGACGAAACAACGCAGCTGAATGATTTCTTTTCTGACTGGCTTTCTACAGAAGCCAGTACGAAACGGATTCTGATAGTTGAACATGGAGGGTTTACGCGGGAAGAACCGCCATGTGGTGCAGGGCAGGCATCCATGAATCCACAGCAGGTGAAAGGGGAGTTTCTGCGCCCTGTGATCGAGCTGCTCAACCGAGAAGCACTTCGATTCGAAGATGGTATTTCCAAGACAGTCGAAGATAGAGTTCTCGCAATCGGTCAGGCCACTGAATACAATCTGCGAAACTACCCTGCGATAGCCAAAGTGCAAGAAGACGGAGTCAGCATGGAATCGCTGTTTCAGATAGTGACAATGGATACTGTTACCGGCAAACTCCGAGAGATTGGATAAGGGCTGGTTGTCATCATCACGACTTCAAGGCGCCTTCGAAGGTGACGTACATACCATCATACAATTGCAGGTCCAGAATGACACTGGCGTTCCCAAAGATTGACCTCCTTCTAAGGCTACTACTTAATAGAAAATCAGATTCCTGAATCTGAATGCTGGAGGTTGTTTGATAGTGTCAACAAAGGATAAGATGCGCCCACAATTTTCACAAAATGATGCTGTCAGAATGGCCAAGACAATATATGGTATTGATTGTGCTGCAAGGGAATTACCAAGTGAACGTGATAGAAACTTTCTGCTCATTACTAAAACCAATGAGAAATACGTGATGAAAATTTCCGCAACCTCTGAATCCCGAGATATCATTGATTGTCAAAATGCCGCGTTGCAACATATCCAAGAGGCTGATGAATCAATAGCGATTCCAAGAATAATTCATTCTCTTAATGGAGAATCTGTTCCGCTTATTTCGACCGAAGAGGGACATGAGCATTTCATAAGGCTATTGACATATCTCCCGGGACGAGTATTCGCGAAAGTTAATCCGCATACTTTGAAACTGATGGAAGATTTCGGAAAATTCATGGGTTCCCTTTCTGGGGCATTA
This sequence comes from Candidatus Thorarchaeota archaeon, assembly GCA_018238375.1. Lineage (GTDB taxonomy): Archaea > Asgardarchaeota > Thorarchaeia > Thorarchaeales > Thorarchaeaceae > WTCK01. The sequence goes on from JABCTJ010000066.1 coordinate 5,828, forward strand.
GAGAGCTTTTCGCACCCTGCTGCTAATCGCGACTTCTACTGGGATTTGAAAAACTCACCCCAAATGATTGTTGAATATAGAGAGTTAATTAGTGACAAGAAGAAAAGGGAAATTTCAAACTATTTCTACAATCTATTTGATCAAGAAGTAGTACCCCATATCCGAGAATTACGATCAAGTATAGTGCATAATGACGCAAACGATTACAATGTGGTCGTCGATACAAATTGGACTAATGATTCGAGGAAACTCGGAATTTTTGATTTTGGTGACATGTTGTTTACTTGCACAATATTTGAACTAGCAATTGCTACTGCGTACGCAATATTGGACCATGATGATCCAGTAATGGCTGCAGCTGCAATGATTAAGGGGTATCACTCAGTATTTCCACTAACAGAACTAGAAATGAAAGTTCTATTTCCAGCTATATGTGCAAGATTGCTGTCTAGTGTTTGTGTATCAGCATACCAGCAGTTTCTGGAACCAGAGAATGAATACTTGGCGATAACTGAAGATCCAGCGTGGCGGACTCTTAGCAGACTTAGAAAAATGCATCCTAAACACGTTTGGTACATCTTCAGAGATGCGTGTGGATTTCCGCCAAACCCAGAAAATCCGAGAATAGTGCAATGGATAATCGATAATGAAAGTCGCTTTGGCAATGTTCTGACTAAAAGCATGGAAGAATACAAGTCCGTAGTAATTGACCTAAGTGTCGGTAGTCTAGATTTCGAGTATCCTGAGGATGTCGTGGTTTTTGAAAGATTCTCTAGAATAATACAGAATATGAAGGACGACCACAAGGCAGAGATTGCTTTTGGTCGATACGATGAAAGTCGTCTTATCTACACCGGTGACCAATATTCAGAGAATGAAGGGCTCGTACAGAATTCAAGAGTAATCCATCTTGGCATTGATATCTTTTCACCACCTAAAACTCCCATTTTCGCACCTCTAGATGGTATCGTTCATTCACTGAAAAACAATGACATTCCATTAGATAATGGACCAACTATTATCCTTGAACATAACCCCACTTCAGATACTAAGTTCTATACACTCTACGGACATCTAAGTCTGGACTCAATTAACGGACTAATAATAGGACAGAGAATAGGTAAAGGAGATGAAATTGCGCGCATAGGGGATTACCCTAAGAATGGTGGATGGCCTCCACATTTACATTTTCAAATAATCACAGATATGTTGGACATGGAGGGGAATTACAATGGAGCTTGTTGGGTAAATCAACGTGATGTTTGGCGAAGCATTTGTCCTGATCCAAATCTGATTCTAAAGATTCCAGAAGACAAGTTTCCAGACCCTCTCCTAACTAAACAAGAGATAATACAGACTAGACAGGAGTATATTGGACCGAATCTGAGTATTTCCTATAAAGAGCCATTGAAGATTGTAAGAGGATACATGCAGTACTTGTATGATGAAGATGGAAAGAGATACCTTGACGCAGTAAATAATGTTCCCCACGTCGGTCATTCAAATCCAACTGTGGTTAAAGCTCTACAGAAACAAGCAGCTGCACTTTACACAAATACTAGATACTTGCATGATAACCTTGTTAGGTATGCAGAGAAACTTATTGAAAAAATGCCAGAACCACTTAGTGTCTGTTATTTCGTGAATAGTGGAAGTGAAGCAAACGAACTTGCATTGAGATTAGCCAGAACACATACTCAGCGAGATGGAATTATCATTGTGGATGATGCATATCATGGAAACACCGATACCTTAGTCGATCTTAGTCCATACAAACACAAAGGACCCGGAGGACGTGAACCACACACACATGTAGTCTCAGTGTTCAAAGCAGATCCATTCAGAGGGAAGTTTGGTTCTGATGACTCCAAGGCCGGAGAGAAATACGCTTCTTATATCAAAGATTTTGCTATACCAAGGTTGGAAGAAAACGGTCATCCTGTAGCTGCATTCATTTGCGAACCCATTATGAGTTGTGCAGGACAAATCGTATTTCCAAAGGGATACCTAAAGAACGCCTATGAGCACGTAAGAAATGCGGGAGGCGTGTGCATAGCAGATGAAGTACAGATCGGATTCGGTAGAGTTGGAAGTCATTTCTGGGGGTTTGAAACACAAGGAGCCATACCGGATATTGTAACTATGGGTAAACCAATAGGAAACGGACATCCATTAGCAGCTGTTGTTACAACCCCAGAGATAGCAAAATCATTCGACAATGGAATGGAATTCTTCAGCACTACGGGTGGAAACACTGTTTCATGTGCAGTTGGACTAGCTGTTCTTAATGAGATCGAATCAAAGAACTTGCAGGAGAATGCATTCTCTGTTGGGAAATATATGAAAGAAAAACTGCTCGATTTGAAAAAGAAACACTCTCTCATTGGAGATGTTAGAGGTCTCGGACTGTTTCTTGGTGTTGAACTAGTAAAAGACCAGGAAGAATTGTTTGAACCAGCAGCAGAAGAAGCAACATATATTGTCAATAGGATGAAAGAACTTGGAGTATTAATCAGTGTGGATGGATATCTTCGTAACGTCCTCAAGATCAAACCCCCAATCATATTCTCTAATGAGGATGTAGACTATTTTATTGAACGTCTGGAAACCGTTCTTAACGAAGACTTTCCGCGTGGTATTATAGAATAAGACGTAATACCAAGTCAACAGTTGAAATCCAAGAATTCGCAGGATGCAATGGATACAGTTACAGGCAAGCTCCGTGAGATTGGATAAGGGCTTGTTGACATCATCACGCCTTCAAGACGCCTTCGAAGGTGAGATACATACCATCATACATTTGCAGGTCCAGAATGAAGGAGTTTAGCTTGAATATGGGTATCACAGGCACGCCTTCATGGAACTCGATATCCTCCAACATCCAAGTCACAATGATTGGCACAAGAGAATAGGACCCGTTGGGCAAGGGTTTCAGTTTTTGTGCGAGTCTGTTCATCTGATTCGCCAATCGGGCGGTCCTTTCCTTCTGCTTTTCCGCCGCGCGCGCAAGTGCCGAAGATTTCCCTGATCTAATCCCCCACATCTTCGCATCTATGGACACGATAGTCTTTCCTCTCAAGCCGACAACATCGATTTCCATGCCCTTTATGGTGCTGTTACCTCTTCTTCGGAAGCTCTCCACACAATGAAATTCATTCTCTTCCAAGATTTCCGCAACGAACCCCTCAAAGTCTTTCCATGTCAGCAGTTCAACAATCGCTTCGATAGGTGATCCAAGAGCCACCGCCTTGAATGCGAGTGCGATACGGTTGCGTCTTGATACACTCCACGTATCATCTAATCCCCTACTAGTCCCTAGGCTTTCAAGAACTCCTACCGTTCCCCTGTCGACAATTTCGAGAGCACCTGAATCCTTCGTATTCTTCAAGAGAAACAGAATGCTGTCAAGGATGTTCTCGTCCATCTCACTCATTCGCTTTTGCGCTCTAGTTTATATCTCCCACTGCTGTGATAATAGTTTGATTGAGTATGTCTGAATCTTCAGAAGGTTGGGGGCGGGTCCTCAAGGCATTCGATGATTGGATCTCCTACGAGAGTTCAGAGTTTGCTCCATGGACTGCATACTTTTCCCCAGAGAATCTCCGAGACCTTACTGACAAGGAGCGGATGGGTTGGATGCACTCCATGTACAGTGAGGTGATTCCAGGACGCGTTGAGAGCTGCAAATCGGTCGCTGTTGCTTTCGAGGATTTCTTGCCATATATGCCCGACCCTGCGTCACAAGAGACTGTGCGATCAATGATTGACTTGAGCACAAGAATACAGGACAGCATGCGGGGCATGAGTGATGTCATAACTACCATGATGGAGGAGTATAAGGTTGGGGGACTCGATGAAGCCTTTCACTACCTCTCATCTCTCGCTGATGCTGAAGAAGATATTCGGCACCACATGACTATCTATTCTGCGGGATTCAGGAAGCTGAAGAAGTTGGGACTTACAATCCCTGAGGAAATGATGTAGGTTATAACCAGCAAGATGTGATAGAGCATTGATTGCACAAGTATCGACGCCAATCTTTGGGATATTCTCTATTCAAATTGTGATATTAGGGTGGACTTTGCTCTGCGGATTTCTATACATACCAATCAGAATCGGGTTGTCCGATGCCCGTCAGAGTCGTCTGCTAATTATTTGTTTCTTGATTTTCTTTTCATGGCTGATCCCAGCAGGATTCCTTCTATGCTGGCTGTTGTTTGCTTCTCAAGTGACTATTTTCACATTGGTCAACCCGTTGACGGGTATCTTTTTCCTACAGCTCGTCGCAATGGTATGGGATATGGTCCGTCAATTCCGAAACCTACGCGCATAGCTCACTACTATCGTCTATTCATGCGTGGTTTGAAAAGCCAACAGCACGCCTGACAAACCTTAAGTATCAACACACGAGAGGGAATTTGACCCACTAACAAAGTGAGGTGATAACACAATGGGTTTTGGAAGTAAAACCACAACCTCGGCCCATCGATGTCGGGTCGCGGAATCAACAGGTGAGTGTCAAATTAGCCAACGAGGCGAATGTGTTCTCCAGTGGCCATCAGGTCTCTGAGCAGTTCACTCATCCTGCTGACAAGCCTACTTTTGAGAGTCTTGCTGCATCGTTCCTACGGTTAGCTGACCTAAGGTTGAGCAGCACTCAGAAGGCCGTCTTGAGAATGAGTGCTCAACTCCTAGAGCATCATTGTCTAACGGTCACTGGGCTTGCAGATCTGCTATCCCGACGGAGCACTGTTCCATATTCGACTGCGAAATGGAATCTACGTTCTCTGATGGACTTGGAGCTGCTTGCTGGGGGCGACACCCAGTGCAGAGGATTGCAGGCAAGTCTAACCCCCTCTGGGCGGATGCTAGCTGCATATCTCGAAGAATCTGATGTAGACTGAGAAAGAGGGGACTCCGTCGAGTTTCCCCTTTCTCGTTTCTTTTTTTAGTATCCGACAGTCCAATGAAGATATCGAGGGACTCCTCGTGCTCTGCTGGTGTTGCACTGCTTTACACACCAGCTTCACTGCATCTTCTTGCTGAAGAGCTCCCATGCCGTTGGAATGAGCGCCTCCGCTTCCTCGTGGCTGATCCCTGATGAGATCACGACGTCGACGAACTTGCTCTCGCCTTTGTCGAGAGTTCCAAGGTTCCATTGCACTGCGACGGCAACATCCCTTGGTCCCAGCTCGAGGTTGTTCTTCAGGTCGCGGTAGGTATCTGTCACCTTTAGCTTCAGCGGAGGCGATATCTCCCAACCGGTCGGTCTGGGTTTTGAGGCCAGTTCCACATGGAGTGGCGCTTCATCCCAGACCTGCATGACGCCTGTTTCTGGGTCGAATCTAGCCATGTCGTCCCTGTAGCTGGGCGGACCACCAATATCGAAGTCCATCAGGCTGTAGACCCTCAGGTCTTCCAGTGGCGAATCGCTTACGTTCGTCGTCCGATGGCGCATCAACAGAAATGGCCTGTTGAAGGTCCACAGGGCGATATCAAACATAGCCATTGGGGCTGTCTGACCCTCTGGAGTGAATTCCAGAGCTAGTTCGAACCGTTTCTGCTTGTACTCCCTCCGTTTCACGGAATAGGACTGCTCCTCCGTGGACATGCCACAGAAGACCTGTCCGCCGCTTCTGAATGTTGACCAGAAGCCACTTCTGTACCCAGCTGGATTCCGAAGCAGTAGGCGGTCTTTGCCGGTGGAATCAATCAAGCTGAGGCGTTTGATGTAGAAACCTAGGCGACCTTTTCGTCAGCCTGTACACTCGACGTTGTATGCGAGGTCAAGCCTAGGACGTCGGCTGCCAGTTTCTAGTATCTCAGACATGACCGATCACTTGTTCCTATGCACTATCACTTTTATTCTAGTCTTGATATAAAGATGGTCAGACTTATGTACAGACTTCGCAAGGTCGCAAAGTTGATAAAGCGCGCTCAGAAATCGACGCCCGATTAGGTGAGTTTTCCCTATGACCACTCTTACTGTCGACCAGCTCGACAAATGGTATCGAAAGCGCTTGGCAACGCAGTCGAAGGACTTCATCAAACGCGCTGAGAAAAGTCATAAGAACGTAAGCCAGACTCTCAAGGATGTTGGGGTGATTGCGGGGGATCTGGAAGACAGTGCAAAAGACGACTCTGAAACCATTGGGATTGCCAGCCGATTTGCAATGAAACTGGACGGCATTGTCAAGAGCTTCGAAGTTAAGCGTGATATCACGTACGAGAGCACTGAGGCCATGCAAGAGGAGATTCAGCGCTTTATCCAGGAGTTGTGGGGTGCTGGTGCTCGCTGGATTCGCAGGATGGATAAGAGGCACAAGAATACAATCAAAATGCTTGACACCTACATGAAGGAGCTTTCCAAGGAGATGAAGGTCCTTGGTAAGTTGCTTTACGAGTTCAATTGGGTTAAGGACTTGGAACGCATTGGCGGTCGAATCCAGACATTGAGCGAACTAACCTACAGCGCTGAGGGGTTCGAGGAGCAGATCCGTCAGATTCAGCTCAAGATTGATACAGCCACGAAAGAGCATTCAGCTGCTACGCAAGCTTACAACGAATTCACTAAAACATCTAATGTCGCAGAGCTGCTCTCGCTAGACGAGGAATCGGAGCATATCGCTGCGCTGCTCCGGATGAAGCTCAGTCCTTTGAAGAAGCAAGTCAAGAAGTTCATGCAACGTGATACCGGTGTGAGGGTGTCCCCTCCTGGTCAGAGGGCATTGGGCGATTACTTCGAGGATCCTCTGACTGCGATAATTGCAGAGCCTGACGGCACTCCTGGCTTAGTTGAGGGTCTAGAAGGTTTGCAGAAAGCTCTTGACACTGACAAGTTGAAGCTCAAGGATCGGCTAGCACGTCGCGCTTCTGAGGAGATTGAAGCGATAAAGAATGGTTCCATAAGCGATCTTCAACTGCAAGCAAAGGAATTGGACGAGAAGCGTCGAGCTTTCGCAGGGTCAGATGTTTACAAGAAAAGCGCCGCCCTCACAGAACGTTTGAACGAAGCTTCAAGGAACTTGGAATATCATACAAATGACCTCCTAAAGGTTGGAGATGACATCAGGAAACAGATAGCTCGAGTTGAGGAATTTAAAACACGCATTGAATCCGAGATACTGGAGTCCTTTGAAGAGAAAATTACAATCAAAATCGATAAGCTAGGTTTGGAGCCATTACTGGCACGTTGCGTTGTTAGCTGACAAGAGGTGCGCAGCCGTGCGGATTCTTGTAACATCGGAAAAGGATATCGCCAGCCAAACGATTCGAAACGTCCTGATAGAAGAACATGGATTCCTGGAAACTGGAGATACATTCGAGGGCAATCCGATTCTATCATTAGATGAATCAATCTTATTGATTACTTCCACTCGTGACATGATTTTCTGTAACCATCTGGAGTCGCACTTTAATGCCGAAGTGTTCATCTTCTGTTCGCGCCACAGGGCTGAATCCGGACAACCTGCCTTGCTGGTCCACAGCACAGGCAACCTTGGTCAAGAAGCGCTCTTTGGTGGCAATCCCCAACAGCTCTCCGTGTCAACAGCATCTCTGGTAGCAGTTGCTCTGAAACGGCTTTGCAAGGAACAAGCAGATCGCAGATTGGACGCCTTCGATGTCACTATGGAAGTCACACACCATGGCCCCACCACAATGAATACCCCCCTGTTGTTTATCGAGTTGGGCAGCGATGAAGCCCACTGGCGACACGAGGAAGGTGCGCGTGCAGTTGCTGCGGCAGCACTCGACTGCGCAAGAGAGCCGTTTGCAGAAGACGCAGTCATTGGGTTTGGGGGTACACACTACGCCAGCAAGTTCAACAAATTAGTCTTGGAGCGCGATTTGCATGTTGGTCATATGGCCCCAAAATATGCAATACCTGGTCTAACTCGTGATGTTGTACTTCAGATGATGAACAGATCGCGCGAGACCGTGAAGACCGCCATTATCGATTGGAAAGGCACAAACGCTGAACAAAAGGCGTACCTCCTCCCGATACTTGAGAGTCTTGGCTTGGATGTTGTGCGAGCAAAGCGCGCATAAGCTTCAGCTGCCCTTTCTCATGCACTCACGGGTCTCAACGATTCTTGATTCCCGTACAGTATTATTTTGCATTTTCGTAATCTTCTCCCGAAAGCCTAAATACTGGACTCGCATCTAAAGCAGTACTCACATGTCTAGGTAGGAGACACTATGCCCACAGAAAAAGAATCAACAGCAGACGAGCTTGAGGAAAAAGTCGACAAACTGGCAGAGAGCCTAGCCACGATTGTCGGCGAGCTAAAGGTGCTTTCTTCTATCAAGGACATGGCCAAGAAGATGGGCTCGCTCGAAGCAGAAGTCAAGGACATCAAGAAGGCAATAGCTCCGGTGTCTAAGATTGATGATTTGCTCGTTTCAGTTAATGGCATCGATAAGAATGTCGTTGAGATTGTCGAGTCAAGGGAATACGAGGTTGTTCTGAAGAAAATGGATGATCTACTGGTGTCCTCTCACGACTTGAATGAGGGTATAGTAGAGATTAAGGACTCCAAGACCTTAGGTGAGCTTGGAAAGAAGATTGAAGCAGTGTCAAGCTCGGTATCAGACATTAGCAAGAACATCGAGCTCACTCGCGCAGGGCGCAACCTTGAAACGCTGGAGACCAAGATTGACGACCTTCAGCAGTATGTCGCTGGTCTTTCATCTCTGGAAAACAGCATTCAGGACCTCTCAGGGACATTTGATGAAACCCGTGAGATTGTTAGCATTATCGTGCGACAGTTGGATGACATCGAGCGCAAATACAACAAATCAGTTGAAGAGATCAGCAAGGTTGTTGAAGATGTTACACTGGTAGCCCGTTCGGTCAATGAAGCTCCATCTACAACCAAGGCAACCAAGAAAGCATCGAAGGCTACAAAGCACAAGAAAGTTGAACAGAAGACTCCGCCTGCGGCTGAAGAGGTAGTACTCCCAGGCACAATTGATGGAATCATGAAGCAGCTTCTTGGGAAGGTATCCCCTGCAACTGAGGCTGTTGAGATGGCCGCCGCATTGGAAACCGTTCGGGACCAATTGACCACGATGATTACTGGCGGTACCCCTGTCTTGTTCCAATTCGGCAAGAGAGCGAGGGAGCTCAAATCGTATCCACCAACCGCAACTTTGAACGAGAATGACATTGCGCGACTCAACAGTGAAATCCGCAACTGGTCGTCTAAGCTAAAGGAAGTTACCCAATAGGACTAGGTCTTGCTCTGTCCCATTTGGAGCTAAATGCTTCCTACATGATCCCAACACCTGTAACCACGCGTATGAACTGCCTTATCCTAGTTGACCATGCGCATAACTTTATTTCATTGAAAGCACAGATGCGCAATTGAATCTCGCTCACGACTGTTTGGGTCGTTAACGAGCGTTGACCATCTCGGTCATAGTACAACTGGGCTATCCTTGAGCAGCGGGTTGAAATCTAAAATGAAACTGAAGAAGCATAATACGACCTTGGCCACTAAAATGGACCTGTTGGATGTGACAGCTGATAATCAGCTAGCGAAAGAGCTAATGGAATTGCACGAAAACAAGTGTCGTGAGTGTCAAGAGGATCGATTAAGCTGCACAGTGCGTCCTTCCTGCAAAGATAGGAATTTCCTGAACATGTTGATTGAGCTGGGTATCGAACCGGAGGATCTCCCAAGTTTCTGCTACAGCCAGTATCTCAATCATATCCAGAGGTTCATTATGGAGCGGAAGGGACGCCGAATGATTGACCGCAGGCTTCCAATCAAGGATTTCCTCTCAGCACTGCGTGTGAGTTCGATTAGACACTTCACAACGAAGTTCAAAAAGACTTGGTCCAAGTCGGCCTCAATTCATAAAGGGAATACTATGCTTCTGGCCGGTGACGGCCTGCTTTTCCACTTTGACTTCGCTCGCGGCATAGTCGTAATGAATCCTGTGTACGTAAGGATCAAAAGCCTTGAAATGCTCAAGCTCTACGCAGACTTGTTCTCGAAGTACTATGACTTGAAGTCAGAGGTTAAGGATGTAACTCTGAACTGGTGGATACTCAGTATCGCGGTTGATGTTGAGAGCACTGTTGAGAGTATAAAGCCCGTAAAAAGTAAACTCTCTGGCTGTTTTGACGCTCTCAATATAGAAGCGTCTGAGAATATCGTAAGCATTCATGCTGAGGTCATTATCGATGAAAATCGGAAACCTCTTTTTGTGAATGACATTGAAACGGCTTTCACCGTGAGCTCCAAGCTGAGGTCGGGCGAGATAAGTAACTAGGTAGTACAGTCCAGATTCTGTTTCTTGGACTGTCATTGGATGGGATGCAATTTGACTGAGAATGCAGTTGTAGAATATATGCCTGTCTTGAAGGCGAATCTAGGTCTATCAGACCTTGAAGCCAAGGTTATGCTGCCCATATACTTGGGTGGGAACATGACACCTGGCGCCGTCGCCATGATTTCAGGCGAGAAACTTCCCAGAGTGAATCGCACTCTGAGTAGATTAGAGAGCAAGGGATTTGTCGTTAAGGTTGAGGGTGTAGTACCCATTTTCAGACCAGTTCCCGCAGTACTTTCCATGACTGGTGAGCTCAACTCTATGGTTGAGAATACCGCGGGATTGGCGCATGCCTCTCTCAGTGCGTTGGAAAACCAGATACAACAAACTGAGGAGTCAGCTGATGAGATTAGGGACATACAAAATACCGCAAGTGAACGCACAAGGACAATCCTAGAGGATTACGAAAACAAAATGCTTCAAGCCGTGCTGAGTCAGGTAGAGCTAGTCGTCGATACCGCAACCAATGTCTTGACCGGGTACTCACAGAAAATTGAAGAAGCAATGACAGGGCTGGACACGAGTCTGGATGACACTCTAGGGACAAAGCTGGCGGACCTTCAAGCCGAATTGGATAAGAGCCAGACTAAACTTAAGCAGGAACTCAAGGTGATATCCCGCGACTTTGACAAGGGCGTCAAACGGGAACGTGCACCCTCACTAACTGCACTAACAGATTTCGACAAGAAAGTCAAAGCGCTTATCAAGAATTCAAAGAGTGCAATTTCCACTGCACTCACAGACTCAGAAAAGGCAATTCAGAGTGTATCCCTTGATGTATCCCAAAAGACAAGCTCACAGGTTCTTGGTACCATAGATAAGACTCTTGTAAATCTCGGGTCTTCAGCAGATTCCTTGATTGCATCTCTCGATCAGCTAGACAAAGATCTCAGTCAAGCATCAAGGGTCGCTCATGACTCACTCACCTCTCTGATAAGTCAAACAAGATTGATGTCGAACGAGCAGGCGGATCTAACTCGCACAAAGATTCTCAGTGCATTCAAGGTCACAGAATCCGCTACTGATGCTATAGACTCCTGGAAAACGGATGTCAGAGGAATCATGGAAGTTGCATCCCAGTCCATGACCGCGCAGTTTGAACAGGTGACACTGACAGAGAGAAATTACCTAGACGCAAACAAGAATACGCTTGTAGCCTATCTTGACAAGATTCGAACCATTGTTGGCGTGGAGTACGGCACACTTCAGAGCTTGGCAGTGGCGATTGACAGCGAGTTCGCCAAGCATCTCGATGACACCAAAATATCGATGATGGGCCTATTCCGCAGCGAGCTTGAGGCTGACGAAACAAACCTTGAAGTCGCAACAGAGAAGCTGCACAAAGACTTGAATCGATGGTCTGCCAAGACGGGACGATCAGTTGGAAGAAAAGCATCGAAGGCTAGCAAAGATGTGGTCGAGATTCTTGACGGCAAACTTGCTGAAGTGGACACCGTGACCGGGAAAATGTTCAACGAGGTCAAGTCTTCGCTTGGTGCTGTTACTGCAACAGCGGGAACTAAGAACGAAACGATTCTTACTGCTATTAACAAGAGCGCACATAAATTCGAGAAAGATGTTGATGCTAAGCTTGGGAGTGTCACCGCACGTTTCTCCTCGACAGCTGACAAGTACGTCACTGGAGCGGGAGTGCTCTATGAAAATCTAAATACAAGATTTGACGACCGAGTCAGTCAGTCGGTCAAGTCCTTGAGTTCGAGCGTAGAGCGAGCGCGACAAGAGATTGACGCCATGATGGAAGACCAGATGACCAGAATTGATTTTCATGCCTCTGAGATTCGAAAGGAGTTCCACATGCAGGTTGAGGATATCTCAAGGCAGTTCATCAACATGACTCAAGGATTGGAGGCTGCTTTTGGCGGACTTGTGGCAAGTCAGATAGTCGAAACTCGCGATTTCATTGCATCCACACACACCGAGTTCAACGCAGCTCTAAATGCTGAGATGAATGCCCTTCGAGATGATTCTGAGAAGCTCCAGGTTGGGTATTCCTCAGAGATGACTCAGCGTATAGAAAATCTCCGAGATTCTGCGAGTGCAATGCGCAAGACCCTAGAAGAGCTTGCCAATGAGAAACGGTTGGAGATGTCCTCTTCCATCGCGAGCACGCTATCTCAGCTTGAAAGCGCAACAAATGAAATACAGGAATCGCTCGAGAGCCTCGAAACAGATACCGTTAAGGAAATTAATGATGACCTAGCGGAGTTCTCTGAGGAATTCACAGAGGCTCTCACGACAGCCAAGACGAATCTAACTGATCAGCTATCAAATCTCAGTGAAGCAACCACAATCGACCTGGAGCGGGGAACAAAGCTTGTCAGGGACATAGCAGACTCATACTTCACAGAGCATATGGATTTCCATCAAAGGCTTATAGCAAGCACAAGTAAGAAGTTCGACTCACTATCAACGACCATAACCACAGGATCATCCCGCAAGGTTGAGGCGTTTCAAGCCAATCTTGTGAAGTCTGAAAAGATTGGATTACGTGGAAGGAATGCTGTGAAGACCGAGATAGCAGAAGCAATAGAGAGCCACAGGACAGAAGCCAGTCAGGCTTTTGAGGGTGCTGCTGCGCGGGTCGATTCGGGTCTGTCGAACATAGCTGATTCCGTTACAATACTTGGCGACAACCTCAACAGCGACTTGATGGCGGTTCAGCAGCAAATCGCCAGGGCAGCCAACGATGCTGCGAAGACTCTCGCAGATAAGAATCGCGAAAATCTAGAAATACTCGAAGAAACGGGGGTTTTGCTCTTCCAGAAAGCGGAGGATACTTTCCGGGAACACGCCATAACCTTTGGCAAAACAAGTACTGCCGCACTAAAACAAGGTGAGGATAGTATGTCCGACCTACCAGAGCTCATTTCAGATATCGTGGATGGCTGTCTCAAGCAAGCAGTAAGTAACGCATCGAAGGATTTTGGCGAGGTTACGGGCAATCTGACTGGATCTTTCTCAGAGTGTGAAAGGTCTGCTGAATCCGCAGCCACTGAATTCAAGGAGTTCGTGGAGCAGGTGTCAATGAATGTGACGAAAGTCCGTGATTCTGCCTTTGAGAATGCCCAACAGAGTGTGATTTTGGCCAATCAACATGCATCTAGGAAGTTCGAATCTATTGGTCTGGACCTAAGAGCGCGTTTTAGTACTGAATCGCATGCACTGATTGAAGATGTGCGAAATGATTCTGCATCAAAAACGTTACATATCACCAATGCAGGGGCAGATGCAACCAATGCAGCTGAAGAAACAACAGCGGTCCTGTCACAGTCGCGCAGCGAGGCGTTCAACAAGCTGGCTACATCCACCGACAAGACCTTGACTCGCTGGTCGAGCAACGAGAAGAAACAAGCAACATCCTTGCACAAACAAGTGGAAGAAACAGCAACCAGTTTGACAGAATCTGTCAAGAAGACCATCGAAACTATGGATGCAGTTCGCAAGGCTGGTGACGGATTATTGAAGGTTTCAGCCGAGAAGACATGGTATCTGACAGGCGAGGATGAAACATGTGCTTACATCATGGATATGGTGCAGAGGGCTGAGGAATCCGTTGTCGTATCCGTTCTGAGCATAGAGTGCTTAAATCTGAAGAAACTGAGTAGGACAAGAACGCCAAAGCGAAGAGTGCTCATCGTACCCCATACAGACGAACCAGAGCTAGCGCTTGAGGAATTGCACGGTTGGCGAATATGGTACACGAAGACACCTATGCTCTTTACGGTAGCAGATGACCGTGAGGTCTTTCTAGGTGGGGCGGAGGAGTCTGACTTTCCGCTTGGTGTTGTATCCACGGACGAAGCGTACTTGCGCCTTTACCACGATGTTATAGGCCCCCGGCTTATACGTAGTCGAGTCCAATAGTCAAAGTGTGATGGAGTAGATGATAGCATCTTCATCTTCGTAGTAGTCGGGTACACTGCCCGACTCCTCCATTCCCATCCTTTCATAGAACCGGCGCGCAGCAAAGTTACCCTCACGTACCTCAAGGGTGATTGTTTTGATTCCTCTCCCAGTTAATGAGTCAAACACATGTTGGAGTAGGCTCTTACCGAAGCCCCTTCTCTGCAGATTCTTGCTAACAGCGATATTCAGCACTCTACCTTCGGAAGTATCTAGGCAATCCTCCCAGACGACGTATCCAGCCACACTGCCGTTGTTCTCGATGACTTGCATGGATGCTTGTTTTCCTCTACCTAGAGTGTTACATCCCCCCGAGCTGGCCAGTGTGGCAAAGACATCTATGTCCCAAGGACTAGGGAAGCAACTGTCCTCAATGGTTTTCACTGCGATTACATCGTCAATTCGCACGGATCTTGTTCTGTCTGGCATCTGACTCTCTCCTGACGATTAGCTAGTCCTCGTTCTCGAAGCCCCTCTGGCATCCATCAATAGGTCTACCGCAACTGGGGCAGAAAGACGCTCGTGATGGCAGTGCGCTCTCGCAATGGTCGCATAGCGAGTCTACTTTGAGATAACGAGTGTGCAGGCGTGTATCGTCTTCGAATCCTCCAGCCTGAACTAGATCTAAAACCCCCTTCACAAACCATAGAGTGATTCCCAGAGTAATGATTAGTATGACTACTTCAGCAACTGGACCCAAGCCGCTGATGATGACGAACGGGAATGCGAAGACGAAACCTGTTTCTTCGCCTGTCGAGCTAAGAGCAAGCATCCCCATTCCCGCCCCAAGCAGGATGAATCCAACAACGATGATTGCCAAGTGTTTCTCCTTCATCGCACGGCCTCCTCTTCTCCCTATGACCGCTCCATTGATGGGACTAAAAAACCTGTGCCACCACCGGCGTTGCCGGAATCACACAAGACATATCAATATCTAGGCCTGTGCTAAAGGCGCGAAAGTGATTTTACATGCCACCAGCAAAAGGTCGAAAGAAGTCCAGGCCTAGGAAGAAGAAACCACGCTATCTCTTCAAGATTACAGTGGTCGGGCCCGATGATAAACTGCTTGAGGAAGTACTTAGTGTGCTCAGCGCAGAAGTTATTGCCGTTGACGGAATTCGGATTAGCTCAGCAGCGGTAACCGTGGAGAAGACAGATGTTAAGACCCTCTTCATGTCACCAAAGCATTCAGCTCTTGATATCCTGTTATCTGTAACTTTTGCGGGTGCCAGCGGAGCTATCATTGTTCTCAAGGAACCAGATCCAGAGATGGAAACTCTCTACAGAAACGAAATTCGGGAGAATATCGGTACCGGCGTGCCCACACGTGTTATCGCGATTGGATCCGGGATAGATGACTTCAAGAGAAACGAGATTGCTGTTCTCTTAGATGAGATGGTAGAAGAGATACTTTCTGTCAAAGTGCACTAGCTTCACCTCTTCCACCGATGTAATAGCAACGCTTTTTTTCTAATCTATAGGTAGCTATGCTTGGTGTCATTCGTGAGCTCAGATGAAAAAGACGAAAAAAACGACAATTATTGGCTAGGAGTCCGTGATGCACTCAGGATGGTGGACTCCTTCGTAAGATGGTCAGCTAGGCATGAAGACAAGGCTAAGAATCTGCAGGAATTCATTTCTGAAGGATTGATCGCGGCTGCGAAGCGATGTGAGTCGTGTTTAAGCACGACATTAGGTCTTACTTTCGGAGAGTCGCTGCGTGGCCTTTCTTCGGATGATTTGCTTGAACCTGCCGATCCGGGGGACAGATTGCCAACGCATTACGAGGAGTCAACCGAGGAAAAAGATGATACTGTTCCGGATGATGAAGTGCCGGTCGCTGAGGAATCGAGTCCTGAACCGAAATTCGAGTCAGAACCAGTGGCAAGCTCAGAAGTTGAGTCCACGTCGATTGAAGCCATCGAGCGAACGGAAGATACTGAAATTGAAGATATGCAGATTAAGGGACCTCTAAGGGACTTTAGGACCGAATTCGAGCTAGGTGAGCCAAGCCCCTTGACAATCGAACCTGAAGATGAAGATCAGGAGTCGTCTGTTTCAGAAGCTTCAGAACCAGGGGAATCTTCTGAGTCTGAACAACCTGCGGAGATTAAAGATGCTCCCGTCGAACCTGAGCCTATTGATATGATTAGGGAAGAAGTCGATGATACGTCCCCCTCGACGGAGTCTGGGCTCACATGGGGTGAGTACGAGGACGCTATCACTCCCCCCAAAACAACTGTTACACCTGCCTCTGAAGAGCATGTGACTGAAACCGAGCCTTCAGAAACGCCTACGAAATGGAGTCCCATTGATGAGCCCACTGTATCAGAGGACGAGCCAGCTGAGGAAGAAGTTGAGTCCCCTGATGAAGTCGACAAAGAAGTGCCTGAAGTCGAACCCCCGCCGCCTCCACCGCCACCGGAATCTGATGAGAGTGAGGAAGAGCGAAGGCGAAGGGCACGAAGATTATTCTTCGGCACATAAAGGGATGCTACTGGAGAATGTCCAGATAGACAGAAAGGGCTTTCTCCGGTGTTTCCACACCTCTTATGGTTGCTGTACCAGTGGTCGATAATGTGACCTTCACTGCATTACTAGTTTCAATCAACAGGAATTTTTCTTGTCTAGTCACCTTGTGCTTTCTTGCTAGAAGAGTTTCAATTGATTTCAGGTCGAGATTGAGGATCTTCATAGGAGAAACGTTGAAGGTGCCCGAACATAGAGCTGTCACAATTGGTCCTTCCTGAACAACCGTGCCGTCTACTCGATTCACTGAACATACCGGACAGTTTTCAGCGCGTGCAATCTCAAAGAAATCAAAACTCAAAGAGCTGATATCTATGGTCATCAACCTGTTCTTCAAACGTGCTTCCTTCTTAGTCGTCAAGAGGACAGCTTCTCGCACTTCGATTGCGGCAGCGATTGAGAGGAGTGTAGGCGTAACCCCAATCCTTTCACAACTGTTATCGGGATTGTCTTCCACGTTTCCCATAATGCATGAGAAGCAACCTGTTTCTCCTGGTACGAACGTGGTCAAGTTCGCGTAGTATTCTACAGCTCCAGCAAACACATAGGGAATACCCAACGATTGACTAGCTTTGTTTACAGCACGGCGGGAGTGGAATGAATCGAGTCCATCAACGATAATATCACATCCTTTCAGGATATCATTCGCATTGCTCTCCTCAATTGATATGCATAGGGGCTCGAAGTTGACGTGAGGATTCAAGAGCGCAAGGTTTTCTGCCGCAGCATCTGCCTTCGGTTTTCCAACATCTTTTGTGTTGTAGATGGTCTGTCGCTGAATGTTGGATAGTTCAACCACGTCTCTGTCCACAATCCGTATGACACCAAAGCCGATGGCAGTCAGAAGCCTCAAGGCAGGGCTTCCAAGTCCGCCAGCACCGACAACCGCCACCTTGGTGCCCATTACGGACTCCATATCTGCTTCTTTGAAGTCGTGGAGAGCAAGCATCCGCGAATACCGCTCTGCTTCGTCTGGAGTAATCTTCATTTTGCGGGCCTTGAGAGGTTTAGAGTCACTTAAAGCCTTGGACACAGGCCCAATCTTGGCATGAACTACACATCAGAGGTTGCAATAGCCATACGCAGGACGCCACAAGAGTCCCTCTCAGAGGCTCTCTCTAAGCTCCTTGGCCCTCCCACTCCAAAAGGCAAAATAGATCGCGTGATAATTAAGCCTTCCATCTATGACCCCCGTTTCGCAGGAAACACAAGCTCAGACCTAGTTGGTGCTCTTATCCGTTTGTTCAAGTCTATCGCTCCTGTGCTGGTCGTGGAGAGTGATAACCCCCTCAGAAACGCGGAAGATGCGTTTCAGCAGTCCTCATATCATGGGCTTGAAGGGAAAACAACAACACTGGTTAACCTCTCGAAATCGGACTTGGCTCCTGTGAAAATGGCTGGACATCTCTTTGAGAGCAAGCTAATGCCAGCTTTACTGACTGGGTTTCGTATGCTAATCAATGCGGCAACACTGAAGGTCAATCCTGGGGTTTCAGTCATTGGAGCCAGTATGAAGAATCTTTTTGGATTACTGCCCGAGGTTGATAAATCGGTTTATCACAACCGCATCGATGATGCTCTAGTCGATCTTCTTCAGGCTTTCAGGCCCGACTTGACAGTCGTTGATTTGACAGAGATTGCAATAGGGCGGCGAGAAGAGGGACGGGTTGCCAAGGTTGGAGGTGTTGTGGTAGGCACAGACCCTGTTGCAGTCGATACGGTTTGCTGTGATCTCGTAGGAATAGATGCTTTCAATGTTCCCTACATAGTCAAGGCATATGAGCTGGGTCTAGGAGAAGCGTTAATCGATCGAATCATGGTTCGTGGAACTGAGTATCAGAAACAGAAAATCTTGGACAGTTTGAAGTCCCAGCTGCCTCCCCGGAAATAATATAATCCCGTCGTAAAGAATAGATTCGTTCTCAATGACTGAGAACTGACACTGGCAACAAAAGGGTGAACTGAATTGGATTGGACTTCACACATTATGGAACGCATTCCCGCTTCTGGCACCTTGAGGATGTTTGAACTGGCCAAAAAACTCGAGGCTAAGGGTCGCAAGATTTACCACCTTGAGGTGGGGGAACCCGACTTTCCCACTCCTGCAAATGTGGTGGAAGCAGGAATAAAGGCACTCAACGAAGGGCATACCAAGTATGTTTCCTCTCGCGGAACTCCTCCACTTCTCGACGCAATAACTGATTACTACAATCAACGAAATATTAAAATCGACAGCCAAGAGAATATCATCGTTACACCCGGAGCCAAGCTGGCTCTGTTTAGTGGAATCATGGCCGCCATTGATGGTGGCGATGAGGTTCTATGTCTGTCTCCCGCATGGCCAACATATCGCGTTATGATACGCATGGTCGGAGCCAAACCCGTGGATGTCCCGATGAGTCCGGACTTCGAGCTTGATGAAGAGGCTCTTAAGAGCGCTATGACGAGAACAGTAACTGCATTAATCATCAACAGTCCGTCGAATCCAACAGGCGGGGTGTTGTCAAAGGAGCACCTCAAAATCATTTATGACCTGGCCTGCGATCATGACTTTGTCGTCTTCAGTGATGAAATATACGAATCATTGGTCTATGATGGCTTCCGTCAGGCATCCATGCTTGATGTCGACCCGGACATGAAGCGGAGCCTGGTTATCAACGGGTTCTCGAAATCATACGCGATGACTGGATGGCGGCTAGGCTATGCTATAGGTAATCCGAAGACGATAGATAACATGATCCGAATACAGCAGAACACCACCTCTTGCGCTGCAGACTTTTCGCAGATGGCTGCTGTAGAGGCTCTAAAAGGGGACCAATCCTCGATCGAAAAGATGAGGCTCGCATATCAAAAGCGCCGAGACGTCATCACACAGTTGTTCTGTGATATGGACGGAGTTAGTTGCATATCCCCGAAAGGAGCTTTCTATGTGTTTCCCGATTTCAGTGAATACAACCTTAGCAGTTTGACTCTTGCTGAATTACTTCTGAAGAAGGTTGGTGTTGTAGGGACGCCGGGGGTTGCATTTGGGAAAGCGTACGATTCACATCTTAGATTCTCATACTCGGCTTCAATGTCCGATATTCAGGAAGGCATCACTAAGCTCAAAGAGTACTTGCCCTCATTGAAGTAGGCAGTGACCCGCCGTGTCTGAGAAGAGTCGCGAAGCGCAAGAGAAAGGCGCGAATCTTGTGCGCTTCAAATGTATCAAGTGCGGCGAATGTTGCAGGCGGAAGGGGCTGATTGTGACTGTAACTGGCAGGGACATAGCCCGTTTCTCCTCAACACTAGGGATGACAGCTCCAGAGCTATTACGTGCACTGGACTTCTATGTTCTTCCAGAAAACGGAACCGCGCCCAAGGGTTTGCGTGATACTCCGCTACTGAAGACCGAATCTGGCAATGCTTACATGGCGCTTCGGAAGATGGATTCGGGCGACTGTATCTTCCTCAAGGATAACCAGTGTATGATACATCCGATTCGTCCGTTCGTTTGTAGGACCTTCCCATTTGTATTTCGTGATATAGCTGGAGAAATGAAGTGGGGTTTCAGCTCAATGAAGGATATCTGTCCTGGAATCGGTGAGGGCAGCGAAGTTTCAGAGCAGGAACTAGTTGAGTTGGGCATAGCAGCACTTGAGGATTTGACCATATATGGAGAGTTCGCAGAAGCTTGGAATGATACTACAGCAGAACCAACAGCGATTGGTTTCCTTGAGGCAATTCTCTCTGACGTTCGCTTCTCTGTCTAGCAACATTTATGAAACTGCCTAGCTGTGTGCGCCAGCGGGATTGAATGGAATTGAATCGGGTGCTCATTACAGGTGGAGCCGGCTTCTTAGGTAGCCACCTTGTTGACAGGTTGATTGACACCCATGAGGTGGTTGTGCTAGATAATCTCTCAACCGGTTCAATGGACAATCTTGCTGTTCACGTTGATAACCCACGCTTCACATTCATTGAGGGAAGAATATCGTCAGAAGCCGTTGTCAAAACAGCCATCGAGGGTGTCCGCACGGTCTACCATTTCGCCGCACAGCCAGATGTTCGACTCAGCACGGAACTCCCATACTGGGATTTCGAAATCAATGTGGTCGGAACCATGAAGCTTCTCGAAGTCATGCGCAAGTCCGATGTCACCCGCGTGATCTTCGCCTCTTCTGGTGGCACTATCTACGGTGAAACGGAAGTGCTTCCCACTCCCGAGAGTGTTGCATTCCGGCCGATAAGCAACTATGGTGCTGCTAAAGGTGCCATTGAGATGTATCTCTCATCCTACTCTAAACTCTACGACTTCAACGCAATCAGCCTCAGACTTGCGAATACCATTGGGTCTAGACTCGTTCACGGAGTAATCTACGACTTCTACAGGAGTCTCAAACAGGATTCTACGGTTCTTGAAGTTCTTGGGGATGGAGAGCAAGAGAAATCATACCTGCATGTGACAGACGCAGTCGAAGCGGCTATTCTTCTGACAAAAGACTTGCAAAGTGGATTCCATCCGGTAAACGTTGCATCTGGCGAGCGACTTAAGGTTTCTCGAATCGCTCAGCTTGTGATTACTGAACTTGGCCTTTTCGATACACAAATAGAATATGCTGGGGGCAAGCGAGGATGGGCTGGTGATATTACCCGCACAGACATTGACATCAGTCTGTTGAGGTCGCTGGGGTGGCAACCCCGTGTGCCACTGAACAAGGCAATTGGCCGTTGTGTAGCATGGCTCGTCAAGAAGTTTGGGCCTGTCGAATGAATACACGTAGAATTAGATTTCCACAGCTTAGAGCCGACTAAGGATCTGTAGGATGTTGCTGAAGTTATGCTCGACGGTCCTACTCTTCTCCCCGTAAGACGCGAGATGCTTAAATCTCTCATCATCCTTCACAAGGCTCGTGAAGCGCATGGACCGAATCTCAGTATGGATGCTCTCGTTCAATACCAGTATCTCATCTGAGGTCTTCAGAATGAATTGTAGCATTTTTATCAGGAGATTGAAGTCTGCGATGTCTCTAAGTTGCAATGTCTGACTGTAAAACTGGAATTCCAATCTGGCTAGAAGCTCTCTCATCTGCGCTAGCTTGATGAGCCAATCATCAGCTTTCTCGTTGTTGAGTTCATAGTGAATCTTCGACCAATAAGATTGCTGCTCCAGAAGCTGTACTAGATAGCTCCTCAAGAATGCGAAGGAGTCAACACCCTCCTCGATGTCATCCTCACTGCCGATGGATTGCATCATATCGTCCATATCGCTGTGCTTAACGGCAATCATCAGCGAGAACTTATCGACATACTTTCTGATTTCGTCCGCCTTCTCCTGCTTAGTCATGGTATCAGCATATGTATCACTTAGCGTTAGTATGAATTTGTATATACAATCACTGCATATTTCCATACTTGCAGTCAAATCTTTCGTGGACATAAACTGAAGGGCATCCTCTATGTCACTAGCGGGAACATCTCTGCCATGAATACGGAGAACCCATCCTTGTGATATGCAATAAATGCGATTTGTAATATCATCAATAAACACCGAGGCGTAACAAATATTGTCGTCTTCACTCCGTTCTTTGTCCATATCTTCCTTGGAGCGTGCAAACCCAAACAAGGAGGTGTCTACGTCGACGACATCTACTTCTAGAACTGAATCGTCATTCACACAGAGCTTTTCATCGCCAAAAACCTTGAAGCAGGGACATCCCCTGATCAGTCTGATTGTACCTTGGCGATCACTATCTTGGCTTCCACCAATTGTCACTATTCTCTGCTCCATGTCGTGGTTCTACTTGCCCTACATTTTCAAACAATCAACGTAGAACAAGCGAGGAGTCATGTTATAGAGTTTATCGTGCTATGTTCGAATCTGGCTGAGGGCTCTGAGAAGGTTACTAAATCGATGTTCAGTGCGCCTACGCTTGTCAGAATGAATCTCAAGCAGCTGCAACACCTGATTTGGTATCCCGCCTGCTTTCACTACCTTATGCGACTTCTCACGAATTTCGTTGTTTAAACTTACCACCCTTCCTGCAACTTCGACCATGAACTTCAGGACTCCCAGAGAAACGACTTGATCCGGAGCTTGGCTCAAAGTTATCACTTGAAATAGGAACACAGTTTCAAGTCTCGCGAGGAGCTTGTAATGCTCCATGAGTTCGATGAGATCTTCGCTGGCTTCCTTCTTCTTCATTTCATCTATTTGAGACGCCCATTCACTCCGTTGCTTCATGAGGTCCTTGATGCTGTTCTCAACATGCTCAAGGGGATCCACTCCCTCATCCAGTACAGTTTCTTTACCTGTTTCCTCGAGATCCGTGGCCATCTTCACAGCCAAATTCTTTACATACGCTGCGATTATCTCTCTTCTTTCAGTTTCGCTGAGGCGATCCGCGAAGACCTCAGTATTCATTATCAAATACTTATAGAGACAATCAGAACACACGACGCCGTCACTCGACTGTTCTGTTGATGTGACGAACTGCAATGCGTCAAGAACATCTGAAGACTTTACATCGCAATTGTTGATTCGTATTCGCTGACCTTGACTGACACAATACACCTTATCGTCAGTTTCGTCAAGGAAAACCAACAGATAGCACATGTTCTTCCTGCTACTCTTGAACTTGAGAAGTTCTTCCGGTGACTGTGACTCAGCGAAGAACGATGGGTCAACTGATATCGAAATGATGGGCAGCACGTCATCGTTGTTCAGGCAAACCTTTTCATCGCCGAACTCTCTGTAACAGGGGCAGCCCTTGATAAGACGCGCTGAACCACTGCTGGCTCCTGCCAGAGATGATGAGCCTAGTTTCATTTCAGACACCTTTGGTCTTATAGTAGCACACTCCTGGTTTAGTACTAAATGTGGCTAATATTCCGAATTCCGCGTACAAGTGATATGAAGCTTTCTTGCACAAACGACCTTTCTGGGCTCAAGAAATACAGTCCAGAAGAAGAGAATTCACTGTTAGCAGGTTGCGCAGCATCTCTAACCTGCGATTGTAATGACTGAACGGGATGCAGGTCGTAAAACCTAGCATCCTAAAAGGAGGGAATGAGCCGCGGGGTGCTACTATGTGCCCCACAGCTCACGCTTCAGCAGATCGCGGATAGCAATCCTGATTGCTTCGGACCTGTTCGGGTAGAGATTGCTTTGAACGAGCTTCTCCAGACCGTCTACATAGGTTTCGGGAACATGAAGAGTTACTAGTTTAATTCTATGTCACCTATGTCATGTCTGGGTCATACCGTAATATCACTGTGAGTAATACTAGGTCGGGGGTCAAAATGGACCGGTCTTTCTTGGTTCGTAAGGCAGGAGTTATATTACTCTCATCTAGCACACAAGACCAATCAGCAACAGGAGTGGGATCGCTTGACCGTAGATCGACAGAAAGCCATTGAAATACTGTTCAATCCCAAATCTATCGCAGTAATTGGTGCATCATCTACGAAAGGAAAGCTTGGCAACTCGGTGTTGCGTAATATTATTGACAGCGACTACGAGGGTCGAATCTACCCTGTTAATCCGAAAGCGGAGAAAATTCTCGGACTCAAAGTCTACAGGTCTGTGAGTGCCATTGGAGGACGTGTGGATGTTGCTGTCATCGTGATTCCTGCCAGATTCGTTCTCCCGGTAGTTGAAGAATGTGGCAAGAAGGGTGTAACGGCACTCGTAGTTATTACCGCTGGCTTCAAGGAGATTGGTCATGAGGGACAGGAGGCGGAGCGGAAAATAGTAGAGATTGCCGAGAAATACGGCATGATTGTGCAAGGACCAAACTGCTTGGGTATCATCAACACCTATGCTCCGTACAACGCGTCATTTTCCGCTGGAACCCCTTCCAAGGGATCGATTGCCTTTGCTTCGCAGTCGGGAGCTCTGATGACCGGAATTCTTGACTGGAGTCTTATGGAGAAGATTGGCTTCTCCAAGTTTGTAAGTCTTGGTAACAAAGCGCATTTGGACGAGGCTGATTTCGTTAAGGCATTCGGGAACGACCCGAACTCCACGTTTATTCTACTCTACATAGAGTCCGTTGTTGATGGTCGCAAATTCATGAAAGCTTGCCGAGAGGTCGTTCCAAAGAAGCCCATCTTCGTTGTGAAATCGGGGGTGAGCGCCGCTGGAGCCCGGGCTGCCTCATCGCACACGGGATCTCTAGCTGGCAGCGATACTGCGTATGATGTGGCATTCAAACAGAGCGGTGTCAATCGTGCCGAGAATATGTCTCAGCTATTCGATGTCGCTAGCGTGTTCGATGACATGCATCTCCCTGCAGGCAACCGTGTGGCAATAGTCACCAATGCTGGGGGCCCAGGAATCATGACGACTGACGCCTGCGAGGCTTGCGGGCTAGAAATCGCTCAGTTATCCCGGGCGACAATCGAGCTTCTGCAGAAAGAATTACCTCCTGCTGCTTCAGTCTATAATCCAATTGATGCTCTAGGTACGGCTCAGCCTAAGGACTACGAGATTTGTATTGAGGCTGCTCTGAGGGATGAAAACGTTGATTCCGTTCTTGTTCTGGTTACTCCTCAGGCTGTAACCAAAGAGGCAGAAACCGCGAAAACGTTGGTCGAGTCGCACAAGAAGTATCCTGGCAAGCCTTTGGTTGCGGTATTCATGGGTGGCAACTCAATGGTATACCCACGCATCATCATGAATGATGGAGGTATTCCCGTCTTCGATTTCCCTGAACGAGCTGTACACGCCTTGGCCCAGCTCTACAAGTACACTGTGCGGAGGGACAATCTGAAGGATGATATTGTTCCCAAGTTCAAGGTTGATACGAAACGAGTTCAGAAGGTCATGGACTCGGTGCGAGCAGATGGAAGGAGCATCATGATGGGCTACGAGTCGCATGAGGTGGCTGAGGCGTACGGCATTCCTGTTGCCCGCATACGGTTGGCAACCAGTTCTGAAGAAGCAAGACAGATAGCCGCGGATCTTGGCTTTCCTGTGGTCTTGAAGATTGCAAGTCCTGACATCGTACACAAGAGTGACATTGGAGGGATTATTCTTGGGCTTAAGACCCAGCAGGAGGTCGAAGATGGCTTCATGCAGATTCTCGCGAATGCGAAAAAGCATGTACCAAAGGCGATTCTCTACGGTATTGATGTTCAAGAGATGGCTCCCAAGGGAAAGGAATTGATTATTGGCTGTTCGCGAGATATTCAGTTTGGCCCATTGATAATGTTCGGGGCCGGCGGCATCTTCGTGAACTACCTAAAGGATATCGCATTCAGGCTTGCGCCGATGTCCCGCGCAGAGGCGGGGGGCCTCATCGGTGACACTAAAATGGGTGCACTACTCACGGGTGTCAGGGGCGAGCTTCCCAGCGATATACCCGCGCTGGAAGACACAATTTTAAAAATCAGTCAGTTAGTAACTGACTTTGAGGAAATCGTGGAATTGGACATCAACCCTGTGTTTGCCTACGAGAAGGGGAAGGGCATATGTGCGGTTGATGTAAAGATAACAATCGCTGGAGAGTGATGCATTGGCGAAGAATATCGTGATTAGTGGTGAAACGCGTACTGGCAAGACCATGGTTGCTCTTGCCCTCGCTTCGAAACTGCGTGCAGAGGGGAAATCGGTTAGTTACTTCAAACCCGTGGGAACGAAGAGTTTCGAGTATAGTACAGAGGCGATGGACGTGGATGTAGATGCTGCGGTCATGAAGGAAGTCTTAGCCATGAAAGCAGATCTTGGTTGCATATGTCCAATTGTCAGAACGTTTGTGAGCCATGACGAGCTTTTGCGGCTCGGTCATGACGTACTCCTGAAGAAAATTAGGGAGTGCTACTTGGAAGTTTCTGAAGGGGTTGACTACGTGTTGATTGAGGGGACCAAAGCTCCGTGGCATCTTCTTCATGTCAATCTGTCCACACCCCAGATAGCTAAGGAGTTCGACGCATCAGTCATTTGTCTTGTTAACTTCTCTACCATGGCAGCAATCGATGATATCCTACTCCAGCAAAGCCTGTTTCAACAACACGGGGTTGATTCAATTGGGATTATACTGAAGAGGGTCCCTCCTATGCTTAGGGACGCCGTCAAGGAAAAGATTCAGCCGTTCCTTGAGGGAACAGGACTACGGTTCTGTGGTGTCGTTTTTCAAAACAGAGATCTGTTTAGTCCTAATGTTGGTGAAATTCTGCGGGCGCTGGATGGCGAGATGACAACTGGCGATGATAAACTGGGCGTTCTTGTTGACCACTTCATGATTGGAAGCATGGCTCCAGAAAACGCTTTGAAGTGGTTTCGACGCACCCATGATAAGGCGGTTATTACTAGCGGGGATCGCCCTGACATCTGCCTAGCGGCGCTTGAAACAGATACAAACCTGCTGATCCTTACAGGAGGAATCGCGCCTGACATTCGAACTGTGTCAAGAGCCAAAGAACAAGATGTCCCAATAATGTTGACTGCACACGATACTTACACTACTAGCCGAATTGTTGACGGGCTCTTGGGAACAGTAACTCCTGAGAGTAAGGATAAGGTGCCAATCATCGAGCAAATTGTTGGTGATGCACTAGACTTGAGTTGCCTAGACTTATGATGGGCGTCCATTCAGTTTCTTGAAGATGGGAAAGAGGGTATGTAACAGCTGCAGAAAACCTGTACAAAATTGGACATCTCTTAGATGAATAGCGAATCGAAGCCCCTTTTTTGTAGATGTTAATATACTCCAGAGAGGGACCTGTACATGTAGTGTCAGTCCAGGACGAGAACCAAGTCCAAGGATGACTCTACCGTCACCGTCAGTTGGCCGGGGACGTAAAATGCCCGTGGAGAGGACGTAAGACATTGCAAATCTTTGATTTGCGAAGCAGCCTCGATGAAGCAGGAACCGAACAACAGTTCATGACCTTGATGTCCATGATTGTCTAGGTTTCGGGCAACGGAAGAGTGACCCCAGAGTTTCTGGGGCCTCAAATCCTAAAGACTACTCGCCTGTGAACTTGCCTCTTCGCTTTTCAAAGACAGAAGAGATACCCTCGGCCAAGTCCTTGGTTTCAAAGCACTTGTACGCAGCTTCGACTTGGAATTCAAGGTTCTTCTTATAGGACTCCTCAAATGCCATGTGTGTGGCCTGTTTGGCCAACTTCATAGCTAGAGGAGCATTACCCCCCAGCTTGGCGCCGTACCACATGGCTTGGCTAAGTAGTTCGTCGACAGAGGTGACCTTGCTTACAAGGCCGCAAGCTAGCGATTCCTGTGCGGTTAATGTGCCGCCTGTAAGAATCATCTCCATTGCCTTGCTCAGACCGACGATACGCGGCAATCGCATGCAACCACCCCAAGCAGGGATTAGTCCAAGGCTGACCTCAGGAGTTCCAATCTTAGCCTCTTCGTCACAAATCCTGATATCGCACGCTAGAGCAAGTTCGGTTCCTCCACCCAGGCAGAGTCCGTGAATAGCTGCGATTGTGGGCTTGCTTAATGTCGCAAGCTTGTCGAGAGCTGCTTGACCCAACGCGACATAACCCTTGACCTTGTCCATCTCTTTGAACAAACCCTGTGCCATCTTCAGATCAGCCCCGGTACAGAATACCTTATCGTGAGCTGACGCCATGACCACAGATCTGACATCAGGATCATTCTCTGCTTCAGTCAAAGCTGCATCTAAGTCCTGGATGAACTGATCGTTGATTGAGTTGAGAGCATCCAACCGATTGAACTTGATGACTGCAACGTTCTTGACCGGAGAGAGGAAAGATCCTTCCTTTGAATAGAGTAAAGTCTTGTACTCTGGCATAATAGAATCACTTCGATAGTGTTTGTTGTTGTGGAGCTCCCAACCTACATATAAATTCGATTCCTGATAGGCAGGGGACATACTAGTTGTGCACTTGGGGGCCTAAGAAAAGGAAGAGCTAGGCAGGGAGCAAGCCCTGCCTTCTACCACCAGATGGTTTTACTGTAGCATCTTCGGAACGCTGTAGCAGTCTCCGAGCTCTTTATGCAGCTTGCCGATCTCCTCACGTACCTTATCCATGCCGATTTTCTCAGCAATCTCAAAGGGTCCAGCCGGGAAGCTTGCGCCCAGCTTCATCGCGATGTCTATATCATCCTTTTCAGCGATGCCCTCGTCCACAAGAATCATGGCCTCTCGAATCACAGGCATTGTGATTCTTGTAACAAGCCAGTCTGTGTCCACACCCTTGGGAGGGTCTGGCTTGACCTGAGCCCCGCCGTACTCGTAGAAGCCCTTCTTGGATTTAGTGCCAATGTGTCCTGATTCGACCAGCTTTTCCAGAGTTTCCGGAGGCTTGAAGCAGTCTCCGAGCTCTCGGTAAAGGGTGCTCATGGCGTTGAACGCGATATCGAGACCAACGAAATCACTAAGCATGAATGGACCAGCTGGGAATCTTGCCTTCGCTGTCATAGCCACATCAATCTCTTCCTTGGTAGCAACACCCTGTTCGTATAGGAGAATGCTCTCCCTAAGAACGGGCATTAGAATGCGATTGACAATGAAGCCCGGACTGTTCTTCGCCTTGACGATTTGTTTGCCCTGCTTCTCAGCAACTGCAATCGCTGCTGTAATGGTCTCTTCACTAGTCTTTTCGCCAATGATTATTTCTACTAGCTTCATAGCAGCAACAGGAGAGAAGTAGTGCATTCCAATCACCTTATCCGGTCGCTTCGTAGCCGTTGCCAGCTCATCGATGCTCAATGAGGATGTGTTTGATGCAATCACTGCATGAGCAGGTGCTGCCGCATCAACCTTGCCGAAGACCTCTTTCTTCACCTTCATGTTCTCAAAGATAGCTTCGATGACTAAATCGGCATCTTTGACAGCCTCCTCAAGAACGGTGGTCGCACTGAGCCTGCCCATGAGACCCTCAGCCTCTGACATTGTCATCTTGCCCTTGTCGATTCCGGTCATTACATCTGTGCGGATTCGTTCCATTCCTTTATCGATGAACTCCTCCTTGATGTCAACCATCTTGACTTCTAGACCATTCCAAGCAGAGATGTAAGCAATGCCTGATCCCATCAAACCCGCGCCGATGACTACTATCTTCTTGACGTCCACATCACGGACCTCCTAGAATGCACCCATCATTGCGGCTAGGATGAGGTTAGCAAGTGCGTCGCTCTCATGTGCATTACCAATTACCTCAAGGCTTCCATCCTTCATGGTATCCTTGAACTTGACCTCGCCTGTGAAGATGCCCACCAAGATTTCTCCGGTCGCTTTGTAGATGACATCCGGACTGGGATAGACACCTTCGTGCAGGGTCATGCCATCCTTTGTCACGACTATGTACTGGTCGCCGCCGTCAGGCGTATGGACTTGAAGAATCTTACCATCGTAAGGTCCAACCCAGTCAGCAAGTTGCTTCTTGAGATCTTCCTTTTCTTTCGTTTTTGCGATGAGGAACTTGAAAAACTCCTGTAGTTGTTCTGACATCTTCAATCAGTCCTCCTTCGCGATCCATTCATCAAGAGCCTCATGCATTGCAGCATCGACTGACACCGTCCACATGTTGCCCTTTCTCTTCTTCACCTTCTCCAAGAAGGCGTCATACTTCTCTCCCTCCATCAAGACGACAACACGACCCTTTCGGTCATTGATGAACGCCTGGTGGATCATCTTCTTGGTGTTCCAGTATTCATGTTCAATGTCGCCATCCTTAAGCCGAGGGTAGAAAGGCCATTCGCCTGTTGGATGTGGTCTAAACTTAGCCATTATTCAAGCCTCCATTTCTTAACCATGTTACCAGTTGCCTCACAGAATCCGGGTCTAAAGGGCCACTGGACAACGTATCGGAATCCTTTGACTCCATCCTTCTCACCCTTGGACCATCTGCCAGTGTAGACTCTGGATCCGGTGTTGTGGATGAATTGTAACATCACGCACTCGATTAACCCCTCAGAAGAGAGGTTAGCCTCGGTAGCGAGCTCCTTCATCTTCTCCGTTGATTCTTTATCAAAACTTACGTCCATGTTGCTCACCCCTTCCTGAAGGCCATTCGTTTGTACGGCTTACCCCATCGCTCTTCATACGCAAGGCCTTCAAGTGGGACCCTGCTTGGACCAAGAGCGCGCGGAGATACCCTATTTCCAATGCAGAACGCTGTGAGTGGCGTCCAGATTGGTGGAATCCCAAGTCGGTCACGGACAAGTTCAGCATGCCGTGGGTCTGCACATACGAGAGCCTCATAGCCGCAACCATAGCCAAGCTCGGTTGCAACCAGCCACATGTTCATGATTGCCATGCCAGCAACAACCGAACCAAATAGCTCGTTCTGGTACATGTAACCGGCATCGTGCCAAGATTCACTCGCACAGACTATGATTGCAGCATCACTTTTTTCTGGATAGCGGAATAGCTTGCCATCCCTTAGTCGTGCATAGACTGCAGCTCTGTAGGGGTCACTGATGAACCAGTTTCGACCGCTGGTGAGCTCAAAGGGCGCACCACCAAATGCAGTCTGGGCCATCTCTTGCGCGATATCGGCCAGGAACTCCTTCATCTCCTGGTCATCGCGGATTACTATGAGACGGATCATAAGCATGTTCTCGGGGCTAGGCGCGTGCCTAGCAGCTTCGAGAATCAACTCGATATGCTCATCCGGAATCCGTTCTCCTGTAAACTCGCGGATTGAGCGGCGAGATCGTATCAGCTCCAAGGCCTTTAGCTGTCCAACGGCCTGGGGACGCGATTCCTCTTTTCCACCTGTGTCCGCTTTGGTTTTTGCAGCACTTCCCATTAATTATTCCTCAGGAATTGTTATTCGCAATCAATGCGAAGCGAGAAGCTAGCATAAATCTATTGCGAGAAACGTAGCTGGTAGAAAAACAAGCCAAAATGAATGAGTCCGGGGCGGAAATCATCAGTCACCGAATGAAATTCGACACCCCGGAATGGTCGAACAGGAATCTGCCTACTCTTCTAGCTCAATCCAGTACTTCGGAATTCCAGCTGTAGTGAATATGAGGAATATGATAACAAAGTATAGAGCGATCATCGGGAGGCTATACATTACTAGTGCGCCAATGATTACAAACAGAATGCCAAGTATCATCGGAGGCACAAGCCCTCCATGCAACTCATCCTCTAGCATCCATACCGTGACACCCACGAATGCGGAGAGAACCCCAAACAGCGCCTGCGATGCGAATCCTGCAAGGTAGTAGTTGGGCATTCCTAACAAATGTCCGGTCACTGGATCATGGTATAGAGGGTCCAGACCATAAGTGAGCAGCATAAAAGCCATGGCTCCGAAAGCACATGCAACAAGAACGGATAGGATTGCACTATACTTTGCAAGAACCTGCTCGTAGTTGATGTGAAGACCGAACAGGCCTAATGATTGGATTAGAAATCCTACTGAAATGCCGAAAAGTCCAATCCCAACCATGAATGTCATGAAGATGTAGTCTGGGACGATGGGCTCCGCAAATGCTGCTTGCGCACCAGCAAAGAGAAATGCGAACACAAGCCCTATCACTGCTCCAATCGCTCCGAGAATGAAATACTTTCGGTCGAATCCTTCTTTTCTCTGAGTCATTGCACCTTTGGCACACGTGGGATGGCTTATCCAGCCCTGATATCGAACTGCAACCTCGGGATCAACGCCCAAACCACAAAAAATGCATTTGACCACGTTCTCATTTTCAGTTTGTTCTGCCTCTTTCAATTTTCAATCCCCCAGACATAGGAGGCTCTAACCCCTCCCACGTAATACCTTGGAATATCCGCATAAAAGGATTGGTGCTCAGCGTAGATCTCATGGCAATATCTTCATAGAGATAGCACTACGCGAATGGATACGAGAACACAGTCCCCCGTATTGCCAGGGTGGCATTCAGATACTTGCCGAGTATTGGCTCAGATACACAAGCTAACTTATGGATGATGAGCCTACGAAACGGTGAAGCGCACGGTACACCTCCCGGCGAATCGTGCGCATTTTCCTTTTTGGAATGGAAGCGCGGTTGCTCCCCGTTGCCCGAAACCTAGACAATCTTGGACATCAATGTCCTTGACTGATGTTCGGTTCCTGATTCATTGAGGTCTGCTCTGCAGATCCTACTGGATCTGCGACTAGTCTCACATCCTCTCCACGGGCATTTT
>JABCTJ010000085.1 GCA_018238375.1 Candidatus Thorarchaeota archaeon
GTAGTTGAACCTCGATTGAATGCTCTCTGCTATGCGCTATGCAGTCCACTGAAACGATGGGGTTCTCGTCCACAATCGCAGGACCAAGTTCGGTATCGTATTTGACCACACCCAGCGGCGTCTGCCAATCCTCTGCGCAAACAGCAAGCCTGTCTCCGATGCCAGTATGGTTTGGACCAAAAATCACAATGTGGTCTGGTCTTCCATCTTCGAAGAGCCTAAGGTATGAATGAGCTGCAGGCATCCCGGAGTACATGTACCCCGCGTGTGGTGCAATCAACGCTTTCAAGTTCCTTGATGTGCCAGGCTCACCCTCAGGCAATCTGCCTGGGCCAAGTTCTCCCAGAAAGCAGTTCTCAAGCCGCTGAACCAGAACGGCTTCATGTCCTTCATAAAATGATCCAGCAACAACCGGCAGTCGAACCATTGGCTATCCCATTAACCCCTTCTAGCTTGGCTTGAGAAAAGCTTTTGGTTCTCATGCAAACCATGGAATATGCCTTCGCTTCATTAGGCTTTCGATTTTTCTTGAATGATGTTCACTAGATTGTCAGAACTCACTTGCTGGGTCTCCTTGGTACGCATGTTTCTCAAGCTTACCTCTCCTTTCTCTTGATCCCGAGCTCCGACAATCACAACGAAACGTGCTTTCTTAGCGTCTGCTTGCTCCAGCAGTTTCTTGAGAGGTCTTTCCATAAGATCTACCTCACACGATATGCCTGCCTTGACTAAGTCATTTCGGAATTTCATTGCGTATTTGACCATTGGCTGCTTGATTGGAGCAATGAATACATCAAGCTGAGACGCGAGTTTCTCGCCCAATCCTCTGAATAGCAGTATATCCACTATCCTGTCGATGCCCAATGAAATCCCCGTTGCAGCAGTGGATTGACCTCCGAACCGCTCGATAAGCGCATCATATCGACCGCCTCCTGCAATCGAGCCTATACTGGGTTTGCCAAGATACCTGGCTTCAAAGACCGCCCCAGTGTAGTAGTCAAGGCCTCTTGCTAGGGACATATCAAATTCGGTGAGCTTGCCAACGCCACTCTCATCAAAGATTTCCGCCATTTGTATGAGTTCATCAACACCCTCAATTCCAATTTCAGAACCCTCCAGCAATTCTCGGAATTCATCAAGCGTGTTGAGCCCGGTTCCTCTAAGTTTAATCGCGTCCAGCAGGAATTCACTTTCTTCCTCGTCAATCCCTCTAGCCTTCAACTCATCGACCACGCCATCTCTTCCAATCTTATTGAGTTTGTCAATGGCTCGGAAACATTCATGTGCCAGACTATCTTCGACCCCTGCTTTCTCTATGAGACCCTTGAGGACTTTTCTGTTGTTTATCTTCATCACATAGTTGTCCTCTATGGTTCGCCTCGCAAATTCAAGAGCAACAAGAACTACTTCCGCATCAGCAGCTGGACTAGTTGAGCCAATTACATCCACATCAGCTTGCATAAACTCTCTGTATCGACTCGCTTGCGGTCTATCATACCTCCAAGCCTTGCCCACAGCATATCGCTTGAATGGCTTAGGCAAATGGGGATTTGATGCGACGATGCGCGCAAGGGGGACGGTGAGGTCAAATCTGAGACCTACCTCCCGTTTTCCCTTATCCAGAAACTTGAATGTTTCAGCCTCAATCTCTTCGCCTCCCTTGGCGGAAAGTGTTTCCCATAGCTCCATCACTGGAGAATCAAGGGGTTCGTAGCCATACAGACGGAAGACCTCAACTGCTGTTCTGACAATAAAGTTACGGACTCTCATATTGGGACCCATAATATCGCGCATGCCTCGAACTGTTCTTAGTTCACTCACTCTGAAACCTCCCGGATATTCGAACGGCAACGTGACGAGATGACCGGAAGGACTACGGCGTCCCTAAAGAAATAGATGAACTTGGCCACCAGCATTCATCATTGTCACCAACACGGGCATTGAGTTAATGCGGTTTAAATCTTGCGTTAGGTAATGGGGATAGTGCCCGATTACAACAGCAGTAGGAACATGGAGGTGCTAAGAAAAAAGAATGGTTGAGGCAGGATTCACTCCAGCCTCGTGTTCTTCAACAGTACCTGAAGTGGAATATCTGCATACTCACCAGTCGGAAGAGATCTCCTGAGAGTTATCGGGAGGTTTCCGGCTCTGAGCTCATGCTCGGCAAGAGCAAATAGGCCGCTTGGTGCAGTTTTTGTGTTGACAAGAATTGGTGCACCCATTGAGATTTGCAGAGCACGTGCACCGATGATTCTTGCTTTTTCGAATCTCGTGAGCCATTTGGGTCCGAATGGAATTCCCATTTTCTTTCTTTCTCGGTCAAGTCCCGTTTCCAATGACTCTCTCTTTTCAGCACGGACGATTTGCTCAGCAGGTGGAAGGTCGTGTTTATCTGGATCTGGTTCCACTGCCTTCTTTCTCTTGGCCTTTTTCGCCCTTCCTGTTATGTCCACTGCTCCTGACGCGATGGCTTCCGCCAAAGCCTTCGACCCGGTTATGTATGTTTCAGCTTTCTTAACACTAATGCCTGGTACAGATGAGGCAAGATCTTCAGCTTTCGACTTGGATAGCTTCTCCAATGAATCGAAGCCCGCCGCCACCATCTTTTCTGCAGTCTTGGGTCCTATACCAGGTATGTTGACCAAGATTGTAGCTGGATTAATCGGCTCTTGTGTCTCTTTTTCATCTGTCTTTTCGGGTTCAGGGCCTTTTGACATGTTCAACACCAGTTAGAGTATCTCGCTTAACTGCTTCTATTCGTCGTCGAAGTCCTCGCCGCCAGGTCCTCCTGGGCCACCCATGCCGCCCATTCCCTTGCTGGCTATGACATCATCAATTTTCAAAATCATCTGTGCCGCCTCGGAGGCTGACATGACGATCTGTTTGCTGACAAGTGCTGGTTCGATAATGCGAGTTTGTTTCATGTCCCGCACTTTTCCTTTGGTGATATCTACACCATAGGTTGACTTGCCTTCGGTATGAGCAGACCTGAGACTGACGAGAATATCGATTGGATCAAGTCCTGCGTTCTCTGCAAGGGTAAC
>JABCTJ010000104.1 GCA_018238375.1 Candidatus Thorarchaeota archaeon
GATCTGAACAAACTTTCAAGATTGGTAATCAGAAGCCCCCTGACCTCTTCCGAATCCTGCTCGATATTGCTGAAGGAAATATCAAAGTCATTAGTACTCTTGATGCAGATGAACTGCGCTCAATATACCGAATGGAAGGGTGCTCAGTTGATGATGCAAGTAAAGTCCAAGGGACTCTTAGAGACCTCGTCACAAGATTCCTCAAGGAAAATCCAAATCCGAAGGTGTACGTTCTTGACGATCCAGGTCTTCTGATCAATGTGAAGAACCAGATTCACTGAAAAATAAGTTTGGAGAGGCCGATTTTACTCGGCTCTCCCTTTTCTAATGATTTCTTCTTCTAAATCACAGGATAACCATAGTATAGCTTGAAAGTGCGTAGAAGTAGAAGGTTTAAGCTTGAGAGTCGCAAAAAGACTCTCCAGCAGTAAGTGTGTTTTATTTACGTGGTTTGGTCTGGCCAACCTTGTCAGCTATCTCCTGTTGTGTCCAGCCCAGCGGTGCTCTTGATAATTGCAGAAGATACTTTCGAAAAATCGAAGGAATGTCCAGCGCTGGACAGTGGTTGAGGACCAGTCCTTCTCTGCGGCTTTCTGGATCAGTCATTTGCTTAGGCCAGCTCTGATAAGTCGTCTTCGAAACTCCTCAATCCATTTTCTGACCGCGTCATCATTGTCCTTTGCGGAGACCCTCATCTGTTCCAGGTCTTTCATTATTCGATTTAGATTATCGAAGTCTTCCTTCGACCTATGTATCTTAAACATTATTAGCAAAAGCCTATATATCTTAAACATTATTAGCTAATAAAATCACTAATTGGTCAATGGAAGTTGTTGGATAGTTTCGGAAGATGGGCTCCAAGTCGCGAATTCGATTAGCAAGAAGGGAAATGACCCAGAAACGATTGAGAATCAGTGCTGTTCTCATTTTCCTTATAGTCTATATTCTATGGATGTCGACTGCTGCAATGTTTCTGTATGTTGACCAAGTAAATAGCGTTTGGTGGAGCAGCGCGTCTCCAGGGTCCTTGTTCCCAATCCCGTATGGACCCGGCAACCTAACGATGCTAGTGATAGCGAATCCTGTTGACACCTTCATCTTTTGTGCGCTCTTCCAGTCGGGCCTATGGCTGGTATTCATCATTCTGTCAATGCTCTATATTCTGTCCCCGTACACTATCTCAATGGAAGATATAGCAAGAAATTAGTGAGCACGACTCTTGAGCAATCCCGAACCTCTCACCTAGAGTCAACTGAATTAAAGTACTATAATTCACTAAAAGACAGTTAAGGTGTTGACTCCATCTGACCCTTGCAAGCCGTCAAGTACATCCTTCATCTTTCGGCATGTACTATCATCCCTCGATGGAGTGAAACTAACTAACAGTTCTACTGTCTATTATGTCTGGCTAACTCATCTTCCACGTTGGCCCGTCCTTGGTGTCCGCGATTGTTATTCCGAGTTGACCAAGACGGTCTCTAATCTGGTCTGATTTAGCGAAATCCTTTGCCTTGCGTGCGTCCTCACGAAGATCCAGAAGGAATTCTACAACACCCTTGAGAGCTTCAGCAGATTCTCCAGAGTCCTCAGAAACTTCGCTTGCCTCAAGGTCAATCCCAAGAATACCAATGAGCTCGGATAGAACAGACAGTGCTTCTCTTAGCACTGCAGCTCCACCAACATCTTTGGTGTGAGTATTGATTTCCCGAATAAAGGTGAAGATTTCAGCAAGTGCACCTGGAGTATTGAAATCGTCATTCATTGAAGTTTCAAAGCCAGCTCTAACTTTCTTCGATGCTTCTCCAAGTTTCTTATCTGCTTTTGACTCGCGGCTTCCGGTACGCTCAAGGATTGAAATGCGTCCCTTCACAGTATCAACAGCATTCTTGATTCGTTCTAACGACTGGTTTGCCTGCTCAAGTGCACCATCATTGTAATCGAGCGGCTGACCGTACTGTCCTGAGATAAGGTAGAGTCTAACAGCTTGATGATCGTAGTTATCAAGAACCTCTCTGGCTGTTGAGAAATTCTGCTCAGACTTTGACATCTTCTCACTATTGAGAGTGAGAAAGCCATTGTGCAACCAATACTTGACAGGTGTGTCAATACCGTATGCAGCGGATGACTGAGCTACTTCATTTTCATGATGTGGAAAGATCAGGTCCTGTCCGCCACCATGGATGTCGAAGGGAAGACCCAAGTAATGTTTTCCCATAACTGAGCATTCCGCATGCCAGCCTGGTCTTCCTTTACCCCACGGACTATCCCAAGAAGGTTCTCCTGGTTTCTCAGCCTTCCAGAGTACAAAGTCACGTGGGTCCTGTTTCTTATCGCTAACATCGACTCGTGCACCAGCGGAGAGATCATCGAGAGGTATCTTCGACAAAGCCCCATAGGCTTTCCACTCGCTCACATCAAAGTAGACGTCGCCATCAACAACATAGCCTTTGCCATTCTTGATGATCAGTTCGACCATCTCAACAATGTCGTCCATATGCTCAGTGGCACGGGGGTTAACTGATGCTGGTTTTAGATTCAGTTGCTTTGCAATCACATGATACTCCGCGATGAATTTTGTAGCTAGTTCGCCAATAGTGGTGCCTTCTTCGTTCGCACGGTTGATCATCTTATCGTCGATGTCTGTGAAGTTCGTGACGTACTGAACACGGTAACCCAGATAC
>JABCTJ010000154.1 GCA_018238375.1 Candidatus Thorarchaeota archaeon
CTTGCAGTCCTTTATGGCAGTGGTACTAGCTCCATCATATCAATCCTTGATGGTGAGGACGGCTCCGAGTTTGCTCAGATAGCACCCACAGAGTCTAATCATGTCATTCGCGACTGCGAAACGGGAGAGTTCAACACTGGTCATTCTGGAGATGAGATTGTTGTTCTTTTCGAGAAGACGACGGCGACAACGAAAGGTTACCTTGCATGGTATGACCGTGGAGGAAACCATCTCTACACAAGCAGCATTAACGCAACAAGTACCGGGAACCACCTGACTGTCGGATACTATTTGGGTGGTGCAACCCTAGATGCTGCATTTGGTGGCTACGATGACAATCTGCGCATCTACAATGGCTCTTCTGGCTTCTTTATGTGGGGCTTTAGCAATGGCAATAGTATCTATGGCTTGATATCTGGTGACTTTGACGGCGACGCCAATGAAGACCTGGCATTCCTCGACTCGTATGAGAATGTGACTATGGTTAGTGGAGCAA
This sequence comes from Candidatus Thorarchaeota archaeon, assembly GCA_018238375.1. GTDB lineage: Archaea > Asgardarchaeota > Thorarchaeia > Thorarchaeales > Thorarchaeaceae > WTCK01. The sequence goes on from JABCTJ010000154.1 coordinate 497, forward strand.
CGCATGTGAATCTCTACACGATCAGCATCCCGCTGGGAAACTTCCGTGCCTTCTATGCAGCTGACCTCTACAACAACGATGGTATCGATGAGCTCATCATCAACTGGAGGGAGATTGGCATCAGAGCCTTCGACGCCATAGGCAATGAAGTTTGGTTCTATGCGATGCCCCTGAAAGTCAAACCAATAGTCATGTTTGAAGATATGGATCTCGACGGTCACACCGACTTGGTCGTTACGAACTACGACTATGTGTCTGCAGTCAGCGGAGCAACTCAGGCTGTGATTTGGCATCACCGCAGCAACGACTCCATTTACGCTCCGGCTGTGGGTGTTTTTTACGAGGTGGGATCTGCGCCTGATGTAGCTATGGCCCACTACTCCAATCTACTAGTTGTGTCCGGCAGCTGGCCTGCTCCAACTCCGCCTTCACCGGCAATTCCTGCACCTCCCTTGGTCATGTCATTTGCTGAGATGGTGTTTGTTGCCGCAGCAACAGGTCTACCTCTGGCTGCATTAGTTCTCTTTGGTTTCATTTGCGTGCGGAGAAGAAGGCGAAAAGCCGAGTAACAGAAGAATATCCCCGCCCTTACGTGGCGGGGTCCCTGTTCTCATTACTGAGCAGACTGCGAAGCTTACTGGTTTCCGCAGAACCAGCATACCCCCGAATGACTTTTATACATTCGAAGCTATTCCTAATATGTCCTATTAGTTTCGTCGCAGACGGAGACCCCGAACCTAGCGCCGCCATCTAATATGGGGGAACTAGGCAGGAACCACAAGCTATAAGGACATAAAGCGCAATGACATAGGTGCATTGTAGCAAGGGCACAGGTATCGTAAACAAGTCGATTCATCAACTATGGCGTGCAGTTGAGAGTCTTGCGCGTACTCCAAAATGAGTACATCGGAAGGCGACGCGAATAGATATGGTGGTGGCGCGGCAAGCGTTGCTTTGCTTGTTGATCACTGTGCCCACCTTTTCCTTCTTCATTTTCGTAGGCTTGGTCTACATCTTCTGCGCGTTATCCAAATGGACTGCATCAACAGAGCAGCTAATTAAGGTCGAATGATTGACTTGAATGACTACTATGAGCAGCAGAAAGGTTCTCCATATGGTTGTCATTCTGGTTGCAGTGATGGTTCTCGCTCACGGTGTTGCTGTAAAAACGTCAGCGGCGGCGAATTCACAGCAATGGGAAATTGTAGGTCTGCAAGATACTCTACGCCCTTCAATAGAAGTGTGGAACATCTCAAGATCAGCCTATGAGGGCGAGCCTTTCACCGTATGGGCCGACGTAAGAGACCCAATTTCAGGCGTAAGAAATGTTTCACTAATAATTCAGGATTCAGCTATGAATCGTACCGAATATGAGTTGCTTTACAACGGGAGCTACTATGCGGCATCTATTGACAGGCTACAATCTAATCGGAGTCATGAGCTCTGGATTTCCGCTTTTGACATGGCGAATAACTCGGCCACAACCTACCACATGACAGTGAACCTGATTGTGGCCACCTATACCCCCATCGACCCTTGGGTGACGATGCCAACTGTGGTTTCAGCGAGCCTTGCATTAATGGCAATGGTAATATGTACGGCTGTAGTGTACGACAAGAGGAGGGCTTGGGATGAACAATTCGAGTCCGCGCCAGATGGAGGACAAATGGCATCGGTTGATGTTTGATGTTTGATGTTTGGCAAACACCAAACCATTTATAGGCAGACTCGCTTGTGTTTTGTATAGGTTACACGTTCTGATTTCACGAAACAATCACATGGTGAAACGACAATGTCAAACTCAAAGACTGATTTCAACACGATAACTGACGACATGATTACAAGTCTTAGACTTACGGGTGATAATTTTCTTACTTTCTTCCTTGCGGATTTCGGATTGACTGGATGAATCCTGCAAGAACTTTATATTGAATTCCAATCGCGACAGAAAGAGAGTGACACGAGATGTTCAAGTACGCCATCAAGAGAGTTCTCAGAGGCTATAAGCTATTCATTGCACTCACAATCGGAGTGGTGATTGCGACTACGTTTTTCTCAAGCATGATTGTATCCGCTGATGTCATGACCAAGGAAGCTCTCTTGGATGCGCTTGAAGATCTTGACTATGATGCTCGCGTTTCAGCAAACAACATCACTTGGTCGAACCAGAACTTCACAGATCTGAAAGCGCTCATGGAGAATATGTCTGATGTCTTGAGCGCAGATGTCTATAGCAAGTACACATACAACCGTAATGCAAGTAGAGGTGAAACCTTTGACATCGTGGGAGCTGATCCACAGAGTACGCTTTGGAACACTTTCGAGCATATCAATGGGTCTGCATCACTAGCTGCAAATGAAACGTGGGTCGTAGCTAGTTCTACGAACGCATCGCTCTTGAGTGCTGGTGAGATCATCCAGACATCCATACCGATTATGACCACGGAGTTCCCGTATTTTTCATCTGTGGAAGTTAATCTGACGATTGCTGGGTTCATCGACATTCCAATGCAAACCGCTCGATTGCTTAATCCTGCACGTATTATGGACTTAGGCTTCATTCAAATTGAGATAGGTGATTGGCGAACTTATGATCTCTTGATCGTGGACTGGGATTCAACGATACAGCCTGTGGTCCAATGGTTTGACCAACAGGAGAATATGACTAGCATGGTCATGTCCAGTGGCTTTC